>NZ_JAGIOS010000003.1:624206-936309 GCF_017876815.1 Sinorhizobium meliloti | reverse complement strand
ATTCCTCCACCTTAACGCTCGCTTCATTTCCAACGATGTGATTGGATACTTCATCGAATTGCTCGACGATTTCTATGTGTTCGACACCCATATCGATGAATTCCGTCGGGTGCTTGAACAGCCTGCACGGCTTGGAGGTTGGCTGACGAGGCCCGATCGCTGGCAACTGCTCGAGGGGATGGCATCGTTCTACGAGTTTGCGCTCGATCTCGACCAATACCTCGCCGCGCTGGAGTTTCCTATGCTGCGCGGGCACGTTTGGCTGCATTTCGCCTACTGGTTCGGCAATGGCGGCGCGCGGATGGAGGAGGTGGCACTGTGGCTTCAGAATGCCGTGGCCCACGCCGCAGAAGATGAATCCATCGACGGTGCCGAGCTAGGTGAGGCCTTGGCCCGCCTGCGCGCTCCGCAGCGCTACCCGTTAGTGCTGATCGAGCAAACCGCTGAGGTGCTCGGTCCCTGGCTTGAATCG
Organism: Sinorhizobium meliloti; assembly: GCF_017876815.1. Taxonomy (NCBI): domain Bacteria; kingdom Pseudomonadati; phylum Pseudomonadota; class Alphaproteobacteria; order Hyphomicrobiales; family Rhizobiaceae; genus Ensifer; species Ensifer meliloti. The sequence continues at coordinate 935,837 of NZ_JAGIOS010000003.1, read as the reverse complement.
AGCGGAGTGGGCGAGCAATTGAGCGCCGGCTCTCGATCGCTTTGAAGCGCAGCGGCAGCCTGTTCGGTCCTCCCAAAAGTGCTCTTCGATCGCCTCTTAACCAGGCGGGATAGAAGTGGTACTTCGTCCGTCGCCGCGACATTTCGACCGATTTTGCCCTCAAAGCCGCAGCTCGCGCGCACAGATTGATCCGTCGAAAGCCAGCATTCCCGTCAGTTCGTCATTGTAGTCGGTTTGCCGCACCCGCGGATGAACTGCTGCCGATTCCGATGAAGCCGCCCCTTTGTTCCGAGATGATTGCGCCCCCGGTTTCCGGGATGATCTCGCCCCCTGTTTAGTGGGGTCTGCAGGCGATGATTGTTGTCAGTTCATTCAGGCGAGGTGTCAAGCTTTGCGCGGTAGATTTCGGCGCAGACTATCGCCGCTCAATTCGATGCGGTGGGCATTGTGGACCAACCTGTCGAGTATGGCATCGGCGTAGGTTGGGTCGCCAATGACGCCGTGCCATGCGGACACGGGAAGTTGGCTGGTAATGATCGTTGATTTGCGTCCATAGCGATCTTCGAGGATTTCCAGCAGGTCGTGGCGGGCCTGTTCGTTGAGCGGCTCGAGCCCCCAATCATCCAGTATCAGGAGCTGAACATGGCCCAAGGTTCGTTGCAGGCGGGCGTAGCGGCCATCACCACGCGCGAGCGCAAGCTGGGCAAACAGCCTTGGGACACGCTGATAGAGAACTGAGCGATCGTCTCGGCAAGCCTTGTGGCCGAGAGCGCAAGCCAACCAACTCTTTCCGACACCCGAGGGGCCGCAAATGGCCAGATTGTCATGGGCGTTGATCCAGTCGCCACCGAGCAGCTTCATGAAGAGAGCACGGTCGAGGCGGCGGTCGGCGCGATAGTCGACATCTTCTGGGGTGGCCTGGTGGCGAAGCTTGGCAAACCTGAGGCGTGCCGCAAGCTTCCGATCGTAACGGGAGCTCCATTCCCGTTCGAGCAGCAGTCCGAGCCATTCGGCGTGCGAGAGATGTTCGGCTTCGCCGTTGGCAACAAGTTCGCCAAAGGCCTTTGCCATGCCGGCCAGGCCCATGGCATTCAATTTATCCAGTGTTGGATGGGCAAGCATCTTTCGTTCTCCTTAGTGGTAATAGCGAGGTCCGCGGATGTTGGCGTGATGGATCGGTTCATGCGGCGCCGCTCCATTTGAGGCAGCCGTCCGGTCAAGGTGATTGTCGAGGATGGATCGCACCGAGCCATAGGTTCGTGCGCCAATCTCCAACGCACGGCCGCAAGCGGCATTGACCCTGTCGCGGCCGAAGCTCTTGTTGAGGCGGATGATGCCGAGGCAAGCTCGAAAGCCCTGCTCGGGATGAGGCCTGTCGGCAAGAATGCGCTCGCACAACAGCGCAACATCCGGCCCCATCGCAGAGGCTTCGCGTTGAATCCGTTCAATCGTCCAGTCGGCAAAGCGGCGATGCGCAGAGGGCATATGATCGGGGATCGTCGTGTGCTTGCCGTTGCCGCTGGAGCGCCGGTGAGCGGCAATTCGCTCGCCCTTGTGGAAGATCTCGATCGTATTGGCGGTGATACGAGCCTCGACCTGCTCGCGGGCAAAGCGATAGGGAACGGAATAATAGTGCCGCTCGATCTCGACGTGATAATCCAGCCCGGCGCGCCGGATACGCCATTCGGCAAAGACATAACGTTCGACAGGCAGCGGTCGCAAAGCCGGACGATCAAGCTCCTCGAACAATTGGCGGCGCGTGGCGCCGACACGGCGCAGAACGCGCTTATCATTGAGATCATGGAGCAATTGGCCAATCGCCGCATTGACCTCGGCCAAACTATAGAAGATGCGATGGCGCAGCCGGCCCAATAGCCAGCGTTCGACGATACGAACCGCAGCTTCCACTTTCGCCTTGTCCCGCGGGCGTCGCGGCCGCGTCGGCAAGACGGCGCTGCCATAATGGGCCGCCATCCCGCAATACGTCCGGTTGACCTGGGGATCGAAGTGGCAGGCCTTGATGATCGCTACCTTGGCATTGTCGGGAACCAGCAAGGCTGGCGCACCGCCAAAGTACTCCAGCGCCAGGATATGGCATTCAATCCAGTCGGGAAGCGTCTCGCTCCAACGTGCCTGCGCATATGAAAGGCTGGATGCTCCCAGAACCGCCACGAACAGGTGCGCCTGCCGTGTCTTGCCGGACAGCCGATCAACGACAACCGTGACCGTGTCGCCGGCGTAGTCGACGAACAGCTTGTCGCCGGCCGCGTGATCCTGCCGCATCGTCACAGGCAACTTCATCGCCCAGCCGCGGTAGAGGTCACAGAAGCGACTGTAGCGATAGCCCTCCGGATAACGGCTGATGTATTCGTCCCAAAGGATCTGCAGCGTCATATGCTTGCGCTTCAGCTCGCGGTGGACCTGCGCCCAGTCCGGCTCAGGGCTCCGACGATGACCCGTCTTCGTCCCGCCTGCCTTGTAAAGCGCCGCTTCCAGGACTGCATCGCTGACGTCGTCACCCAACGGCCACGATAGCTCCGCAATGGCCGCACGCCGAAGCGTCTCGCGCACCGTCGATGGCGCAGCTCCAACCCGAACCGCGATCGACTTGTGGCCAAGTCCTTGTTCGAAGCGATATCTCAATATCTCGCGGACACGCCGCATCTCCAGTCTCTCCGCAGGCATCCCGTTCCTTCCTCGTCACGTCGAAGGAAGAAACTTCACACCAGCAGAACACCCACGCCAGATGCTTTCCGATGGGGGCGGCATCATCTCGGAATCAGGGGGCGGATTGCCTCGGAATTTGCAGAACTGCCGCTTTCGGGGCAGGCAAACTGGTTCGAAACGACTTGAAAGGGGCGCAGGGCTGCCGTTCACAGACTTAAGCGTGGACGTCGCTTAGGCGTGGGGGAGAACCGTTCTTCCACGAGGCCTGTGCACGGCTTGTTGCCAAGATATTCACGGTCTGGCCAAGAAGATCGCATAATGTATCGTCTGGAAACGATTTTGAACGGCACCAATAGGCTGCTAAATTCTAGCGAGCCGATCTAGGACCTGGTGCGGTCCCGATGCCGAAAAACGGAGGCCAGCATGTCGGATCACCCTCGTCATCACGGTCATGACCACCAGGCAGAGGACCGGTGGAAACATAACGGCGTTCGCGTCATCAAGGGGGACCAGCTCGATGACAACACGGCCCAGACGCCCGGCATGTATCGGCAGGCGGCCATCAATCATGCACGCGTTGGCGCCCAGAAGATTTGGGCCGGGACCGTTGCGATCGAGCCCAATGCCAAGACCGGCGTGCATCACCATGGTCCGCTCGAAAGCGTAATCTTCGTCGTTCGCGGGAAGGCGCGCATGCGTTGGGGCGACAGGCTCGAATACGTCGCGGAAGCCGGCCCGGGCGACTTCATCTACGTACCACCCTTTGTGCCACACCAAGAAATCAATGCCGATCCCGAGAACGTGCTCGAATGCGTGCTGGTGCGATCCGACAACGAGGCGGTCGTGGTCAATATCACCGATGTCGATCCGGTGGAAAAGCCGGAGGAAGTCTATTGGGTCGATCCGATCCACAAACATCCAGGTTGACCGTTTGGGCGCCTCTGTTTCGTTCGGCGGGACGGGCTGTCCCGTTTGCGGGACGGACTTTCGCCTCACGTTGCTTGCAGTGCGCGTCGTCGGAAGCGCTATGGAAGTCGACCGCTTGCGCCAGGATCACGCGTCCGCCTAATCGCAGGGTCTGCGCTTCGAATCCTTTCGAGGCGAGGGATGGAAGTCGCCTCTGGGGCCGGAGTGCTGACTGTCCGTGTCTCAACTCAATTCTGGAGAGAGTTGCCGTCGGCAGAAAGCACCTCGGCCATCTTATCGTGGTTCTCACAACGCTAGTCTAAACCCTGCCTTGCACTCACTTGCAAGCATCAGTTTGTTTCAGCACCGCGCTGTGTCTGTTGCCGAGGTCGACCAAGCCATCGAGCACGGTCAGTAGCCGCTTTGCGATATCGGGCGTGAGAGATATCTCGCCTCTGTAAAACGCTGAACGACTGAGGCCATCGGGTAAACGAATCTGAGACGCTAGGAACGCGCATCTTGTGTGCACTGCGCACTCCCTAGAGGAACCCCTCCAAGGAGTGCGCGTGGAGGCCAATCCGTCGGGAAGATACGACGGGTTCAAGTGCCCCGCGAATATCCTCGCCGCGTCCTCACGGGAGAACGCGAATGACCGTCTTTCCTGCGCGCCGCTCCGCCGAATTGAAGGTGGCGACCGCATCGTCCAGACTTGAAACCTTGCCGATGTTCGTCCGCAGCCTTCCGTCCCGGACCCGCTGAACGATCTCGGATAGCTGGGCACGATCAGCCTCGACGACGAAGTCAACCGCCAGGCCATCCACAGGTCGAATGTCCGTCGGTCCGACGGCTGTCACAAGCGTTCCTCCGGACCGGATCAGCGCTGCGGACCGCTTCTGAACATCGCCGCCGATAACGTCGAATACCAGATCGACGCCGCCGACGTCTTCCAGGATGTCGTTTCCAAGATCGATGAATTCATTTGCACCGAAGTCCAAAGCTTTCTGGCGGTCAGCGGCGCGTCCGGTGCCGATAACATAGGCGCCGGCTTCCCGCGCAAGCTGCGTCACGATCGAGCCGACGGCGCCAGCCGCGCCGTGTGCGAGGACGCTCTGCCCCGCCCGAAGGCGGCCATGCTGAAACAGTCCCTGCCATGCGGTCAGGCCAGATATCGGCAGGCTTGCGCCCACCGTGAAGTCGACGTTGCCGGGCAATGGCGCGAGGTTTCGGGCCTCCATAGCGACGTACTCAGCGAGTGTGCCGTCGCGATACCAGTCCGACAGGCCGAGCACCCGCTGGCCGATCGACAGTCCCGTGGTGCCATAGCCCAGCCCGGTGATCACACCGGCCAGCTCATGGCCGAGAATCGATGGCGTCCGGTCACGAAAGGCCCGATCGGTCCAGGTCGAAGGCCAATCCAGTTCGGTGTTGACGAACCCCGCCGCATGGACCTGTACGACGACGTCGTTTATCGCGGCCTGCGGCTCGGGTCGCTCCACCAGCTTCATTCCGGCTGTTCCCGCAGCCTGGTCGGTCACTACGATCGCTTTCATGGGAATTGTCTCCTCAGTATTTGTTTGTTTGGGTAAATTGCAGGCGTGGAAGGTCTTTTCGATCTCTCCCGCAACTCGTTATCGGCTTGACGCCTTTCGCGAAGACCTTGTTGTCGAATTGCTGTGTGATTTCGCGCGGCAAGCCCACCTTATTTTGGCTTCAACCGCGCGGCAGTGGCGGGCGCTGCATCGTCAAAAGTTCCGTCACATCATGCAGATCGTCTGCCGATAAGATGGCAAGTCTCAGCCATTTTCCGTCGATATATGTTTTGGCTTCATCGTAAAGCTTGACCAGTTGCGGGCGCCAGACATAACGCCGCTCCTCGAATTTCTCACGTTCTGCTCCACCCATAACCACAACAGCCGAAAACCGCCGGTATTCCGGCACCAATGTGGTGAACGCCTTCGTTTTCTTATAGCGCAAGGACCAACCACGGTTCTTGCCGCCGTACAGCCAGTCCGGCGCGAAAACCCCCATATAGAATTCGTCAATCCAGGTCCGCAGCTCGGTCCAATGGCCGAATGCCTCTGGTCCAAGCCAGTCCCGAACGGCGCTGTCATCAGGCGGTGCTGATCTGTCGGAAATCCTGGCGCCGATTTGAGAAGGGGTACGATTTGATAAGGTCATCTGAGCCTCATATTCAATGGTCCGGCGGAGGCCAGAGGGTTAGGATGCGGGCGCCCGAAGCTTGTGCGCGCCCTCAGAATGCTCCTGGTGACGGTCGCCCGAGCGAGGGGACATCGCGGTACGGTCTGCCAGTACTCGAGAGCACCGCAGGACGATCGCGGAATTCTCGAAAATGCTCCGCGGCGGTGAGGTCGAGAGCGGCGAGCGCTTTGTCCCTCGCTAACGGCCCCTGACTCCGATCCAGGAAGGCAGTGCCTTGAAGCGGGAGAAATTGTTGAGTCCTCAGCCCAATGGAGCTGAGTGCCAGCCACAAATAGGGCGTGAGAAAATCCGGCTGGTTGGCTCGCTCACCGGTGAAGAAGCCACCAGAAGCCGCGCCGATAAAGTCCGAACGGTCCCGGAGCATTCTCACCTTGCCGGCCGGCGTTGACTTCATTGTGCGGCCGACGCGCAGGATCTGGTCGACCTACGCCTTGAGGACCGAGGGAATTGTCAAATTATGCATCGGCGTTCCGATGACAATCACATCGGCCGCTTCGACTTCCCGAATAAGCGCTTCGGAAAGATCTAGAGAACCCATTGGCGGGGCGGTCAACGTTGCCGGCGACGCCAACGCGGCGGCGTAGAGGGCCTCGGTTTGGGGCAGGGGTTCAGCCCCCAATTCACGCCGAGTGATGCTCGCGCCGGGGGCAACCTCAAGAAGCTTTTCGATGATCGCCGCCGAAAGCTGACGGCTGTGCGATTCCTGACGCGGACTGCTATCGACATAGAGAATATTCATGTGATTGATCCCAACAGCTTCAAAAGGTTGCGGTAGGCGAAAACTCAGATCGAGCCGCTGGTGTCACGGGGGGAAAGTCCTTCTCGTGATCGAACACGTTGTTGAAGAAGTTCGTCAGGGAATACATGGCCACAAGCGCGACGATCTCGATGATGTTCGCATCGGTATAGCCAGCATCGCGGACGTCTTTGAGATCGGCGTCGCTGACGTGCCCGCGGGTCCCGATGACTTTTCGCGCAAACTGAATAGCGGCATCCCGCTTCGGGTCGCTGGCGTGGCCCTTTCGGGCGAGGATGATGTCATCGGCAGGCAGCCTGGCCATATGTTCGGCGGTGAAGCTGTGAACCGTCAGGCAATAGTTGCAACCGTTCACCTCGGAGACGGCAAGGCCGATGCTGTCGCGTGTCTTTACGTCGAGTGCCTTGCTCAGGGAGCCGAGCAGGGTGGCCCACGCGTTGAACGCGATAGGACTCTGCGCGAAGGCCACCATCATGTTTGGGGTGAACCCGATGTTCTTCGTAAACGTATCGAGGGTGTGTTTCGATTCAGCCGGCACCTGTTCCGGCGTCAGAGCAGCAATTCTTGCCATTATAATCTCCATAAGTGATTGAGCGGTTTGGAATTATGCAAAGTCCAGGACATCGGCCACCGGCATGCGCGGCTTCTGCGGCCAGTTGCCGGCCCGCTCTGGCCCGACCGTCAGCAGCATCACCGGGATTTCGTGTTCGGCCAGGCCGAACTCGCGATGCACGGCCTCTGCGTCGAAACCGATCATCGGTGTCGAACCCAGGCCGAGCGAGCGGGCTGCATAGATGATTGCGGCGGTGCCGAAGGTAGCGGAGCGCACCGCCTCGTCGCGCTGGCGCTGCGGCTGATCGTCATACAGACCGCGAGCGGGCATTTCCCATTCCGGCACCAGATGTGCCGGCATAATGCCGGCTTCCACGACCGGCGCCAGGCGCACGGGAACGGTGCTAGCATTGGCCAACTGGCCGACGATGATGAAGGTAACGGCGGCGTCGGTGATCGCGGGCTGGTTCCAGGCGATCGGACGCAACCGAGCCTTGGCCTCAGGCGTACGGACGGCGATAAACCGCCAGTTCTGCAGGTGGAAGGATGTCGGCGCGGACGTGCCGATCCGCACCAGGTCGCGAATCTGATCGTCGCTCAGTGTGGCGGCGGTGTCGTAGTACTTGGCAGCACTACGGCTCAGGATGGTTTCGATGACGGCGTTCGTCGGCGTCAGTTCGTTGGCTGCGTTGCTGATGTAGTTCATTGGGTGGCTCCCTCATCAAGTGATTACGGAACCCAAATTACGGCCGTCAGCGAGAATATCGAGACTGATTTGCATCAGAATAATGCGCGAAAGGATCAATCCTACGGGTGATCCTAGTCCGCGCGCGCTCAGCCGGTATGCGCTTGTCTGCGCCATTCCCCGGGCGTCATCCCCATTCTCTCAGTAAACACACGGCGGAATGCCGAAACAGATTGATAGCCGACCGTTTCGGCCACAGCCTCGGTGCTGATCTTCGGCTTTTTCAACTCGTTGGCTGCCAGGCTCATGCGGAGATCAGTCAACAGATCGAGGGCCGAACAACCCAGCCTGTCCTGAAAGTGGCGCATGAATGTGGCGCGCGACATGCCGCACAAGTCCGCCAGATCAGGCAGTTTCCAGGGCTTGCCCGGATCGGCGAGCATAGCCGTAATTGCCGGTGCCAGTCGTGGGTGGCCGGCGAGGGCCAACAAGCCTTCAGGGGCTTTCGCGGATTCACTTGCAGCTCGCAGCACTAATGTGAAGAGGGCCGAAGAAAGCGCGTTGAGAACGGCGCGTCCTCCCGCGCGATCGCCGGCGGACTCCATTCGCATCAGGCCCACCAAACTGGCCAGTTGATTGGTAGCAGATCCGATCCCGTCTTTTCCGAGGCCGTCGATCGTCCGTGCCACCAGATTTGTGGGCAGATAATTACGGATCAGTTGATCATGGGGCGGGGCGATGAAAAATCGGCCACACAACAAATCAAGTTGCTCACCCTGGCTATCGTTCTCGCTCAGCATCCATCCGGCAGCTCCCTGGCGCTGCTGGGTGGGGACCGGCGTCTGGCCGCTACCGTCGTGCAGTACATGCGCCGCACCGTGAGGTAGCAGCACGATATCTCCGCTCACCAACTCCTTCGCTGTTCTCGTCTCCGGATCCTCGAAAATGGCCCGGCCCTTGACGATGACGTGGTAGGGGATTTCATTCGCCGCCGCCCGGCCCCAGGCCACGCGCCACGGCGCACCATAGGCACAGCGGACCTCGAGCTGACCGGTTACGGTGACGATTTGTAGGAGACGGCTCAGCCAATCGACTTCAGACATTGGACCTCAAGAACGGACATGATGAAACATCTTATCGCAATTGTGCATTGGTTCTACTTATCGCCCACGTTTCCAAACCTGGCTCCGTACTGGGCCTAGATCATTAACCAGCCACCGAACGCCTCCTGATCGGAGCAGGGGGCTGTTTCAGGGCGCCCCATAACGTCCAACTACCGACTCTATCGATGTGCCGTCACGTTTGGAAACGATCGAGAAGTTGGCAACGGCCGGCGCTCGGCCGATCGACAGCTTTCAGGCGACGGCGAAGGTCATGTTGAATATCTCGCGAGTAGATCTTTTCCGCGTGCGCCGGCACGTATGACGACGAATACAGCGGCGGCGAAGTCGCCCGGAAGTTTGCCAAGCAAGTGCTTCAGGGCTGCCACCGCGCCAAGCGAACCTCCTATGGCTATGACGTCTCGGCGGCCCATAGTATGCTCCACGGGGCAAAAACGCTCCGCACGCGGATAAGTTCTATTGCCTCGCATTTTGGAGGACGAAGGGAAGATTTTCCCAGTCAATGCTATCATGGCCGACACGTCCGCTGATATAAGAGGAACGTGCCGGAAACGTGGGATGGGCTACCTCCGGCCTTGAAGGTTCCCTTCAATTGGCTACAGATCAAGCGAAGAGTTCATGCCCGAGCTGCCGGCGTTTCAGTGGCCGCGGTCTTAGCGGTTGGATCTCTCGCCCATTCGGCGACAGCAATCGCTGAACTGAGCAATACCGCTGGCAGCGCCAGCGCGGCGAGGAACCTGATCACGCTCTTTCGATGAGATTGCCTGCCATCCCAATCGTAAGACATTGTGTTCGCCTCTTCGTGATCCGAACGACGGCTCCGGCTCAACCATATGGGCACGGTTTCCGATGCTGGTCGAGTGAATTTCTCGCAATCTCTGCTTAGTGCTGCCCATCAGGCCACCAGGCCGGAATTTAGCTACTGGGTTCTTTGAGCATGCGCAGCAGTAACCCTTTCAGTTCCGGCTCCTGCACACGTCTGGCGGCCTCGACCGGGGACAGCCACGCCATCTGTCTCTCTCCTCGCTCCGGGAACTTGTGGTGCAGTTCGTCCACCTTCAGCCTGAACACCTCGACGATCGATGCTGTTTTGTGTCCGTCGTCGAGAGTTTTTAAATAGGTGAAATAGCCAAGTGCTCGCTTCTTCGCTTTTCCAGCTACGCCAGCCTCTTCCCACGCTTCTCTTTCGGCCGCCTGGTGTGGTTTCAGGTTCTTAATGGGCCAGCCTTTCGGAATCGTCCACCGGCCCGAAGCGCGCGTTGTGATCAACAACACCTCGACGGCGCCCATTTCGTTGACTCGGTAGCAGATCGCTCCGATCTGATGGGCGGCGCCACCCTTCGTTAGGGTGCTCGCATGTGGCGCAAGTCTCGCGAGGTAGCGTTCGGTTTTTTTCATTCCGCATCCTCTATCTGCACCAGATAGAGCGCTTCGAAATCCAAAGAAAATCGTCTGCCAGAGAGGCGCTTATTCACGCTGCAGAAGTTCCATAAATGCTCCGTCCTTGCGTCCAATGGAGCAGAAAGGGAGTCACAAGTCGAGCTTAAAGGCTGTGCTAGAGAAATCGCATAATGTATCGACGGGAACCTGCGTCACTGCCATGCTGCGGATTCGGCATTGCGGCGTCGGTCTCGTGGTCGAAGGGAAGCCCGGTCTTGCCAATTTTTGCCAAAACCGGTATAGTCACTTGCATGGGCACAATGAACATTTCCCTGCCGGACCACCTTAAGAGCTTCGTCGATGAGCAAGTCGCCGGACGGGGTTATGGGACAAGTAGTGAGTATATTCGGGAGTTGATACGTCGAGATCAGGATCGCCTCGCGTTACGCAGGCTGTTGCTTGACGGAGCCTCGTCCGCACCGACTGAGCCGGTCGACGCGGATTATTTCACCAGTCTGCGCGATCGAGTTCGTGGTGAGCACAGCAAGTGACGACTATTATCCCGCGGCAGTTGGCGCGCAGCGATGTCGAGGCGGCCATTGACTATTATGCACGCGAAGCAGGAACCGAGGTCGCCCTCGGATTTATCGACGCACTTCAAGCGGCGTACGCTTCGATCGCGAGCCATCCGGAGGCCGGATCGTTGCGATATGCATACGAATTGGGATTGCCTGACCTACGGAGTGTCTCTCTGAAGCGATATCCCTATCTCATTTTCTATCGCGACCAGCCAGATCATGTCGATGTGTGGCGCGTGCTACATGCCAAGCGAGACATTCCGCAATGGATGCAGGAGCCGAACAATCACTGACCGCTCGGACATTCCCGCCGAAGCTATTGGTGGGCCGGCGGTTCGTATCCTCTCAACTGCGTCAGACGTCAAATGACGGGGGTCTCAGGTTCTGCTTCCTTCAAGGCGAGAGATCGAAACTCACCTCGGAGACCGCAATGGGTGGGTGAGAAGTCGCCCATGGCCAGCACACGGGACCGCCGAAATGCGGACGAAGCTGCCATTCGAGCGAGGTGTTACCGTGCTGAATGGAAGGCCAATCTGGCATGTTACGAGCGAAAGATTTGAAGCGCATCTGCCACGAGGTCGGCGTTCCCACCCGCTATTTCACCATTCGTAAGTTGGCACCCATCCTCCAATCCAACTCGCGTAGACCAGCGCCGTTGATGCGCGCGGTTGACGAAGTGCCAAGCGGTCGCGTCCAACCCGTGTAGAAGGACTGGTCGTAGGATATTCGCGCGCTCAAGAACTTGCGCGATCCCATCCGCGATTGCGTCAGCCTTTCCGAGGTCCTGTTCTTCGATCTCGATGAGGATGCGGAAAGCTCGATGGCAATCCGGAAGCGTGACAAATCGCTCGGCATCCGCGACCGTGGCCAATCCCGCTTCGACGCCGACACCCATGCGGTGCAGCAACGCGATAACCGCTGGAGCATCTCGCTCGGAGATATTGACGGAGGCGTAGTCGGGCAGCTGCCGCCAGGCAGAGATGCAGTCTCGCGTCTGCTTCTCGTCGCGTTCTATCCACGCGCCCGTTGACACTCCGACAAGACTTCCCGGACAAGCGCGCCGCACGGCGTATATCGCCTCATCGACCGCCAGGAGGCTCTCACGTCCGTCCGGGCCGCGGGGGTGTATGTGAAGTTCGGCAGCCCCCGCGGAGATGCATGCCGCACCGTCGAGGGCAATGGCATCCGCCGTGAGCGGTAGCCGCGGGTGATAGTCGCTAGGACGTGCACCGTTAAGGCAGGCTTGGACGATCATGTTGGTCTCCAGTATTTGTGGGCATGTTAGCTGTAGAGAGAAGGTCTGCAATGGGCTCATTCGAGCCGCTCATTGCGCCCATCGCTGACGACCACTTGCGGGCGAAGGGAGCCGTTCGTCACGAGCCCTGTGCACGGCTCGTTGCGAGGATGTTCACGTTCTGGGCTAAGAAGATCGCATATTGTATCAACCGGAATTTTGCGCCGTGTGGCTCGACCGGTTGACCAGCAAGAGCAACGGCCATGGCCTTTTATTTAGTGTTCAGTTCCGCGTATGGGCGGGGGTGTGCAGCGACGCCCCCGCCTTTTCGGCCGCTGCCTGCAAACGCTTGTCTCTCGTCCACAAAGCCATTCGCTGATCGAGGAGAACCGAGGCCAGCAAATGGGCATCCGTGTAGCCAATCCCCATGCTAAAAATGGCGTGGCGATCGATCATCATCATGACCTCCTGGTGCGTTGCGACGAGTGCTTCGCGCTGAGCCATCAGGAATGCTATCACGCTACTGCGTTCCCGAAGGCTGCCAAGTGCAAGCTCTCCGATCACGGCCGGATGGCAGAGGAGACGATCGTCCTCAATAATCCTACGCAGCTCGGCATCGGTATGCCGGAAATGATCAATCCAGATTGAAGTGTCGGCAAGAATCACTTGGCAGCTGCGCTCCGGCGGCGTGGAGCTGCTTCCGCATCCGGCATAGTTCCCCCGAGCGCGATGAGGCGTTTTCCTGACTCCACACGAACAAGCGTCTCCAATGCCTGGCGGACCAGAGCGGCGGTTTCTTTTGTGCCGGTTAGGGACTTAGCCCTTTCCATGAGAGTGTCGTCGAGGTTGATAGTCGATCGCATCGTCGGTTCCTAGCTTTAGTGTTACAAATAGCACCATTTGGTGAAGAAATCTACGCCTGAATCGGCCGTCTTAGCGACCGCATCGGCCGCACAAGCTTAAGACTGGCTAGGGGCCGAGGGTTCGATTCCACTCAAGGCGAAGGACCGAAACTCACCTCGGAGACCGCAATGGGTGGTGAGAAGTCGCCCATGGCCAGCACACGGGACCGCCGAAATGCGCCAATTGCGGTCATCGCGTGATTGGGGCAGGATGCCGTTCTTGAAACACGAGCAGGATTGAACCTACGCTCATGCTGACGGGCTCATGTCATTGCGGCAAGGCGAGCTGGACACTCAAAGGTGATCCCGGCTCGATAACAGCGTGCAACTGCACGCTCTGCCGACGCTACGGCGCTCTGTGGGCCTATGATTACGAAGGAGAGCGTATTACGGTCACCGGGCAGATTGCCTCCTACACCCGCGCCGGAAGGGACAAATCGTCTCTCGAAATACTGTTCTGCCCATCCTGCGCCTGTGTATTGAGCTGGCGCGGTTTACGGCTTCAAGAGGATGGCCGCCGGCGCATGGCTGTAAACTTGCGGCTCGCGCCACCGGGCCTCGTTCAGGATCTGCCCATTGATCATTTCGACGGCCTGGACACTTTTGAAGACCTTCCTTCCAAAGGGCGCTGCGTGCGCGATCTTTGGTTTTAACAGCATGCTACGTGTCTGTTTCGGGCCGAAAGGCGTCATCGGCTTGAACGTTACCAGTGGAGGCGAGTCCTCAGGGTTAATCGGCCGAATTCGTAGCGGCTCCACTACGGCAGCCTGTAGGTGTGCCTTGGAAATACTGTCCCGGTGAGGTTCCGAAGGCGGCTCTGAATACGGCAATGAAGGCGCTGGACCCTGAATAGCCGAGAGAGAAAGCGATGTCCCCAACACTTTTCCCAGCAGCCAGCCACTCCACCGCCTTCAAAAGCTTTGCCTGCTGACGCCACGCCCGAAAACTCATGCCCGTCTCAGATTGAAAGTGCCTCTGGAAGCTTCGTGACGACATGGCCGCACGAGATGCAAGTTCTTGAAGGGGCCACTCCTCGCCCGGCTCGTCGCGGATGTCAGTAGCAATAGTCCGAAGACGATCTGACATCGGCGAAGGAAGTGATAGCGGCGCGACCGGACTTGTCTGAAGCTGATCGATGATGACTGCCGCAAGCCGTTCAGCGGGAGGACCGCCTGCGTCTGAGCGAGGTATCTCCAAGAATGCGAGGATGAGTTCGCGCAGGAGCGGCGTCGTGCCAATGACCGAGACCTGCATCGGGAGGTCTGCGACAGCCTCGGGGCGGAAGAAGAGGTAACTGCGCTCGGTTTCCTGCAGGTAGGTGACTTCATGGAGGACACCAGACGGAACGAAGACGCCCCGCTCAGGTGGGACAACAAAGTACCCGCCCTCGGTCTCAAGCCTTAGCGATCCGCGCACGATCTGAAAGAGCTGGGCGCGGTGGTGCGCATGATAGGCGTATGTCTTCCCGGCGGGCTCTGCTCCACCTTGGCCGACAGCGGTGAACGAGTAATCTCCAACCTCATCTTCCGGCAAGTGCGCGTTGATCAGGTTGTCACGAGCAATCATGGCGTCTCCCAGACATTTTTTGTCAGGATACCAATAACAGGTCTGCGGGCAAATCCCTAGACTGGCCGTCACAGCAACAGAAGCTGGAGGTTAATGTGTCAGTAGAACTACTTGAAGCCGTTGCACGCTTCTTTCGCAGCTTTCCGAAGGTGGCGCGAGTTTATGGGCACAAAGCGAACTCCGTTTCGCGGTGGTGGCAACGAGCGACGACCGAACACGAACTGCGGTGGCTTTCAGACCGCTATCTGGCAGACATAGGTGTCGCTCGACGCGACATACGCAAGGTAGCGCGTGCACGCGCGAGCGCGACTGCCGAGCCCCAAAACGACCCAACGGTCACACGTCATAAGAGCAAACCTGTCGGTGCCGGAGCTTCTCGAACCACTCGTAAACCCTTGAATGGGCCGCTCTTCAACTAAGCTCTCCACGACAACAACCAGCATAGGAGAAGTGCAAGATGCATGAGGATGGCGTTTTCGATGGAATGGTCGCAGCGTCTTACGATGACGATGATGCGATCTCGGCTCCGGAGGTGGTTGATCCAATCGTCGACCTTTTGGTCGATTTGGCGGAAGGAGGACGAGCCCTAGAGTTTGCAATCGGCACAGGGCGGCTTGCGCTCCCGCTCGCACAAAGAGGCGTTGAAGTGGAAGGCGTAGAGCTTTCACGAGCCATGGTATCCCGCCTTCGCGCCAAGGAAGGAGGAGACACTCTTCCAGTGGCGATAGGCGACATGGCGACCATCCATGTCGACGGACGATTCTCTCTGGTTTACCTGGCCTTCAACACGATCAACAATCTGATCACCCAGGATGCACAAATCGCCTGCTTCCAGAATGCGGCCGCGCATCTGGGGCCCGGTGGCTTCTTTCTGGTGGAGGTAGGAGTTCCGCCACTTCAACGGCTGTCTGTGGGCGAGACGATCCTAGCGTTCGCCTGCAGCGACACGCGCTGGGGGATCGACGCGTATGATGTGGTGAGCCAGAACTTCTCGTCGCACCACATCTGGCTCCAGGACGGGAGCTATCGGCAATTGACAGTTCCGTTTCGTTATGTTTGGCCCGCCGAACTCGATCTTATGGCGAGGCTGGCAGACATGGAGCTACGGCATCGTTGGGGTGGGTGGAAGAAAGAGCCCTTCACTTCTGTCAGCGACAAACATGTTTCGGTCTGGCAGAAGACGTAGACTTAGCGAATCGAGGCAAAGCGGATACCGGGATATCGGTCAATTGAACTGCTGCGGCGGATTGTAGGCGAGGAGGTGCAGTTCACAACCGTGATGGAATTCGACTCGCTCGACAACGTCATCGCGTTTCAGGGGGAGGACTACGAGGCTGCCTATGTGCCTCAGGAGGCCAGGAAGATACTCAGACGTTGGGACGAGCGGTCCACACATCACGAAGTGCGCCAAGTAAGGCACTATTAGGCGCACTGTCGGCGTGAGGAAGCGAGAGCCCGCGCTTGGGCAGTGAGAGATCACCTGAGGATCATTTTCAGGGCGGTGCTCAAGTCCGCTCTGGGCTGATTCGAGCCGCTCATTGCGCCCATCGCTGACGACCACTTGCGGGCGAAGGGAGCCGTTCGTCACGAGCCCTGTGCACGGCTCGTTGCGAGGATGTTCACGTTCTGGGCTAAGAAGATCGCATATTGTATCGCCTGGAACAACGAACGCTGGCAGTCCTCTGTGGAACCTCAAATATATATGCGCCTTTGCTGAGGCGTGAACGGATCGTGCAACAACTTGTTGCACCAACACCTAGGGCCATATCCGTGGCAAAATCCCTGTCTCGGGAAAATCGCGCTGAAGATTGGTGGGCGGGCCGATCGATGGCGCGGGCGCCATCCTCGGTGATCCGGCGTGCCGAGATCTCGCGGCCGATGCTCCAGTAGCACCGCGAGTTGTCAGCTGACAGCGACCGTGCTTTGACGGTGTTGCCACTACGTCGCCTTTGGGTGAGCGCTTCTGGTCTTTTTGCCGAGCGATCACTCTTTCAAGGCCTCCACCAGCAAGGTGAACGCGGGCGAGGGGTGCCGGCGCGAGGGATAGTAGAGATGATATCCGGGAAACGGCGGCGTCCAGTCGTCTAGGACCTGCACAAGCCGTCCGTTCTTGAGATACTCCCGAACGACGTCCTCGTGAACGTAGGTGAGGCCGAATCCGTCCAGGGCGGCTTTCACGATCTGCGGCACGCCGTTGAACGCCACCTGACCGTCGACCCTGACCCGGACCTCGTGTCCGTCGCGTTCGAATTCCCACGCATAGAATCCACCATAGCTAGGCAGGCGCAGGTTGATGCAGCGGTGCGTCGTCAGTTCCTGCGGCGTCTTCGGTGGCGGCCGATCCCTCAAGCACGAAGGGGCTCCAACGACGATCATACGCGCCGGCGGCCCGATACGGACCGCGATCATATCCTTCTCGACTTGGTCGCCCAGCCGGACTCCGGCATCGAACCGCTCGGCCACGATGTCCGTCAGCGCCGACTCGGCGACGAGCTCGACCTTGATATCGGGATAAGCGAGGAGGAATGCGGATAGTTTAGGCCAAAGGATCGTGTCGATCGAATGCTGGCCCGCAGTGATCCGGAAGTTCCCCGCCGGCTTGTCTCTGAACTCGCTCAGCGCCGACAACTGGGCTTCGATGGTGCCGAACGCTGGAGCGAGGGTGGAAAATAGCTGTTCTCCCGCTTCGGTCGGGGCAACGCTTCGTGTCGTTCGGGTTAGCAGGCGAACGCCGAGCCGTGCCTCCAGACGCTTGATAATCAGACTGAGCGAAGACTGCGACGTGCCAAGCCGGGCCGCAGCCTTCGTGAAACTCTCCTCCTCGGCAACGGCGAGAAAGGCCAGCAGGTCTCCGAGTTCTTCCCGCTGCATTTATTGATCCTCGATATAAGTACAATCTCATATTGGCGTCTAATCGAAACAAACGGTGAAGTCTATATTTCCCTCGCAAGGAGCTCTGGCGTCTTTGCAAACCAAACAATTTGGAGCCGTGTCATGGGTTTGAAAAGGCTTCTCATCATCGCTGCTTCGATCATCGCTCCGCTTCCCGTCCAACAGGTCGTCGCACAGGAGGCGAAGGGTCCCGTGATCCGGATCGCGGAACTAGAAATCGACCCGGCCCAGATGGCCGCCTACTCGGCTGCCGTGAAAGAGGAGATGGAGGAATCCATGCGCGTCGAGCCGGGCGTCCTGGCGCTCTATGCGGTGTCGATCAAGGGCCAGCCCCACCATCTCAGATTCTTCGAGATGTATGCCGATCAGGCCGCCTACGAGTCCCACCGGGAATCTCCGCATTTTAGGAAATACGTCGAGACCACCAAGGACATGATCACGTCCCGCAAGCTTCTCGAGACTGACAACTTCCAGCTAAGCGCCAAGCTGCGTTGAGCGGGTGAAACGGAGACCCAGATGAAACGCCTAATCGCACCTCTCATGGGAGTCATGATGATGACCACCTCGAATGCAGGGGCTCAACAGCCCAATGTTGAAGGTCGCCGTTTCTCGCCCGATCAGGTTCGATCGGTGGCGCCCGCCCTCGAGCAGTACACGCAACAACGCCTCTATGGCGACGTCTGGCAGCGCCCCGGCCTCAATCGGCGCGATCGCAGCCTTGTCACGATCGCCGCGCTGATTGCGCGGGGAGAAGCCCCGGCTCTCACCTACTACGCCGATCAAGCGCTTGAGAACGGAGTGAAGCCTTCCGAGATCTCGGAGACGATCACGCATCTGGCGTATTATTCGGGTTGGGGAAAAGCCATGGCCACGGTCGGTCCGGTGAGTGAAGCCTTCGCCAAGCGCGGCATCGGTCAGGATCAGCTCGCCGCCGTCGAATCCACGCCGTTGCCGCTGGACGAAGAGGCGGAAGCACAACGCGCAACCACTGTCGGCAACCAGTTCGGCAGCGTTGCCCCCGGCCTCGTTCAGTACACGACGGACTATCTCTTCCGTGACCTATGGCTGCGCCCCGACCTGGCGCCGCGCGATCGCAGCCTTGTGACAATCGCTGCACTGATCTCAGTTGGCCAGGTCGAACAGATCACCTTCCACCTGAACAAAGCCCTGGACAATGGGCTGAGCGAAGAACAGGCCGCCGAAGTCATCACGCATCTGGCTTTCTACGCAGGCTGGCCCAACGCGATGTCGGCGTTGCCGGTGGCGAAGGCCGTCTTTGAAAAGCGGCGCGGCTAATCTGGCGGCGACAAGGATGGCAAGGTCGTGGACTGGCTCGAGCATGTGTCAGACGAGCAGTATGCAGCGTGATGCCATGCCCGATGCTCGAAGGATCTTCTTCCCCGGCGCGCTGCAAGGCGCTGCTGTGCCCATGATCAGGAGTGCTTCCAATGAACATATGGCCCACGGACGAATTGCGGCAGATCGCCGAAAGCGACGACCTGCACATCGCCCCGTTCCGCGAGAACGGCAGGACCTATGGCACGCTCACCTGGATCTGGTCGGTTGTGGTTGATGGCGAACTCTATGTTCGCGGCTACAACGGCCAACAGTCGCGTTGGTATCAGGCCGCGATCCGTCAGAAGGCGGGCCGCATCACGGCCGCCGGCATGACGAAGGAGGTTTCGTTCGAGCCGGTCGAAGGCGCAATCAACGACCAGATCGATGAAGGCTACCGCCGCAAATACGCCACGAGCCGTTATCTCGCGCCGATGATCGGTGAACGCGCCCGCGCGGCAACCGTAAAAATCACCCCGAAGGATTGAGGACGCCAAGATGCAAAAGCGCAAACTCGGTCAGGGTCTTGAGGTTTCAGCCCTTTCTCTTGGCTGCATGGGCTATGGAAAGGCCCGCGACATCCCTGACAGGCCACAGATGATCGAACTGCTGCGCAGGGCGGTCGATCTCGGCATGGATTTCTTCGACACCGCGGAGGTCTATGGTCCCTGGACGAATGAAGAAATGGTCGGCGAAGCGTTCGCCGGCATGCGGGACAAGGTGAAGATCGCAACGAAGTTTGGCTGGGACATCGACCAGTCCACTGGAGAGCACCGTGGTGGCGTCAACAGCAAGCCGACCCAGATCCGCAGCGCGGTCGAGGGAAGCCTCAAGCGGCTCCGTACGGACTTTATCGATCTCCTCTACCAGCATCGCGTCGATCCCGACGTGCCGATGGAAGATGTCGCCGGCACGGTTAAGGACCTGATAGCCGAAGGCAAGGTCCGGTATTTCGGGCTGTCGGAGGCTGGTGCGGAGTCGATCCGCCGCGCTCACGCCGTCCAGCCGGTGGCTGCGCTGCAGAGCGAATATTCGCTGTGGACGCGTGAGCCGGAGGCCGAGATCATCCCCACGCTGGAAGAACTCGGCATTGGCCTCGTTCCCTTCAGCCCGCTCGGAAAGGGCTTCCTCACCGGCAAGATCGACGCGAGCACGGCGTTTGCCGCGAACGACTTCCGCAGCCAGATCCCGCGTTTCGCGTCAGAGGCGCGTGAGGCCAATCAGGCGCTTGTCGATCTGATCCGGTCCGTCGGCGAACGCCCTAGTGCGACGCCTGCCCAGGTGGCGCTCGCTTGGCTCATGGCACAGAAGCCGTGGATCGTACCGCTGTTCGGCACGCGCAAGCTCGAACGGCTTGAAGAAAATCTCGGCGCTCTATCGGTGACGCTCTCGGACGACGACCTCGAGCAAATCGAAAGCGGAGCAGCCGCCATCAGGATCGAAGGGGCGCGATACCCTGAGGAGATGTTGCGGCGATCAGGTCGATAGCGGGCGACGCACCCGAGGAAACCGCTCTACCGCCTCACGCTTGCTTGGCGGGGAAAGGGTTACGCATGCCCATTTTGCCGGAGAAGAGAAGGACAGGCATGAGGAAGCGACTGATTTGCACCACACTGTCGATCTTAGTGGGGGGATGCTGTCTATCTGGCACATCGATGGCGCAGGATGCCTCCACACCTATCCTGGACCGTGGTGAGGGTGCATGGAGCTCCAGCGTCCTGGCCGACGGCCTTGACTACCCTTGGGACATTGTTCGCGACGGCGGACGGCTGATCCTCACCGAAAAAGCTGGTACCGTCGTGATTATCGAGGGCGGGAACGTTCAGCGGTCCACCCTCCAAACATCCGATCCGCTGAGAACCGAAGGCGGTGCGGGGCTGCTTGGCATCGCGCTTGCGCCGGACTTCGCCGATAGCGGTCGGGCATTCTTCTATTATTCCTATTCATCCGGCTCGGAATCAGCCAACCGGGTCGTTGCCGCCAGATTTGATGGGAACACCTGGCGTGAAACCGCTGTGCTCGTCGATGCCATCCCTGGTCATCGACTATACAATGGCGGCCGCATCGCCATCGGTCCTGACGACCATCTCTATGTCACGACGGGGTGGACCGAAAATTACGAGCGCCCGCAGGATCTCCAAAGTCTCGCCGGAAAAGTTCTCCGCCTGACGCTTGCCGGTGGCGTTCCCGAAGACAATCCGTTTCAGGGCTCGTTCGTGTATTCCTTTGGCCATCGCAATCCGCAAGGTCTGGCATGGAATGCTGAGGGTGAGCTGTTCGTCTCCGAACACGGTCAGGCCGCTCTCGATGAGATCAATCTGATTGCGCCCGGCGCCAATTACGGCTGGCCGATCATCTCGGGCGATGAAACCCAGGAGGGTATGCAGCCGCCGTTCGTCCATTCGGGCGGCGACACCTGGGCGCCGTCGGGAATAGCGTTCGCCGGCAACGAACTCCTGGTAACGGCCCTCCAGGGGCGCGGACTTTATGTGCTCGATCGGCAAGCCCGAACGCTCCAGCCCGTCGTCAGTCTGGGTGAGCGTGTCCGGCATGTGCTTCCAGTCGGCGACGATCTCCTGCTCATCACCACCAATCGATCACCACGAGGACAAGGACCTTCGAAGGACCGACTGGTCAGACTATCCGCGCAGAACTGACGGCCGCTGCGCTCAGCCTGAGACTTCGGCAATCCCGAGGTGTTTGACCATCATGGACTATTAAGCTCCAGAAAGGAAACGAGATGAAGAAACTGATCGCAGCCGCATCGCTTGTCATCCTGTCGACCGCAATTGCTCGTGCACAGACGATCGAGATCACACCGAATGCATCAGCGCCATCCGCGCTAGGCGACGCCAAGCTGTTCAGTGGGCATGTCGTCGTCGACTCGCTGTTTCCGGCGAACGAGTTCACGCACGGCACCGGCGGCCATGTAACCTTCGCACCGGGGGCTCGGACCGCCTGGCACACGCATCCCGCCGGCCAGATGCTGATCGTCACCTCTGGCAAGGGATGGGTGCAGCAGGAAGGCGGCGAAAAGCGGGAGATCAACTCCGGCGATGTCGTCTGGATTCCGGTAGGCGTCAATCACTGGCATGGGGCAACCAACAAGACCGGCATGGGCCACATCGCGATTTCCTACATGAAGGAGGGCAAGAACGTCGAATGGGGCAAGCTCGTCACTGATGAGGAGTTCGTAGGCCAAGTTCCGCCGCGAGATTAATCAGGGCGATCATCAGGCCGTCATCAAGCTACTAAAAGCGGCATTGAGGAAAGCATTGCCTGCAAAGCAGGAGTCAAACTTGCGAACCCTCCTCGAAGTGCAATACGGCTCGGGCAAAGACTCGCAAGGACGCGGCAAGGGCATTGGAGCGGCTTGAGGAGTTCGCTGCGTGGGCTGAGTATCAATTCACTCTTTGAGACGACTTCATATTTAGAATTTCGATCTTCATACAGCGATGAAAGCGCGCGAATTGACCAGGTCGCCGAGCCCGTATTTGATGTTAGCCAGCATGGCGGAATTGTCATCCATGGACGATCGGATGCGACCTTGAATCCGGGCGGCGTGAGGATCGGCACGGCCGAAATCTACAGTCAGGTCGAGCAGTTGCATGAGGTCGCCGAATCCCTGTGTATCGGCCAGGATTGGGACGATGACATACGCGTCATACTGTTCGTGCTGCTCCGCGATGGCTTTGACCTCACAGAGGAGCTTCAGGCCAAGATCAAGGCGAAGATTAGAACGGGAGCCTCGCCGCGCCACGTGCCGACAAAGATCGTCCAGGTGTCCGATATTCCAAGGACGAAGTCTGGAAAGATTGTCGAACTGGCGGTTCGCGACGTTGACCACGGTCGCCCTGTTGTCAACAAGGAAGCGCTGGCAAATCCGGAAGCGCTTGACCAGTTTGTGGCAATGGTGGAACTCAGCGTTTGAGTGACAACGGCTGCCGCGACACTTCTGCGGCACGGCAGGCCTGTTTGTCAGGCCGTCTTGAAGTTGCGCCTCGCGTTTATGTAGGACGACCGCGAGTTATTATGTCGCTCGAAGATCAAAGGGACGCGCATTCAGGAAGCCTCAACGGTTTTTCAATCTTTGCAAGAACCTCGGGTTTGGTGCAGGCGGGAAAGCCGGCAAGTCGCATCGTATTGATGAAGCGACGACGCTCGGCGTCACTCCAACCGGGTTCGTTCGCTATCAACTCGATGCTGAGATCGGGATGCGCCGCCATCGCCCGTGCGACGAGCGCTGCCGCCTCCGTCCGCCGCTCCGCTGCGGCCAGCGCCCCTGCGTGCGCCGCCCAACTCCAGCGGTTGTGCCGCTCGATCCCCAGCCGTTCGAACATCGTTACCGCCTCGGGGTAGCGCCCGGCCATGAAATAGGCAAGGCCGAAGGGCCTGTTGGCCCAGCCGGGGTAGTTCGGGTCGAGCTGGATCGCCCGCTCGACTAGATCGGCGCCGCGCTCGGGCTTCCCGAAGGTAGACGCCCAGCCGATATAAAAGATCAGGATTTCGGCGGCGTTTGGCGCCATGCGCAGGGCCGCTTCATACTCGGCCTCCGCCCTTGCGAAGTCGCCACGCATGCCGAGACTGCTGCCGTAGACAGCGTGCGCCTCCGGATCGCTTGGGTCGAGCGTAAGCGCGCGCTCCGCGGCCGCATCAGCCAGGGCCCGATTCCGCTCCGGCTCAATCCCGAGACCGGCGAGCAGGTCGTGCGTGTGGAAGAGCTCGACCCAGCCGCGGGCGAGTCCGGGGTCGGACTGAACCGCTTGAGTGAGGAGCGAGAGTGCCGCCTCGAGATTCGCCTGGTCTAACTGCTCCAGCCTTTCGGTGCCGAGGAGATAGAGCTCATAGGCGTTAAGATTGCCGGGCACCTTGCGATGGGCCGCGATCCGGCCGCTCTCCTGGACCAGCCCGGCGCCGCCTCCAAGACGGTTCGCGATCTGCTCGGCGATCTCGGCCTGAATGACGAATACCTCTTTGTCCGGCCGATCCCAACGCTGCGACCAAAGGTGGCGGCCTTGCTTCGAGTCGATGAGCTGCGCAGTGACGCGTACGCGGTCAGCTTCGCGCGCGATCGAGCCCTCAACCACAAAGCCGACATCGAGCGCCTTGCCGATCTCGCGGACATCTATCGCCTTTCCCTTGTAAGTCTCGGTCGAGTTTCGGGCGATGACCTTAAATTCCGGAAACCGCGCCAGATCGGTGATGATGTCTTCGGTGAGGCCGTCAGCGAGGCGTCCGGTTGCCTCGTCGCCGCCATAGTTGTCGAACGGCAACACCGCTACAGAAGGCTTACCGCTCACCGTGGCCGTCGGCCAAAACTGCCAGGCTGCGCCTGCCAAAACAAGAAGAAGGGCTAGCACCGCTGTTCCTGTCCCAACCCAATACCGTTGAAACCGTATCACCGGTCGGCGTCTGGCTTGCCGTTCGATGATGATGCGGAACGCTTGCACTGGTTCGATGATGTTCTTCACCTTCTGTTCGCCCATTGGCTCGAAACCGAAGGCCAGCTTCTTCTCGACCTCCCGGGCTACCTTTCCCGAGACACAGATGCCACCCGGCTCCGCCAATTGTTGAAGCCTGGCCGCGACATTGACGCCTTCGCCATACCGGTCTTCCCTCTCGACAATCACCTCGCCGAGATTGATGCCGATCCTGACCCGTATCCGCTGATCATGGGGAACGGCGGCGTTCCGCTCCGTTAGCCCGCGCTGTAGCGAGACCGCGCATTCCACGGCGTCAACGACGCTGCCGAATTCGGCGAGCAGCCCGTCGCCCATAAGCTTGAAAACCTTGCCGTGGTGGCGGGCAATTTCGGGCTCAAACAGCTCCTTGCGTCCGGTATGAAGACGCTCGAATGTCCCGGCCTCGTCGCGCTCCATCAGGGCGGAATAGCCCACGACGTCGGCGGCGAGGATAGCACAAAGCTTGCGTTCCATCGGGATTGCCCCTTCCCCGGCGCATTATAGGATTGGTCGCATCAAAATGAAATGACTGGCCCGACCATCGCACCTACACGATCTCACTTGCGCATCGGTAAGGGCGGACTGCTTCAACAAGCGTGGCAGATGGTCACGGCGAGTCTCTTAGCACTTCAATGTCGCACTTTCGGCTTCACCAGACATTGGAGCGTGCCTTGGGCAATGACAGCAACGGGTCGATTTGTCCGGTTCCCATCCGTCGCAAATGGGTGGAAAGTTCACGTTGCCACCGTCGATCTGAATACGAAGAAGCGCCAGAAGCGGTCACGGACGCTCCAGAAACGTCAAGATCAAATGGGCCACCCTTTCGGGGGCTTCCCAATGGATGTTGTGGCCGTGGTCGGAAAGAGAAATGAACTTCGCGCCGACGATCGCATCTTTCATCTGGATCTGATGCTCCTCAGTCGCGATCATGTCCTCCTTTCCCGCAGGATGAGGGCGCCGCGGAGATATCCTGCAAGAGCGGCGACGGATCATAGGCAAGCTGCTCATAATAGATCGAATGCCAGATTCGTGACGGCACCGCGGCTCTTTCACGGCGCGCATGGTCTAGAAAATTCTCGTCGATCGGTACTGCGCCAGAACACCATTCCCGGATGAATCCGCTTTCTGGATCGATCGGATCGCGGAGCATCCGGATGTTTTCCCACAACCACCCCCGACGTTCGCGCAGCGCGGCGGAGGTCGATATAAGAACGATTTTTCGGACGAGATGAGGCCATCGCTCGGCGATCGCCTGCGCAAGCCGCCCCCCAAGCGAATGGCCGACCACGTGCGTCGGCGCAAGGTCCAGAGCCTCTATCAGGAACCGGACATCATTCGCCATCTCGGGAATAGTGGAGCAGCCCTCAGGCTGGTCCGAATGCCCGTGGCCCCGCAGGTCCGGCGCTATGACGCGAAAGCCCGTGGCGAGATAAGGCGCGGTGAGGCTCCAGCTTCGAGCGCTGTCTGTAAACCCGTGTAGGAGAAGGATGGGCACGCCGTCAGGATCACCCATCTCGACGTACGCGAGCCGGAGCCTGTTCGCCAGCACGACGGTCTGCTTCAGCGCTGAAAAGTGCTCTTGGGAAATCGCTTCGACCACACCTAAACCCTCATTATACTATCAACGGTAAGGAGGCTTCATCCGGTTGCCGAGGTCTGGCATGCGTCGGGAGTCCCCTTCCGCGAATTGAGATCGCTTCGGCTTGGCTTGCAGGCCGCCCGAATCGATGGAATGTCGATATGGGCCTCCAGATTACTGAGGTCCAAGAACTGGGATTATTTGCTTTTCGCGATTCCTATCATCTCAAGTCCTTTCATCCAGTGCTCTTGATCCTCTGCTTTCGCGAATGGCATTCGATCAAGATGCTCGGTTGTCCATTGTGGGTCCTTAGCGTAAGCGCCGTCTCCGCCCCATTGGATAGGCTGTATTTTGAGGCTGGCTGGGCGTGCGAGAAGGTTTCCAGGACTATCTGGAGATTTGCATGGCAGATGATGGATTTGTTGGGCGCTACGAAGTTGTCGAGCCGCGCCGCGGAAACCGGCGTTGGCCCGATGATGTGAAGGCGCGGATTGTCGCGGAGAGCCTTGAGCCGGGTGTTCGAGTTGTTGATGTCGCGCGCCGTCATGACGTTGTTCCGCACCAGCTTTCCTTCTGGCGTCGGCAAGCGCGCGAGGGCATTTTGGCGCTGCCTTTTGAGTCTATGCCGGGCCTATCGGAGAGCGGCGATGCCGAGCCTGCATTTGTGCCTTTGGCGATTGCGGCAGAGCCGAGCGAGGCTGTGAATGTTTTGGCGCCGCTGAAACTGCGGGAGGCGGTTTCGTCAGTCTTGACGCTCACGATCGGCCCGGACGTTGTGATGCGGGTTCCCGGCGATGTATCGGTTGAACGTGTGGCGGCCCTGGTGCGCGCCATTCGAGGGACGGCATGATCGTCGCGGGCCAACGACTGCCGATCCTGGTTGCAACGCGGCCGGTGGACTTCCGCTGTGGGCATCAGGCGCTGGCTCTGATGATGCAGACCGAGTTGAAGCTCGACCCGCATTCCGGGGTGACGGTGATCTTCCGGTCGAAGCGCGGTGATCGTCTGAAAATCCTGGTATGGGATGGCACCGGCATGGTGCTAACCTACAAAATTCTTGAACATGGAAGCTTTGCCTGGCCCAAGGTGCAGGATGGGACGATGCGTCTTTCCAGGGGGCAATACGAAGCTTTGTTCGAAGGTCTTGATTGGCGACGGGTCATGGCGCAACGGGTGACCGCGCCGTCGGCGGCAGGGTAAATATACGGCTGCCTTTGCATTGTTTTATTTGGCTTTTTTGTGCTGCCTTGCTATAAGGCCGCATGTCGTCACCCCTTGATCTCAGCCTGTTTCCGAACCTTCCGCCCGAGGTGGTGAAGGCGTTTGCGGCGATGCAGTTCGAGCTGTCGGTCGAGCGTGCTGCACGTCAGCATGAGCAGGCTGTGGTTGCCGAAAAGGATGCGTTCATCGCCGAGCTGAAGGAACTGGTCGAGAAGCTTGAAGGTCAGGTTCACGACTATCGGCGCACGAAGTTCGGGCCGAAATCGGAAAAGCTCGATCCGGCGCAGATGGAACTGGCGCTGGAAGACCTTGAAACGGCAATTGCCGAAACACAGGCGCGGATTGCCGCCGTCGAGAAAAAGATCGAAGCCAGCGCATCTGATCCGGAAAAAGTCGCTCCTCGCAAGGAGCGTAAGGCCCGTGCACTGCCCGAACATTTGCCGCGGGTCGAGCGGGTGATCGAGCCTGAGAGCATCGTTTGTCCCTGCGGTTGCGGCAACATGGTCCGGATCGGCGAAGACCGGACGGAACGGCTCGACCGGATTCCGGCGCGCTACGAGGTGATCGTCACGATCCGCCCGAAATACGCCTGCCCCAAGGGTCGAACGGGCATCGTCCAGGCCAGAGCGCCGGCGCATCTCTTAGAAGGGAGCTGGCCGACCGAAGCCCTTCTGGCTGAGATTGCCGTCTCCAAGCATTCCGAACATATGCCGCTCAACCGGCAGGCCGAGGTCATGGCGCGACACGGGGTGCCGATAGACCGCACCGTCCTGGCCGATTGGATGGGCAGGACGGGTGCTGCGATCGCGCCGGTGGTCGACCATATGGCCAAACGGCTGCTGTGGGAAAGCACGCGGCTTTATGTCGACGAGACAACGGCTCCGGTGCTTGATCCGGGGCGAGGCAAAACGAAGACCGGTTATCTATGGGCCGTGTTGCGTGACGATCGCGGCTGGAATGGCTCTGCGCCGCCAGGCGTGGTGTTCCATTACCGGCCCGGGCGTAAAGGCGAATATGCCGCTGAAATCCTCGACGGGTTTAACGGGACAATCCAAGTGGATGCCTACGGTGGTTACTCTCACCTCGCCACGTCGGACCGGGTGGGTGGCGATCCCTTGAGGCTGGCTTTCTGTTGGGCGCACGGGCGCAGAAAGCTGATCAAGGCCACGCCAAAGAGTGGATCGCCCATCGTCGACGAGGCGCTGGTGCGGATCGCCGCGCTCTACAAGATCGAAGACAGCATCCGTGGCTCAGATCCCGAACATCGCCGGGCAGTTCGACAGGAGCTGTCCCTCCCGCTGGTGGACGCGTTCTTCACCTGGCTGGCAGCGCAAGCCAAGCGCATCTCACGCAAGTCTGACCTCGGAAAAGCCCTGGCCTATATGCTAACGCGGCAGGACGGCTTCCGGCTGTACCTGGACGACGGCCACGTCGATATCGACTCCAACCTGGTGGAAAACGCGATCCGCCGACCCGCCGGACATGAGTCATTATGCACCCCCTTTCTAAGTAATTGAATTTATTGGAAGGGCGATTTGCCGAGGGTCGCGATATGGGCGTTTCCGTCGTCTATTGTTAATCGCTTCAATGATATCTTCGCGTTCGATATCAACGGCTTTAATCTGATAAGGCGCTCTGGGCACGACTTGTTCGGCCGGCAGGATTTTTGCCTTGATCAGGTTGCGGATGACGTGGTTTGTCACGCCGAGTTTGGTGGCCGCCTCCGTCATCGTCAGCCATTTGCCGCTCTTTTCGGCAGAAAAGTATGCGTGAATATCGTTGACACGGCGGATCGAAGAGACGCGGTGAGCCGTCCAGGTGTGGCCAAAGCCTGTGCGTATGCCCATGCGATTGAGAGTGGCTGCGATATCGCTGTCGCTCCATCTTCCAGCCATGGAACGCATGACCTCAAGAGCGTCTTCGGACGTATTGCAACCATGTTCGCCGGTCTTGGGCTTTCTGACGCGCAGTTGCGAGTGCTGACCACCCTGCCAATGGATTGTCAGGACGACGTCGCGCGCTTCTTCGTCGACATCAGCGATGATGTCCTTGATCAGCGCCCGCGCGAGGCGCTGCCGCGCCCGCGTGCTGACGCCCGGCGCATTCCAGGCGGCCTGCAGATCTTCCGCCAAGCCATCTAAATCAGGCAGCTTTGCCGGGGTATCCGGGAGCTGTTCGGCGTCAAGGCGTGTCTTGCAGGCCTCCAGGCGTTTTAAAGCGACCTCCCAGTTCTTCTCCAGCGTTGCCGCGATCAGGCGATTGTCGGGATCGCAGGCGGCGTAGCGTCGTTCTGCGAGCGCAGCTTCATATTGCGCCTTCTGCAGGTCGAGTTCAGCGGCGCGGCGGCGTTCAGCTCGCGCCTCAGACTGCATGTGTTCAGCTTGCATCGCCGCCTCTATCGCCATCGGCTGGACTACGCGCAGAAGCTCCGCGGCAACCGCTTTGTCAATTCGCGGGCCGCCGAAGCCAAGACATCGATTGAGTCCTAACATCAAATTGGGGCGTTCGCAGCGGTAAACCGGACGTGGCGTTTTGCCGGTATAGGCGACGCACAGGCGCCGCCCGCAACGACCGCAGGAAAGGAGCCCAGAAAGCAGCGCACGCCCACCGCGGCCCGATTTTGCACCGCCCTTTTGCCCATAGGCGTTGGCGGCGAGCAGCGCCTGGTTGCGTTCATATTCGTCCCATTCGATATAACCGTCGTGGTGATCTTTGAGAAAAACTTCCCACTCCTCCTTCGGTTTGCCATGGCCATAGGTCTTGCGGGCGCGGCCATCGATAATCTCGGTGCGCTTCTCGCTTTTGCCGTAAGCATAAACGCCAGCGTAAAACGGATTCTTTAGCACCGAGATGACATTGCGATATCGGATCGGTGTCCAGTCGAAAGTCGTCGTGTTGCGTCCGTCCGTCGGACGTGGGAAGCAAAGCTTGTCTTCCGTCAGCGACAACAGTACCTGGCGACCGCTTCTCAGCTCTCGAAACCGGCTGAAGATCAGACGGACGGCTTCCTGCACGCGCAGATCCGGATCGAAACCAAGGCCCGCATCGCGGTACCAGATATAACCGATAGGAACGCTGATGCGCAGCTCTCCGCGTCTGGCCTTGGCACGCGCAGCGTCGAGCATGCGCGCGCGAATAATGCCAAGCTCGAACTCGCTGATCGTGCCCTTCATGCCCAAAAGCAAACGATCATTAGGAGAGCACGGATTATAGACGCCGTCCTGGTCGATGACGCGGGCGTCCACGAGGCCGCAAAGTTCGAGCAAATGATGCCAGTCACGCCCGTTTCGGGCGAGACGCGAAGCATCGAAACACAAAACGGCGCCGACGTCTCCGGCGCAGAGCCAGGCGACAAGACGTTCGAACCCCGGACGGGCGACCGCGCCGCTCGCCGACAATCCGAGGTCATCATCAATCACCTCGACCCGTCGGAAACCGTGCTGGCGCGCAGCATCCACAAGATCGTATTGGCGCCGTTGGCTCTCGAGATTTTGCATGACCTGGCTTTGGCTCGATTGTCGCACATAGACGACGGCTTTACGCTTCAGAAGCGCTGGCGGCAGAGGGCTAAACGCGTTCATGCGGCGCCTCCTTCTCCGCTACACAGGCCGCCTCCATCAACAACATGGCCAATGCCATCAGTGCGGCTTCCCTTTGGCGCGGGCTCATCCCACGCGTCTTCACCGAGTCGAACGCCATGATCATCTGGCGCGGACCCTCGGGTGGAATTGGCGTTGGCAGTTTCATCTGGAACCTCCTCGTCAACTGCTTTGGCAGTTGACGAGGGTGCCCTCTCACCTTGAGGGGTCAATAGACTGGCGAGTTCAATGAGCGCTTCAAGGGAAGCACGGGGCTCGCCAATCTCCATGCCCGCACAGGCAATCGGATCCAGCATCCACGTCGGAATGACAATGACATTACCGGGCGTCGTCTCGATGTGCGCGACCGCCCCGCCTTTGCGATGATCGACGCCCTGACGTCTCACGCGCTTCCCAAAAAGCGGATGATGTGGGTAATGAATGGTCACATATTCGCCGATATGGGTAGAATGACCTTGCAATGGCCATGAACCGCCGCAATGCGCTCTTTGCGGGGCACGATGAAGGGGGCCGCAATTGGGCCCGGTTTGCCAGCCTGATCGGCACTTGTAAAATGAACGGCGTTGAGCCCTACGCCTATCTGTGCAACCTCTTCACCCGCCTCGCAAACGGCCACCTCGCCAAAGACATCGATGCCCTGATGCCATGGGCCTATGCCGCTCGCATCCAGGCCTCACAATGAGCTCGTCAGATACTCTTCGGTGAGCTCATTTGACGGCCCGTCGATCAACCTCAGATCGCCGCAACTGAATAATCGATGGGGCGTGGACGCCGCATACTCCTTAGCGCGCAAATCCCTCATGATTGCGGCATGTGAGGGGGAGTGTCCCACTCTTGCCTGGCTCATGGCCAGCATCAAATAAGCCTCATTGGGCAGATCAGACATCGCGGTTAGCAGCCTGATTGTCTCATCATAGTTCCTGTCTTGGAAATGAGCCAAGGCAAGCGACCACTGGTACCACTCCGGAAAACTCGGATTCAGGCGTTTGGCCCTTTCAATATCGGTAATGGCGCTGGCAGGATCGCCTTGGAAGCTCAGCATGTCCGCCCTCTCGGCCAGCAGGTCAGGATCGTTACCATTCAGCTCGTAAGCTCGGTCGTACTCCCTGCGCGCGCCGACCATATCCTTCAATTCCATGTAGACGGACGCAAGCGTCCAATGTGTGTAGTAGTCATCCGGAGCCATTTTGACGGCCTGGGTTGCAAATCTGACCGCCGTGTCCGGGCTGTCGGCCCATCCTTGCTTGTAGTCTTCGAGATGGGCGTAACCCGCCCATGAATAGGCGCGAGCAAATTTCGGGTCCAACTCGATGGCCCTTGAGAACTCCTCCTTTGCCCTGGCGTTGCCTTCCCGGGAGTACAAGTCAAACTGCTGGCGTCCTCTCAGGTAATGATCGTAAGCCTCGGCACTGTCGGTCGGGTTCTGCATGATACGCTCCCTTTCTGCGACGTTGACTTGGACGGCGAGCCTAGCCACGACAGTCTCTATGATGTCGTCCTGGATCGCAAAGATGTCGTTGCCCCGACCGTCATATCGATCAGACCAAATTTGCCGACGACTCGGCGCGTCGACCAGCTGCGCGCTGATCCGGACACGAGCACCATCCCTTTGTAAGGTTCCCTGAAGAAGATATCGGACTCCCAGCTCCCGTCCGACAGATTGCACGTCGATCGGCTTGTCCTTATACGGAAAGCTGGAATTACTCGCGATCACAAACAGGTTTTTGAAGCGCGACAACTCTCCGGTTATGTCCGTGGTGAGGCCATCGCTCAGGTATTCCTCCTGCGAATCGTCGCCCAGCGCCCTCAGGGGTAAAACAGCAATCGAAGGTTCCTTCGGAAGCCCCTCGATCCTACTGGCTATGGTGTTCCAGATAGCGCTCGGGGAGGAGGTTAAACTGATGGCCGTTACGATCGCGACGACTGCCGCCGTGACGACAGCCAACGTCCGGTGCTCATCGGCTCGACGAAGCAATTGACGCAGCGACGACCGGGGCTTTGGCAGCACGCGGTAGACCGGCACTGGCGCGGAGATGTTTTTCAACCTCTTCCTGCCTAAGCTTTCGAAGGCGGCATCGAGTTTTCCGAGAACGTGATGGTGGACGTCACCCGAGATCAGTATCCCGCCCGTATCTGCCAGGCTTTGAAGACGCGCGGCGATGTTTACACCGTCCCCTTCCAGGTTGTCGTGTTCCACCACGACATCGCCGGTGTGAATTCCTATCCGGAAGTGTATCCGGCGGTGTTTGGCGATGCTTTCATTCTGCCGTTCTATTTCCCGCTGGATCGCCAGCGAAGCTCTGACTGCCTCGACGGGACTCGAGAACTCGGCCATCAAAGCGTCACCTGCTGTATTGAAAACCCGGCCGCCGTGCGATGAGACCAATTCAGAGACAATCTCGGCGTATTGGTGAAAGAGAGTAAGCGTACCCTCCTCGTCGTCTCCCACAAGTTTGCTATATCCCACAACGTCCGCCGCAAGGATCGCTACGAGTTTACGCTTCAGGGGATGCGTCGTTGTCTCATGAACCGGACACATCACTATCCCTAACATTTTGCGAGATCGGGCAATTATCTTCGGGGGTGCTAATATAGTACCTCAAAGGCCTGCTTAACAAGCTCGGCCTGTTCCACTATGACAAGGGTGGCCGATAGCACCGGCTTCGCTTCAGCCGTCGGCGGTCTTTATGGCGGCGGACACAAAAATGCTGGTGAGACCCTGGCTGCTTATGTGGGAGGCGTCGGTATTGGACTGATAGGCGTCGATGTGGGAAGATGCCGAGACGCTCGCACGACTGTTCGGCACATTTCTCGGTGAATAGCAATCGAGTCGGCTCGCCCATTCGATCACCTCGATTGATCCTCGCGCCCGACACGTTGCAGCGCGCGAGGCATGTTCATGGATCGTGAAGCTAAGCACGCGCGCCGCGGCAGGCATCCTTTGCGGTGAGGCGACGGCGACCGACGATCTAGTGGGGGGCGGAGGTCCGCTCCTGCGGTGCGGACCTCCTTGTTATCTGCCGGTTTGGGCAGCGGAGTCCCTTGGGCAACCTGACATCTCGTATGCTCTTTGTGGGGCAGGTTAGGGCGGCCGCGCTCGTGAGGTCTGCGGCCGGAGGAGTGACGACCATGCCGTGATCGCCCGGACAGACGGTTGGCAAGCGATTTCAGACGGTCGAAGTCGCGGGCGACGAGGATAAGATAGTGACCCCGGCGCGCCAGACGTTCGGCGTAAACCGCGCCGATGCCCGAGGAGCCTCCGGTAATAAGTGCTGTTCGATGTGTCATTGCTTTCCTATTTTCAGCAGGCTTCCAAATTCCCGCGACAGGATCGGCCCGCCGCCGTGTACCGCAACTCCCCTCTGCTGGGCCAGGTATTGGAAGCCGCAGTGACGGTGATGGCACCGGCACGCGACGTGTTGTAAGATATTGTTTTGGGGGTCGCCCCCGGGAAGAGACGGGCATGGAGCGCCGTCTAGCAGCAGTGCTGATTGCGGATGTCGTCGGTTACAGCCGGATGAGCGAGATCGATGAAGCGAGAACGCGTCTTCTCTTCCACAGCGACCTGCGCGAACTCTTCGAACCGAGAACCGCCCAGCATCACGGCCGGCTTGTGAAGACAATGGGAGACGGCGTCCTTGTCGAGTTCCACAGCGTGGTGGACGCCCTGCACTGCGCGGTGGAACTGCAGCAGGAGAAAGCTCGGCGCAACGCGGCCTTGCCGCCCGAACAGCGAATGGTTTTCCGCATCGGCGTCAATTTAGGCGACATCATCGTCGAAGGCGACGACATTCACGGCGACGGTGTCAACATAGCTGACCGCATGCAGGTGCTGGCGGAACCCGGCGGCATCGCGATATCCGGAACCACATACGACCACGTCAAATCCAAGCTCGCCATCGGCTACCGTGCGCTGGGCGAGCAGAAGGTCAAGAGCATCTCGGAGCCCATCCGGGTCTATCGCGTGGTGCTCGATCCGGTGACAGAGGGCAAAATCAGCGGAGCAAGGAGAGACCGGCAATCCGGAGCTGTTCATGTAGCCGCCATAGGGATCGCCACCCTTTTATTTGCGGGACTAACATGGTGGCAGCCATGGCAGCCGGGGGGCGATGCCTCCGTTGTTAGCTCTGATACCCGCCCCTCGCTTGTCGTGTTGCCCTTTGACAACCTGAGCACCGACACAGAACAGGGCTATCTGGCCGACGGACTCACCGAGGATTTGACAACGGAACTGGCACGCATTCCCGGGCTGTTCGTGATCTCACGCAATGCCGCATTCACCTTCAAAGACAAGCCCCGCCTGCCATCAGACGTTTCGACACAATTGGGCGTTCGCTACATCCTGGAAGGCAGCCTGCGTCGCACCGGGGGCCAAATGCGCATCAATGCAAACTCATCGACTCCATGACCAATGGCAACATATGGGCGGAGCGGTTCGACGGCGAATGGAAAGCAGTGTTTGAGTTGCAGGACAGGATGGTTGGGGAGGTCGCAACGGCGCTCAAGCTTCGGCTGGTCACGAGCGAGCAAACTGCGGTCGCTGGTGGAACAACTAACCCTGCCGCGTACGAGGCATATCTGCTCGGCCGCGAACTGGAGCTGAGGGAAAAGCCAGAGGATTGGATAGAGGCGGTAAAGTACTACGAGCAGGCGTTGGCCCATGATGATGCCTTTGGCAATGCAGCGGCGGCACTCGCCTGGATGTATAGGGAAGCTCATTGGACCGAGGCCCGTTCAAAACTACTCGGGGTTTCGCAGGACGAAGCCCGTAGCAGGGCAAACGCATACTTCGCACAGGCCGCCAAGAACCCCTCTCCGGCGTACTACCGCCTCCTTGCCGGAAGACTGAACATGATGCAGAAGTCCGATGAGGCTATCGCCGCCGCCTCGCGGGCGATAGCACTCGACGCCAGCGACCCTTCCAACTACGAGTCGCTGAGTATGGCCATGATTTTTAACGGCAGGGTCGAGGATGGGCTCGACAATCTTGATGCCGCAGCACGTGTCGATCCCGCTTGGTCGCGCTGGCGCTACTTCCTTGCCGGACTCGCCTACTTCTCGACGGACCGTTACGAGGAAGCTGTCGTCGCCCTCGAAAAGATCGGTCCGGAACTGAAGGAAACCTCGTATTGGGACTTTTGGTCGGGCTACTCTGGCCTCATGGTGCTCATTTCCTCCTACGGTCAGTTGGACAGAGACGCCGATGCAACCGCAGCTCGTGAGAGGCTCAAGCCATATCTGGCCCAAGCACAGGAGCCTGAATACACAGGGTTGATGGCCGCCGTCGAATTTCCGTTCAAGGATTACGTCAACCTCGAACGACTACTCGTGGGTCTGCGCAAGGCAGTCGTGCCGGAGCTCCCCGACGGCTTCACCCCAAAGCGGGGAGTTCGCCTCGACGCGGGAAGTGTAAGGACGTTGCTCTTCGGTCACGAAATTCAGGGGCGCAATGTCCGGACAGGCGAGTCATATCGTAAGCGCGTAGGGACCCCCACGTATCAATTGACGCGCTGATCGAGGATTTTCTGCATGAGTCATGCGGAGAATCCTATGAGCGACAGTGTGAATCAGCCACGAACATTCGAGGTTTTGACGGCGGCGCCGGTGCGGGCGCGGCGCAAGCCGCGAGACTGGCCGAACGAGGAGAAGGAGCGCCTGATTGCCGAGACGTTGTTGCCTGGAGCCAATGTCTCTGCGATCGCGCGCGCTGAGGGATTGGATCCCTCGCAGCTTTACGGGTGGCGTCGCAAGGCACTGTCATCGGGGTTGGTTGCGCCCCTGACGGAAACCGCGAAGAAGGAGGTCAAGTTCGCGCGCGTTGAGCCGGTGGCAAGCTCTGCGGTCGAAATCGTCCTCGGTGATGTCGTGGTGCGCGTCGGCGGCGATATCGAGTCGGATCACCTGGTGAAGATACTCCGAGCGGTCCGCAAGGCATGATCGCGTCCGGCGTTGTCGTTTACGTGTCGTGCCAGCCGGTCGACTTCCGAAAAGGTGCGGCATCCTTGATGGCTCTGGTCAGAGATGGCGGTCTCGACCCGTTCAACGGAGCGCTTTATGTGTTCCGGTCGAAACGGGCGGACCGTGTTCGCATCGTCTGGTGGGATGGCAGCGGTGTCTGCCTCTATTCGAAAACCCTCGAGGAGCAGAGCTTTTGCTGGCCGGGCATATCGGCCGCCAGGATACGTCTGGACCATTCGCAATTAATGGCGCTTCTGGCCGGTCTGGATTGGAAGAAGATCCGGCCAACCAAGGTCAGACGGCCGTTGCTGACGGGCTGAACAGGACTGCGGCAAGATGAATCATGCTGCTGTAATGATTGGGAAAGCGGCTGTTTTTGTGCTCTATTCGCCCGCATGGATTTGCCCCTTAGCGACCTGCCGGACGACGTTGATGCGCTGAAAGCGATGGTTCTCGCGTTGGCGCGCGAACAAGCCGCGAAAGAGGTCCGGCTGAAGGTGGCCGAGGCTGAGATCGCGCGGTTGGAGGCGGTTGAGAAGAGCGCCAACGAGCGGATTGCCAACCTGACCTTGATCATGAAGGTTTTGCAGCGCACGCAAAATGGCAAGCGCTCTGAGCGGCTCCGCCTCGGGGTCAATGACGAGCAGGTCTCCTTTGCCTTCGAAGAGGTCGAAACCGGCCTATCGGCAATCCGCAGCGAACTCGATCGCGCAGCCAAGGACAAGCCGAAGCGAGCGCCGCGTCCGCGCAAGGGTTTTGCCGCCCATCTCGAGCGCATCGAAGAGGTCATCGAGCCGGAAATCCCGGCCGGGTGCGAGGGGCTGGCAAAGGTTCTGATCGGAGAGGACCGCTCCGAGCGGCTGGACGTAGTGCCGCCGAAGTTCAGGGTTATCGTGACGCGTCGCCCCAAATACGCTTTCCGGGGCAGCGACGGCGTGGTCCAGGCCTTGGCGCCGGCACACATCATCGAAGGCGGCCTGCCGACGGAACGGCTGCTCGCCTATATCGCCGTTTCCAAATACGCCGATGGCCTTCCTCTTTATCGGCAGGAAGCGATCTATTTGCGTGATGGCGTCGAGATCAGCCGATCGCTGATGGCCCAATGGATGGGGCATCTGGGCTTCGAACTGCAGATGCTGGCCGATTATATCCTGGAGAGGGTCAAGGAGAGCGAAAGGATCTTTGCCGACGAGACGACCCTACCCACTCTTGCGCCCGGTTCGGGCAAAACCACCAAGGCCTGGCTTTGGGCTTACGCACGCGACGACCGCCCCTATGGCGGAACCAGTCCGCCGATGGTGGCCTATCGATTTGAAGACAGCAGAGGTGCGGATTGCGTGACGCGTCATCTCTCCGGATTCACCGGCATCCTGCAAGTGGATGGCTACTCGGCCTATACTAATCTCGCCAAGACGCGGGCCAAAACCGGCAGCAACGAAACGGTCCAGCTTGCAGGATGTTGGGCACATCTACGGCGCAAGTTTTATGACCTGCACATCAGCGGAGTCTCGCAGGCCGCCACAGACACTGTCCTGGCAATGACCGAGCTCTGGCGCATCGAGGATGAAGTTCGCGGTAAGGATGCCGACAGCCGCGCGGCCCGGCGCCAGGAGAAATCCTCGACCACCGTCGCCAGCCTCTTCGAGCTCTGGGAAAAGGAACTGGGCAAAGTCTCGGGAAAATCCAAAACCGCCGAGGCGATCCGCTACGCGCTCACCCGGCGCGAGGCGCTGGAGCGCTTTCTGACGGACGGTCGCATCGAAATCGACTCCAACATCGTCGAACGGGCGATCAGGCCCCAAACAATTACGAGAAAGAATAGCCTATTCGCCGGCAGCGAGGGCGGTGGACGAACTTGGGCGACGGTGGCCACCTTGTTGCAGACCTGCAAAATGAACGGCGTCGATCCGCTCGACTGGCTCTCGGAGACCTTGACCCGCATCGCTCAAGGCTGGCCCGCATCCGAAATCGAAGCTCTCATGCCCTGGAACTTCAGGTCAGACGCCGTCAGCTAACCGCTTACGTCATATCGGCGGGTGACGGCGGAAGACGGCACGACACGAATGACCGTCGGCGATTGGACTGACCATGGGATTAGCACAGTCGAGGGCGACATGCTTTGTTCTATCTATCCAACGCGGTGGCGTTTCTGCGGCGTCGTTTTCCGCAAGTCCGACAGCACTTTCGCTCAAAAAAACGAGTATCTGCTAGTTCTCCAGTCGGACAGGTTCGAATTCTCGGTCGTTAAGTGAGATCGGTCTGTGACTGGCTTAGACTTCCTTCGCAGGTGCTCATCCTGATCACGGGAAACTGAGCGGTTCGGCATGAGTATAGATCATTTCACGTCATCTTTGCCGGACCGTTAGTTCGAGATGAAATGGTACTATCCGTGACGCTATGCGCATATGCATCCGTAGCTCTACGATTCCGGACAACGATCTCGAGCGACTTCGCGGCCGCCGGACTCGGCCTCAGGCCAGCAGCAATGTTGCACCATTCCGCGCAACGGCAGTACGCTTTTGTTGTGCAAGTTGTTGGCGGCGACGAACAATAATCCTAAACGGTCTCGCCCATTCCACTCACAGGGCCTCAGTCGAAGCGCGAACTCATCGATACCGGGACCGACAAGCGCTATGTGCGGCGCGACGAAAGCGGGAAGTTCAAAGAGTCGGTGGATGCCGGCCGTTCCCTGTCGTCGGACAGGGGAACAGAAGGCGAAGCACGAAGCGAAACCAGGCCAGGGCGACAAGGGCGATCGCTGAAGATCGCCCCCTACAACGTCAACGGGGTGAATGGCCGTCTGGATGTCCTGCTGCGAACTCGAAGGAGTTTGATTCTTCACGCCAGCGAGCGGAGCAAGGTCCAGGGCGCGAATGAATCCTCGTCTTCGGCACGGTCCCCTGCGCATCGTTCTCCGCCGGGTCGCTTCTTTACAGCTCGGTTCCCCGCCATCCAAGACACGGGCGTTCGGGACTTCGTGGTGGGCGTCTTCCAGCGGGAGAACGGGGGAGCTCGGATGAGATTGTTGGGTATGAGCCTCATGATCTCGTGGACGCCGGGCCGCCAATGCACAGTGACGTCCTATGCCTTCACGAACGCATAGCCGCTCCCGCGACGCTCCGCATACCCGATGCCTGGATACGCCCAGTGGTAACCGAGCATCCGCAACTTCTCGGACGCAGCCCGATCCAAGAGCATTTGCCTGCTTTTGAGCGCGGTCTCCGCATCGGTATCGAAGCCGAAATGCCATGAAGGATGCTCGAAGAAGATGACATCATTGGTGCAGGCGTCCCCTGTGACGAGGAGGTTCCCGTCGCCGGCGAGTTCGATTGAGATGTGACCTGGCGTATGGCCTGGGGTGCCAACGACCAGCATGCCAGGCACGATCTCCTCGCCCGGTTTGACGAGTGTCAGTCGGTCCCGTACGGCGAACAGGTCGCGCTGGGCCCCCTGCGCGAAACCGTGCAGGACTTGAGGCATTTTGGCTTCGAAGTTCTTGTCGGTCCAGAAATCCCATTCGACCCGGCTGACGAAGTAATGGGCATTGGGATACAGAACCTTGCCGTCGGAGGTGGTCGTCGCGCCCGAGTGATCGGGATGGGCATGGGTGAAGACGACCTTCGTGATCTTCGCGGGGTCCACGCCCAAGGCGCTGAGGTTGACCGCGAGCTTCCCGGCCGTGGACTGGAAATTCGACCCGGAGCCGTTGTCGATCAGAATGAGGTCGTCGCCGTGGCGGATGAGTGGAATGTTGGCCTGCACGGGCGCGCCTTGGTCGTTGCCGCCGAGCCTTGCCATTATCATCTGCCGTTCCTCGGGCGTGGTGTCCGGCAGGAGTATTTCGGCCGGCAGTGTAATGAAGCCGTCACTGACGACGGTGATGTCGAACGCGCCGTGCGTGAACCGATGGAAACCGGAGGCGTACACGCCTGGCGGGAACATTGCGGCCGAAGCCGCCACGGCGGTGACTGAGAGTAAGTCGCGACGCGTGAATAGCACTGCTCTTGGATCGCTCATCTCGTCTCTCCTCTCGGCCGATACCGTGCGGCCGCATGTTTCAGCGAGAGGTGCGGCCCGAGGTCGCGTCTTGTCCTTTCATGCTGCTCCCAGAGGTCGCTGTCGGCGAGCGAGGGGATCGTCACCACCTCGCCACGATCCAAGCCAGCTAGGGCCGCGTCCACCATCTCGCCCGCATCCATCATCATGTCCTCGGGGATCACGCTGATGTCGATGCCGGCTCTGTCGAATATCTCGGTGCGCGTAAAGCCCGGAAGCACGGCTTGCATTCGGACGCCGTGCGGCTCGAGTTCTGCGGAGAGCGCCTGCGTCAGAGCAAGAACGAACGCCTTTGTCGCAACATAGGTCGCGTTAAAACGCTCGGGCAACAGCGCCACCGCGGAAGCTATGTTTATGATCGCTCCGTTGCGGCGGCGCGCAAAGGCGTTCGCCGCCGTCGCGGTCAGGGAATGCAGGACGTCGACATTGAGCTGCACCATCTTGCTGAGACCGTTAAGGTCCGATGCCAGCAAAGGGCCGTTCGGGCCGATGCCGGCACAGTTCACAAGCAGGGATATCCCGGCGTCCGTCCGAAGCTTCGCCAGTACCCGTTCCAGATCGGCAGCGCTGGTAAGGTCTGTGATCAGAGGCGTGACGACCACGCCGTGGTCGCCTGACAGGCTGCTGGCCAATGATTTCAGGCGGTCGAAGTCACGGGCGACGAGAATGAGATCGTGACCCCGGCGAGCCAGGCGTTCGGCGTATACCGCGCCGATGCCTGATGAGGCTCCGGTGATAAGTGCTGTTCCTTGTGTCATTTTGCTTTCCTATTCGCTTGAGTGGCGTTGAGAGCGGTCATGGCACGGCCGCCACGATGAGGAGAGCGCCGCCGGTAGCTACGGCATCCTCGATGAGGGCGGCCGGAGTGTCGCGTCGAAACGCTGCAGCGAGTTTGCCTCGGGCGGCAGCACCCCCAAGCGTCCCGGCAATCGCACCAAGCGTGCCAGCGAGTAAGCCTCCGGCGAGAGACCCTCCAGCCGCGCCAACGGTGCCCCCGGCGAGTGCCCCCATGAGAATGCGAGCGCCGAATTGCATCGGCACTTTGCGGGACGGGGTGTTCGGGAGCTGATCGGTGACGAGCTCGATGAGCGCCAGCGCCGTAAAAATCCAGGGCGTCCACCTGTATCCCATGAAAGCGAGCGGCGTCCCGGAGACATCGAACCAGTCGAGGTGGGCCGCCCAGGCGACGGCCGCCGGGGCTGTCATTGCACGAAGGCCTGCGATGATGCCGATGAGCAGTGCGAGGACGGTTGTCACCAGTATTCCCCCTTTTCGATGCGTCTTTATCGCCTTGTCAGGCAAACAGGATGGCGAGCCGCACCGAAACGATGGTCGCGGTGCGGCTCGCCTCGCCAAGGCGGCGGGTCAGTCGCGGATGAAGTCCAGCAGGTCCGCGTTTATGATTTCGGGGTGGGTGGTGCACATGCCGTGAGGCAGGCCTTCGTAGGTCTTGAGCGTGCCGTTCTTTAGGAGCTTGACCGAAAGCGGAGCGGAGTCGGCATAAGGGACGATCTGGTCGTCGTCGCCGTGCATGACCAGCGTCGGCACCGCTATCCCCTCGAGGTCTTCGGTGAAGTCCGTCTCGGAGAAGGCCTTGATGCAGTCGTAATGGGCCTTCGCGCCACCCATCATGCCCTGCCGCCACCAGTTGTCGATGACGCCATGGCTGATTTTCGCGCCGGGACGGTTAAAGCCGTAGAACGGCCCGGCAGGAACGTCGAGGAAGAACTGGGCGCGGTTGGCGACGAGCGCGGCGCGAAAGCCGTCGAAGACCTCGATCGGCAAGCCGCCGGGGTTCTTGTCCGACTTCACCATAACCGGCGGAACCGCGCCGATCAGCACGGCTTTCGCAACGCGCCCCAGCTTGGCCCTTGCGACATAGTGCGCGACCTCGCCGCCGCCCGTCGAGTGGCCGACATGGACCGCGTCCTTGAGATCAAGTGCATCCGTCAGCGCCGCGACATCGGCTGCATAGGTGTCCATCTCGTTGCCGGACCACGTCTGCGTCGAACGGCCATGGCCGCGGCGGTCATGCGCGATGACACGATAACCCTTGTCCAGGAAGAACATCATCTGGGCGTCCCAGTCGTCGGCGCTCAGCGGCCACCCGTGATGGAAGACGATGGGCTGGGCGTCGCGTGGTCCCCAGTCCTTGTAGAAGATTTTCGTTTGGTCCTGGGTCTTGATGAACGACATGTCCTCACTCCTCTTCCCGGTTGAAGTCTCTGGAGGCGCGGCCGACGTTTTGCCGGGCAATACCATTGCGGCGACGGCGAAACCTCCCGCAAGCAGCACGGCCCGCCGTGTGGCCTCCGCCGTGAATGCGTCTGATTGTTCATCCATTTGCATCTTCCTTGCGGTGTGTGCCTGACCGATTACAACCTCCTCCAGAAAGGGCGTTTTCGCGAGTTAAGTGTCGTAAATCCGTGCAAAGGAGCGGTGTAGCTAGCCGGTTACGCCGTCGTCGCGAACTGCCTGCGAAGTTCGATCACGTTCAGGAGTGCGTGTGCCGCGAGCGCCGCAGCCTGCCCACTGTCCCCGACGACCAGCAAGCCGCTCCCCGCACCTTCGGCAGCGATGTCGAGGCCTCGGCCGGGGATGATCGCCACGGGCTTCTGGTCTGCCAGGAATGCGCGGATTACGGGCGCGACGCCCAGCTCGTCCGCCTCCCAGATTGATCCTGAAAATCCGAAGCAGAACGCTGCGTCGAAATCGTCGATGACGATCTGGTCGAGGCTCAGGGTATCCGCAAGGTCATCTCGCGCCTCGCGATCCGAGAGAAAGCGTTGAACGCATGGCTCCTCGCTTGGGCACTGGCGCAGATCGGAAGCAAGTGCGGCATATCCGCCCGTTGGCGTGGCGAGAACGACGTCCGCCTCTAAGTCCTTGAACATGTAGTAGACGTGCGCAATTCGCTCTATGCGTATTTCATCGTTCGGGGACTCTCTGACCATATCCGCCGACAGAATGACCAATAGGCGGATCGGTGTGGCATGGTCCATTTGCACTCTCCTCTTCCTGGCATTTGTGCACGGATCGGGGAGGGCGGACGAGTTGCGAGTTGTAAATCGGTGTAAACGGTACGCTCTAACAGAATCTCACGAAGGCACGGAAGGATCGCCTGGGGGACTGATTGGCGGTGGGTGCATCCCGCCTTGGGCAGCGGCCAGCGCGGCGCGGCACTGGGCGATGTCCTCCACGATGAGACGTTTCCATCCCTCCGCCCTGTCGACGAGGGCGCTTTCGAGAGCGGTTTCGAACGCGGCCAGTGCCGACGGTCCACCGC
Source organism: Sinorhizobium meliloti (assembly GCF_017876815.1). Lineage (NCBI taxonomy): Bacteria > Pseudomonadati > Pseudomonadota > Alphaproteobacteria > Hyphomicrobiales > Rhizobiaceae > Ensifer > Ensifer meliloti. Next base: position 891,881 of record NZ_JAGIOS010000003.1, on the reverse strand, counting down.
CCGCCGTCTGGGCTTCTATCTGCCCCTTGACTCGATGAAGCTCGGGCAGGCACCAGCGCTCGCCAGAAGAGGCGCAGCGGCCGAGCGCTGCATTTATTACCACCAGCGCCTCATCTAGGCAGCCTGAGGCGGCAAGAGCCTTGGCCTCCGTCGTCTGGAAGATCGTCTGGAAGAGCGTGAAGCCTGCCCCGACGAGCACGCCCATGCTCGAGCGTATCTGCGTCAGGCACTCGCCCGGCTTTCCCGCTCTGAGCTGAAGTTCGGACTCGAAGCAGTCCGCATAGGTGTTCCAGACATCGAGTGACAGCGCTTTCGTGTGTTCGCGCAAAAGCTGGATGTATTCTGCTGCGAGCTCGTTCCGGCCGGAAAGCAAAGCTATGGGACATGCCGCCTCCGCCAGGACGTTGCTGAGCGAAAGGTGGTGGCGGATGTCCAGCGCGTGACTGAGAGTCTCTGCGATCTCACGGAGGGCGGCATCCTCTTCCCCCAGGACCCAAAGGCACCGCGCCAGAATGATCCTCGCGGTCACTCGCTGGTCGAACTGGAAACGGACGGAATGCCGCCCGTCGGGAACGGTCTCGTAATCGGCCAGCATCATCCGGAGCTCGTCCGCCGCTTCGGCATGTCGGCCGAGCCAGTGCAGCGTTGCTCCATGCATGCGGCGTCCGATGATAACGTCTGCTCGGTCGGGCGCGGATGGCGCGACTGCCAGATAACGATCGACCAGCTCGAGGGCGAGTCTCGGCTCCCCTCGGTTTATGGCGTCTACCCACAGCGCCCATATGGCACGCAGCTGGTAGTCGATGTCGCCCAGCTTTTCCGCGATGTGCAGGGCGGTCGTCCATGCGGCTATGCCATGCTTCGACGCATCGGTGGATCGCATCTGTGGCCATCCAAGCGCAGCGTACAGCTTCATCCTGCTCCGCTCGTCGAGGTCGGGTCGCACGTCGAGGTGGCCGAGCGCCTTGGTTACGGCGACCAGACATTCGTCGAGTAGGGAGAGGCGGAAGAAGAGGGGCAGAGCGGCCACGGTCAATCGTACCGCTCGGAGGATGTCGCCCGATTTGCCGAAGCCCCAGTCGAGCGCAGCGCGAAGGCCAGGCACCTGCTGCGCGAAATCCTGCGACCACTCGTCCATCGAGACGGAATAAATCTCCTCTTCCGCCGCCTCCAGCAACGCGATGAGGTGTTCGGAAAAGCTGGACATGACAACGGAGAACTCTCCGGCGTCGGCCAGTTTCTCCAAAGCGTAAAGGCGGGTGGTGTCGAGCAGGCGATAAATAGGCTCACCGTAATGGGTGTCCGCGACCAGCAACGATTTCGACACGAGCGCCGCAAGAAGGTCGTCGGCTTCGGCGCTGGAGATAACGGCGCGCGCGGTTTCTCCCGTGAAGCCGCCTGGCAGGACCGAAAGTTCTTTCAGAGCCTGCTGCTCGGGGGGCGGGAGGCGCAGATAGCTCCAGTCGATCGTCGCACGAAGCGTCTGATGCCGGGGAAGCGCCGTCCTTCGGCCGCGCGACAGCACGCGGAAGCAATCGGAGAGGGACCGTGACAGTGCGGCTATGCCAAGGGACTCAAGGCGGCCCGCCGCAAGCTCGATTGCCAGCGCGATGCCGTCGAGCCTCGAGCAGATTTCCGCGACGTAGGGCGCGTCGACATCCGAAAGTTCGTACCCTCCAAGACAGGCGTCGGCACGATCCACGAACAGCTGGACCGCCGGGGAGATCAAAGCGGCCGCGGCGGTGGCGGCAGACGGAGGAAGACCCAAAGGCTGCAGGCGGTAGACGCGTTCGCCGCGTGCGCGGAGAGGCTCGCGGCTCGTTGTGAGTATTCGCGGGGATGTTGTCTGATCCAGCAGCGCTTCCGCAAATTCGGCAGCGTGCTCCACAACGTGCTCACAACTGTCCAGGACGACCACCACATTACGCCCATCAAGATGTGCGTTTATGTCCTTCAAAATGTTGTCGGTGCGGATCAGGATGCCCAGCTCCGACGCGACCACGGTGGGGATCAGAACTCCGTTCCCGACTTCCGAGAGGTCGATCCAGATAGCGTTAAGGTCTGCCGCACACCTCGACAAGACGGCTTTCGCGACGGTTGACTTGCCAATGCCGCCTGGTCCGCAGATCGTGACCAGCCGCTCCTTGGTCAGCTGGCCCGCAATTCCTGCGATGCTTTCCTCCCGGCCGAAAATGCGCGCGGGAAAGCGTCCGGAGTGCGAATTCGCAAGCGGAGCGACACGTGGGGAGGCTGCCTGGTTGTCCCGTTCCAGAGGGGCGATGAACGCGTATCCGCGTCCCGGAACGTTGCTTAAGAACCGCGGAGAACGTTGGGTATCCCCAAGTGCCTTTCGGAGCGCCGAGAGATGCACCCTGAGGTTCGCCTCGTCGACGAACGTATTGGGCCAGACCTGCTTCACGATCTCGTTGTTGGTCTTCAACTCGCCGGGATGCGATGCGAGGAATGACAGGATGTCGAGCGCCCGGCTTCCCAGCGGCACCGCTGCTCCCTCCTTCAACAGGCTGCGCCTGGAGGGGATTAACCGGAATGGCCCGAAGCGTATTTCCTCTTCCAAAGCGCCGTCCTCTTGGAACTACCGAAGATTGAGCCGGCGACGCGTTCGTTGTCAATGAAACCGCAAAAGAAGCGGATTGCGTCTCCCCGCGACTTGGCACCCACAAGGCGATTGCAGTTGTCTAGGACATCGATATTCTCCTAGAGCGGGAAGAGTGTTCGGGGGCGAGGCATGCGTATTGGGCTGGGCGTCTGGAGTTTGTTCGCCGGGTTGATGGCAGTGTTTTCGCACACGCATGCGGCTGTCTCAATCGAGCAGCTACAAATCGAAGGCGGCGATATCGTACTTGTGGTTCGTGGCGAGTTCGAGTTCGGAGACCGGCCGGAAGCGCTGAGTGCCGCGGTCACTCAATCCGGCGCGCGCGTCGTGACCTTCAACAGCGATGGCGGAAACGTCCACGCGGCCATGGCCTTCGGACGGACGATCCGCGCTCTCGGACTCGAGACAATCTAGTTGCGGGCAGCGGAGTGTGCCTCGGCTTGCGCGCTGGCGTTCGTCGGCGGCGTCAGGCGAGCAGCCGAACCAGGTTCGATCGGGGTCCATCAATCCTCCTTCTCGGGCGATGCGGCGCTTAAAGTCACGAGGCGGTCGCAGCTGTTCAGGCCATCACGGCGGAAATCATGACCTACCTTATTGAGATGGGGGTCGATCCAAAGCTCCTGCAGCTGAGCCTTTCGATTCCCAGTTCGGACATCCGGTACCTGACTGCCGGCGAGATGACGCAGTTCGGGGTGACGACATCCTTACCGGCCACAAATCAGAACGTCACAGCAAACGGTGGGAACACCCCACCAACTAAGCAGATGCCCACGATCGCAGCGCCGTCGGACGAAACCCGAGCCCTTCGGTTTATTGCCGAGTATCACGATGCGTGGTCGCGGGCGAACCCAGACGCACTGGCTTTCATGAGCACGGTCTACGCCGAGAGCGTGGGCTTCTATGGCAAGGCTGTATCACGAGATGAGGTCCTGAATGAAAAGGCTGCGTTCGCTGAGAGGTGGCCGGTACGGGCTTACAGCGTGAAGCATAGCTCAGAGCGGGTGGTCTGCGCCTCGACGTGTGCCGTCAGCGGTGTTGTCGAATGGTTCGCGCATAGTCCGAGACGAGCGAAATCTTCGTCGGGAGTAGCCGATTTTTCCCTGACATGGGACCCCTCGACAAGCAGGATCATGTCCGAAACCGGTCCAGTCCTGGCGACGGACAGGAAGGCGCGCGAACCAGTCAGGATCATATCTCAATGGCAGGATCAAAACGGACAGTGCAGGGGAGGTTCTGGCGACTCAGACGAGACGCGGGAAGCCTGCAGCCGTCGGGAGGCGATCGGGGCAAAACTCCAGGCAGTGGGATGGTGCTATGGCCGGGAAGGGGAATATGGCTATCAGATGGGGGAATGGCATGTTTGCGGAAGGCAATGCTAAGGGGTGCGCCTTAGATGGGTGTTGGATGCTGACAAAACCGAACATCTGTTCCTCAAGCCGCAGGATCTGGGTCCAGATGACGTGTTCGACGCGAAGGGGCGGTCAATCAAAGACGTGAAGGATGAGGCCCAAGGCACTGGGAAAGGTGCTGGTCCTCGGCGTGCCTCGTGGCTCCGGAGGACATCGTCTACGCACGCGGCGCGGCCATTGCGTCCAATGCAAAACCGCAACGCTCGGATTCTCCAGCGGGCGTCGGCTTTTGGGAATTTCTACATTGCCACTTCGCTCCGCCTGAACTGGACAAAGGCAGCGCGGCGTAACGGTCGAATACTCGGCTTCGTGAAGCCGTCCCATGTCGTCAGACAGGCCTCGACGGTTGACCTGATCACCCAGTGTTGGCCTTCGAACGCGAATTGAAGTGCCGCGTCCGTTCCGGGGCGCGACGCTGCCGAAGTAACTTGGCAGCTTTCGGCCCAAAGCGGACATGACGCAGTGACAACGCGGGTCGCAGTTGCGCCAAGTCGCCATTCCGCCCCATGCGGGTGATTAGATCACGAATTCCTCCTCGTACGTCTGTGGCTCGGGAACGACCGTAACCTCCACCGGAACGATCCAATTGGCCGCGTAGCTCTCGCAGTCGGAACGCGGGAGCTCGGGCTGCACGCACCCCGCCCCATCGATCGCGCGACATCGCAGTATATATCGCCCGACTTCTTCAGGGGTCCACATGTACTCCCACAAGCGCCATGCAAAGGGACGTTCTGTTTCGAGGAGCCTTCCCTCGCGCCAGCCCCTGCCATCGCCGGTGCAGACCTGCACCTGCCGGATAACAGCCTCTCCGCTCCAGGCGGCTCCGAAAATCCGATACGGTTGGCCGGCGATGAGATGCGCCCCCTGCACGGGACGCGCGATCTGTGCTTTGACCTCCATCTCCGCAAGCGGGATCAGCCTGGGTTCCCCGAGGCTGCGCTCCCAACGGAAATAGTCGCGCGCCTGCCAGTAGCCAAGGAACGGTTGCTCCACAACCGTGATATGCGTGATCCACTTAACCCAAGCCATGCCGAACCAGCCACCCACGACCGCGCGTAGCGGGTAGCCGTGATCGCGCGTCAACGCCTCCTCGTTCATCGAATAGGCAAGGATCGTGCTGTGAGCCATTGCCTTCTCAAGCGGTAAACTGCGGGCAAAAGCGATGCGGCCGGGAGAAGCCGTTTTCTTGTTCGTGTCGACGACGCCGCTGTCTGCGCCTACGAGCAGAACCTCACGTGCGGTTCGCTTAACGCCCGCCATTTCCAAGATCTCGCGCAGAAGAACACCTGTCCACGCGGCATTGCCGACGGCTCCGTTCTGCCACTGCAACCCCTCCTTCGGCGGCTCATAGTAGACGCGCCCGTTCCCTGCGCACTCGACGACGGCGGTGAAAATCGTGCTCCGCATCGCCTTGATGCTGTCGAGGTCAAGTTCGATTGGCCGCTCCACCGCCCCGCCAACGCGCAATCTCCAGTCTCGCGCATCGAGGTCCGGCGACGCGAAATGGTTTCGCACGAAGAACAGCTCGGTTGGGATCAGCCAATCGGAGAGCGACGCAAACGGAAACTCGATGTTCTGTGGGGATTTCTGTCGAACTATTAGACTGGGTCGCTCTGGTGTCGGCATCGTCCTCGTCTCCCCTTCCAAGAGCACAACGCCGGCTCTCGGTCGCGCGAATTCCGGTTCGATCACACCGCCCCTCGCAGTGCGTCTGTCGCGTTCCGCCCTTCGGTTGCATTCTAGCACATACCGCACGTTGCGACCTCGAACGGCAGCAAAGGGCCCGAATGCTATATGCCCACGTCTCTTTTGCGCGCCCAAGTCGGTCATTCAGGTCGCCTTTGGCATTTCCTGAAAGTTGACGGTCCGCTTGGACCGATAGCGGGCTACTCTCTAGTGTCTGTCACCTCCGTCTCTACTCGAGCCGCTGCGATGCGTCCTAGCGCCGTTGGTGACCTTTGGGTTGCCATTGGTGAGCAAAACCATTCTTCCCACGAAACTCTCCGCCTCAAAAACTGCAAGCGTCGATTCGGTTTGGCGCGCGAATGATAATCGTCGAACACGTCCCAGTATTGCGTCGCGCAATCGAAACGCTAGTGTGGATGGTAAATTGGTTGGGTATTTTCACCGTGATCTTGCGTCGTGTCGCACTAGTGGCCTTGTTGGCAAACCTTTTGAGCTGTGCGGCAGCCCATGCCGACATAACGGTGCAGCGCATTCCTATCGACAATGCCCCGCCGATACTCCTGCTTGAGGGGGAGTTCACGCACTCGGATGATCCTCAAGCTCTCGCCCGCGAGGTCGCCGCCAGCGGCGCGAAGGTTCTTTTGAAAGCGGGGGCGGCAATGTAGTGTCCGCTATGGCGTTCGGCAGAACGATACGCTCCCTTGGCCTCACTACCCTCGTCCATCAAGACGATCGACATGCGCTGGCCGTAGTCGAAGCCGTGCAGTTTCATGAAGGGCGACGTTTCGCGCAGGTCCTCGGCCGCTTCATCGCGCATGACGATACGCCGGGCGACATCGAACCTGTCGCCCGAGAACAAGTCTTGCCACCCACGCACGTAGGGTGTCGGCCCGTCAGACCGCTCCATCTCCGAAAGGGCGATACGCGCCTTCTCCATGAGGAATTCACCCCTGTCGCCACGGAGACAGCGGGCGATGATCCGGTGGGCGGCTCGTTTCCTCAGCAAATGCTGCCTGTCGAGTGGTGATGCGTAGTACATTCGTCAAAACTCTTTCAGTCGTCCACCCGAACAGTAGGACGAAAACGTGTGATGTTCGTGTCGCCGGTGGTTTCAGGGGGACGGCGAATGTTCCATGTCGGACGACGCCAGCAGCGAATAGGCGTCGTCCAGCTCGGAAAGATCGATTTGTTCAGGGTGCCTGTAGCAGTAGACAAGCGCAACCGCCGCCTTGATTTCGTCTCCGGCTTCCGCTGGATAGGTAATCCGGAGATCGTCGAGGTCCTTTGGGCGGAGCGGGTTCAACGGATCGACCATGGCCATGAAATCCCGTGCAGGCTGCCCAAGGGCGTCGACAGCCAGGTCGGCGACCTTCCGAGCCGAGTTACGGTTGAGCGCGGCGTCTGGACCCTTGCCCGCATAAAGGCGATGGAAGGCTGACGCGAACACCTCGAGCTTCGCGGCATCGGCATCTTGGATTGCAAACTCGGTCATTCTGCTCCCCCGGCGACAAGGCTTTGCTGCTCTTGCTCTGCCCGTCAACACACTATACCCGAGATTCCGCAAGGAAGCCTACAAGGTATGAGCCAGCGGCGGGTACTTTCCTGGCAGACGCCAATTCATGAGCCTATGCCGGAACTCCTCGAGCAACAGAGTGCCCGGGCAACGCGGCGACATCCTCGTGGAACGAGCCCAAGTGCACCAGTTCGCAATTGCGCGTCATCCATCTTCACTCAGAGTCCAGCCACTCTCGCACGGGTCGGGACCCGTGATTGACGGAGCGGTATCGGACTCCTCCCCAGATGAAACCCCGCCGTCTCGATTGGCCCAAGCCATCCAGAGCGCGCATATGACCCATATGGGGCATGTGGAGTTGGTGAACCCGCGCTACCATGTGTCCGTCAAAGTCGCGGGGAACCGACAATGCGCGGCGTGTTTACACTCGGTTGGGGCGTCACGTTTTTCGCGCTTGCTTTGACGTTCGCTCACGTTCCGGAAGTCGCCGCGGGCGTGGTGACGCTTGTACTGACTATATGTCTTCACTCGGCACCCGAAAAATGCCGGGAGGAGCGCTTTCAACTTGGGGACCAAGTAACCCTGACCCAGTGTATGTCTCGGTCCGTCATTTATGTCGCACAATGGTCGGAGCAGCATCCAGCCTTTAGGGTGACAAAATGGCGGTGCGAGCTTCCAAAAGTTGAGCAAGGCGTCTGATCGCCATGCTAGTCCAGCCCGAGAGGGTTCAGCGGTGCGCGGTGTAGTTCCCACAGGCAATACCACCCTTGTCTTGAAGGTTTTCCAGCACACCTGCGGCGGCGAGTACCGCTCGCGGATGCCTGACGCCGTTCCGCAACACCACTCCCATGGGTCCCTCGCGAGCCGTTGGAGTAGTAAGCCGACGGCAATTCCCGATTCCGACGGAAATGGCCGCCACAGCGCCTTCTGATGACGCCCTGATGGACAATATCGGCAAATGCCTCGCATCCGTTTTAGACCCGTGAGTTCGGGAAATCTCCAGATGGCCGCCGTTTCTGGATGGTCGGACTGATAGTACATCACGGCGCGATTCCGCGTCGCGCAGGCAACACAGTGCAATTGACTGTTGTATTGCAGCTTAAACTAAAATACGGTCAGCTAAATTCTTTCTTCGCGGGTGAACCCAGCCAAGGGGCAAGCCGCGTCGGTGTTTTGCGGCTTCGCCGAGGTGAGAGCGTTCGCGGTGGGATAGCATCTCGGGGGAAGCAAGCGCACAAGGGATAGAAACGTATACTCATGGCCAGCATGAACTGGCGCGATTTTAGATAGTCATACGAACAAATTGATAAATCCAGAGGGGTCCATGCCGATGGATGCCAACTTCGACTTGGAGGCGATCGAGCGTGCTTTTGTCGAAGCCGCTGTGGATCCGACAAAATGGAAAGAGGCAATGACCGTCGCGGCCAGAGCCACGGGTTCGACTGGGGCGCTCCTTTTCGATGCGCAGAGCCACCTCCCTGGAATTCCCCAGAGCGAAAACATGGAGGCCGCTACCGAAGCCTACATCCAGGGAGGTTGGAGCGAGCGAGATGTCCGCTACGGAATTTTGTCCAGGCTTCTCCAAAAAGGAGTGGCGACCGATCTCGACTTGTTCACAGCCGATCAGATCGAGCGGCACCCGTACTATCAGGAGTTTCTCGCCCCTCACAAGTTGCGTTGGTTCGCAGGGGTGAAAGTGGCATCAGGCGACAGTCTTTGGTGCCTGTCGATCCAGCGATCCATAGAGCAAGGACCGTTCTCGCCGGATCAGCTCGAAACACTCGCCGATTTGTCCCGTCGGCTTGCTTCGGCATCCGCAGTCTCGAACATGCTTGGATTTTCCCGCGTCGATGCGGCGCTCGACGCTTACGAAAGGAGCAACACGCCGGCATTCGTATTCGACGTCTCTGGCAACGTCCTGAGATTGAACGCCAGCGCGGAGATGCTGTTGGGTGATACATTGAAGATCACTGGGCGACGACTGACTTCTTCGGATAGGAATGCCACCCAGGCGCTTGAAACGCTTCTGCACGAGGTCATCGTCCGAGAATCGCCTCGTTCCCCCGGTCCTATACTGTTGCCACGGCCAGGACGGCGACCGATGCTTGCATACGTACAGAAACTGCCATCGGTCTCCTATAGCCCGTTGGCTCCTGGTCAGGCGGTCGCCGTTGTGACCGATCCCGAGGCAGCGCGTACGCCGACGCTCTCAGCCTTGCAGGCGTGCTTTGAACTGACGGTGGCGGAAGCCAAACTCGCCCAGAACATTGCCCTCGGGAAGTCTCTGGAACGAATTGGCCACGAATGCGGCATCGCCTACGATACGGCCCGGAACCAGCTCAAGGCGGTTTTTGCCAAAACGGACACGCACAGCCAATGTCAGCTTGCCTCGCTGCTCTCGCGGCTCTGAGTTGAACAAATTCCGAGCGCAATCCTCCCTTCAGGGGCAGGGGAATCGCATTTAGCAAATAAGCGGTTGTTTTGTTGCGGCAAATCGATTCTTGGAGTTCTCCGCTGACTTGGAGGTCTCGATGAGTAGATTTGCCGCTTGCTTTGAAGATTTGCCCGATCCGCGCGGTCGCAATGCGCGCCATCCGTTGACGTCGATCCTGTTCATTGCCGTTGCGGCGATTGTCTGCGGTGCGGAAAGCTGTACCGATATGGCCGATTTCGGCGTTGCCAAGAAGAAATGGCTGAAGACAATCGTGCCGCTGCCCTATGGCATTCCCAGCCATGACACCTTCTCCACCGTCTTCCGCCATCTCGATCCGGATGCCTTTGATGCGGCCTTTCGCCGTCTCACGGCGAGCTTTGCGCAGGGTCTCGAAGGGGTGGTAGCAATCGATGGAAAGGCGGTGCGCGGTGCCTACCGGCGCGCCGCCAAGGCCACGCCACTCCACTTCGTCAATGTCTGGGCTGCCGGTCCCGGTCTGGTCGTCGGCCAAAAGCTCGCGCCGGGCCGCAATGAGGTGCAAGGGGCTCTCGATGCGCTCGCGCTGCTGGCACTGGAGGGCTCTATCGTCACCGCCGATGCCCTGCATTGCCGGCCCGACACCGCCCGCGCCATCCTCGCTGCCGGCGGCGATTATGCTCTGGCACTCAAGGCCAACCAGCCCGGCCTCTTGGCCCAGGCGCTCGCCCGCATCGAGGACGCCGACCACGTCGAGAGCATCCAGATTGCAGCCGAGACTGCCCATGACCGCACCGAGACACGCCGCGCCAGCGTTGTGGCTGTCGACGACATCAACTTTCCGGGCCTGCAGGCCATCGGCTGCGTCGAGACCACAAGCCGTCATACCAACGGCCATTTGACCAGCCATGTCCGCTACTTCCTGCTCTCCACCACCATGTCGCCGAGCGCGCTGATCGAGGTTGTAAGAACCCATTGGCAAATCGAAAACAAACTGCATTGGGTTCTGGATGTCCACTTCCGCGAGGACGCCGCCAGAAACCGCAAGGACAACGGCCCTCAGAACATTGCCTTCTTGCGCAAGATCGCTCTCAACCTCTTGCGATCTCACCCCGACAAGGCTTCCATCCGCCGGAAAATCAAAAAGGCGGGCTGGGATGACCAATTCCTCACTTCTCTTATCGCTCATATGCGATAGCCCTGCCTTCAGGGGGAGGTCAGCGAGTGGTTGACGAAAGCACCTTACTTCGAGGAACACAAATGCGGGCACGGGCGAGATCAAGGCGGCGGCGGCGATAACTCTGTCTCGCCGCCTCCTTGATCTTCACGGCAGCACCACCGGCGTTGGTACGTTCCTATTCGCCGTATCGCCTACGCCGAGACGGCCGTTTCCGTTGTTGCCCCAGCATAGCGTCTTACCATTGGACAGAACCACGCAGCTGCTCGCGAGCGAAGTGGACAACGAGATCGCCGGAGCCTCCAATCCGATGACATCGACCATCACATTCAAACTCTTGTTTTGGCCGTTGCCCAGCTGCCCAGCGGTGCCGTTTCCTTTACATTTCACGCCGCCGTTTTGCATGATAACACAGAGGTTCGAAGCAGCATGCCCCGTCGTGATAGCACTCACGCCGCTTTCCAAGCCTGGAACCACTGCCGGTGTCGCGCCATATCCCGTTCCCCAGCACATAACCGCTCCGGCCTGTGTCAATGCACAGGTGAAGTCATTCATCGCGGACACCTGGACCGCATTCGAAACGCCCGTGGCGACGACAGGTGTACTGCTGAAGGATGTCCCCCCGTTTCCAAGCTGACCAGCTCTACCAACGCCCCAGCAACGAACCTCTCCAGAGTTCATGCGGACGCACTGGTGTGCGTACCCTGAGGAGATTTCCGAGATGCCTGTGCTTAGGCCGCTGACCAACTTCTTGGCTCCGGTATTGTCGGTGCAACGGACCTCCTTGCTCAGGACAAAGCAGGAGCTACTGAGGCCGCGAGAGTGGAGAACAATCCCTGACTGTGTCACCGTCTCCGGCGTCGTCACGAACTCCGCCGTGCTGCCAGTGGCGAGTAGCCGATAAGTTGGACCTCCATTTTCACCCCAACACTTGGCAGTTCCGTCGACCATCAGGGCGCATGATGAGTAGTACCCGAGGCTTAGGGATTTTACGCCTTCATGGAGTCCGACAACTTCCTTTGCGGTAACCACGAAGGTGATCGGGTTCGAAGACTGCGTGTCCGTCTGGCCAGCGCCGAAGGTGGATTTTGGTCGTCATGCCGCCCTTGGAACGGCCCATGGCCTGGCTCTGAGTCCCCCTTTTGCGCCTTGGCCGTGGCGGTGGACCTTGACGATGGTAGCATCGACCATGATCGGGCGAAGGGGCTCGAAGCGGACTATACGATCCTGCTTGATGTCAGCCAGGGCAATTACGGTGTACCGAGCCGCATTGAGGACGATGAACTGCTCAACTTGGTGATTCCTCGCCCCGAAAAGTTCGCGTACGCTGAAGAAAGGCCCCTGTTCTATGTCGCGCTAACACATGCCAGCCGAGGCGTGTTCCTTTTTACGGGCAGCCGCCAGCCATCTCGATACATTCGGGAACTCTGCGAGATCGCCGGCGATGAGATCCGGTTCGAGACGACCGAAGGGACCGCCCTGCAGCAATGTCCCACCTGCCTGGTGGGGCAGATCGTCGAGATACGGAATCGGGAGGGTTCGGTGTTTTATGAGTGTAATCAGTTTCCGGATTGCGGTCGGATTGAGCGAGGTCCCGTGCGGTCAGCTCCCAAATTGCGAAGAAGGCGCTAAGGCGCGGCAGCTGCGTCTTCAACCTTCAACTAGGGCTTGTTCGTTCGATGTTCCCGCCTTGTGCGTTTAGGATCGCATAATGTATCAACAGGGACGGCGCTGTCGCCGTGTCGCTTGGCAGCTTTTGGCGCATAGCAGACGAGCTCACCGCCCCTTCAGATACAGGGCGGATGCGTCTAAGCCTTATGCATGGAGGTCAGCCATTCTTCAAGCACGCGTCGAATTGCCTGCTCTGCTGTGCCATTGCGGTTGAATGCCCACCATGTATGCGCGCCCTGCCAGACAGCGGCCATCAACCAGCCGAGCCTTTCCGCTTCTTCTCTATCGCTGGAAAGGCGACGGCCCAAGGCGGTGGCGAGGGTTTGCCCCCACCTCGCACCTCGAGCCCGCAGGTTGCGATTGCGGATGTCCTCTCTCAACAGCAGTAGTCCGTTCGCGGTATTGCGCTCGGCGTCGTGTGGCGGCATTAAACGGATGAGGAAGTCTATGGCACCCTCGGGGGTCAACGCTTCCTCGGCATCGGCCGCGGCTGTCTCAGCCTCCAACTTGTCCCATGCTCGCAGCAAGACGGCCTCGACGAGATCCAAGCGGCTGCCATATCGTTGGACCAGTGTCGCCGCGGACAGCCCGCAGGCTTGGGCTGACAGCGCGAATGTCAGCCCGTCAGGTCCAAACTTGAGAATAGGTTCATACAGATCATCGAGGACCTGCTCATCGGAAATCTTCTTGTGCCTCGGCATCGAAATATATAAACATACGTTTACTTATTCGGCAAGGAGGTGCTGATGGCTAAGATCTTGGGATATATCGCGGCGAGCCTTGACGGGCTAATCGTCTCCGGCGACGGCTCGCTCGATTGGCTCTACAAGTATGACGACATGGACCTGGGAGAGCACGATTATCGCCGGTTTCTAAAGCGGATCCGTACTGTGGTCATGGGCCGCGGCACTTATGACTTTATTGCCAACGAGCCGTCGCCGTGGGCTTATGGAGATCAGCGAGTGTTCGTGGTCACTTCTCGGCCGATGGACAATCCGAAGGGGCCGCTTGAAACTCGCAACGATGTTGATGCACTGATCTCCGAACTTCGCGCGTTTGATGACGGCGACGTCTGGATGCTGGGCGGCGGTCAGTTGCAGATGTCCTTCATGCAGCGAGGCGCACTTGATGAGATCGAAATCTATGTTATCCCGGAGATACTGGGGTCCGGTTTGCCGCTGTTCCCCCTCACCGGTTTACGAGCAAGCCCGACGCTGATTAGCGCGATGCCGATCGACAAGGGCTGCGTTCGGCTTCATTATCGTCTGTGATAGTGAAGGGGAGGGTTGACGAAGCTGGATGTTCGCACGAATCCGCTCTTCGGCTCTGTGATTCTCAAATTCAACGGGAGCGCTACCTGTTGTTTGGCAGACAGGATAGCCAGTGAAGCTGTCACTTGACCGTAAGGGGTGTGCCGCTCGCACTTTGCCATCGAATTTTAGATTCGATGGAATGACGCGCAGCCTTGAAAGGCATGGTACCCAATTAGCCACAAACGGTCACGCAACACCCATCGAACACGATCGTGCCGGAGGCTCTGGACCCGGTGCGACATGGCTGGATGAGGCTTCGAGCAGCCTGCTGTCTGCATCCTGTCGTCGACGCCGGTTCAAGCGGTCGGCGCGCGCGAACTTTCCGGTAAGAGGAGACGTGCCATAGCATCTGTGATTGTGTGGTTCTCATAGGGCTTGGAGAAGAATTGGCTTCCCGAAGGGAGCAAGCTCTCCTCTAGAATTGTTGCACCGGAGGCGACGATCAGTTTTACCGGTGGCCAACGGTCCCGGATGTAGTGGGATAGTTTGATGCCGTCCATCGTGCCCGGCATCTGGACATCTGTGAAAACCAGATCGATGTCATTTCGCACTTCGAGTATGCGAATTGCCTCGTCTGCGTCACATGCCTCAAGCGCTTCGTAACCTGCATGCAGCACCAGATCGATCGCACCCATCCGGATCAGCGCACTGTCTTCGACGACCAGGATGACCGGATCGTTCACCTGGCATATACGAATGGAGAAAGATTTGCTTGGAACCCAGCGCTTTCTTGATGGCCGATTGTGACCATGGTGCCGGGACCTGCATCGCTCAACGTGATCTCGCCGTCCAGGTTCTTGACGAGCGCCTCCACAATGCCGGTTCCCAAGCCCGCCTTGGGTGCGTCGCGCCCTGCAGCCATGCCGATGCCGTTGTCGGCAACCGCGAGGGTCCAGTCTCTGCCGGAGGATCGATAGTCAATCATGACTGTGCCGGTCCGCTCGTCGGGAAAGGCGTGTTTCAAGGCATTGATGACCAACTCGGTCACGATAAGTCCTAAGCTGACGGAAACATCCGCTTCCACTGCGCTGTCGTCGGCCGAAACGTGGATCGACAGCCGGCTAGGGTCAGCTATCATCGATGCACCGAGGCTTTGGCAAAGCTGCTTCAAATATGTGCGGAGTTCGACGCTGCCGCCCGGCGACGTGGAAAGCTGTCGCTGGAGAGCCGCAATCGACATCACCCGGTGATGGGCGTTGTGAAGATGGCCACGCGCTTCCTCCGACTGAACCCGCCGTGCGCTCTGCATCAGAACACTTGCAATGATCTGGAGACTGTTGGCGACCCTGTGTTGAACTTCCTGCAGCAGGATGGCCTTGTCGCGGGCCAGGTCGTCTTTCAGTCGCGCCTCTGCGCGCGCATCGGTCACGTCCGTCACGGCCACAAGAAGGCGAATATGTTCGACGTCACCATCATCAAGCGTCTGTGCATTGACGACCAACTGCCGTGTGCCGCGGTTCGGCCGCTTTAGGTCTATTTCATAGGCTTGAATGTCCGCACTTCGCGAGGCTGTAGCTTTTAGGAGTGACTCAAGCTTGGGCATCGCCCATTCCCCCTGTCCGAGTTCGCCGAGCTTTTTGCCGGGAACTGACGTGGGGTCTATGTCGAAGGCCCGGCAGAATGAGGCGCTCGCTGCGATGATTTTCAGGTCGTCGGACAGGAAAAGCAGAGGTTCGTGGGACGAGACCACGACGGCAAGAGTACTTGCCGCTTCGAAATGCACAGTCGGGGTGGTTGACATGAAATGGCCCTCAGGGCCGGAGACTCACGGAGCGAGTCATTGCTCGGCGGCACTGCCGACAAGCCCCGCAGGGCAGGCTCGACTAGAGGACTTTAACACGCCTGATGGGTAATCGTACCACGCTATCTCTCGTGGGAGGGATCTCAGTGGGCAACGAACGCTGGGCGGGCCCCCTCGATTTCCGACTGCCCGTCGGGCTTGAGGCTTCAGGCAAGGCCGCGTGAGACCGTAGCCGGCTGAGGAGCCCTGCATAGCAGTTTCCTCTTGCCGTCCATTCTGTCATGCCCGGTACTATCAAGTTTTATCGTTGAATGATCGCACAACAAGGCAGTTGCGAATGCAATATCTGTTGTCCGGTCGGGCGGGACTTTTCGCGACTAGGAATGGATGTGTTGACTCAATTTGCCTTGGCGAATGGCGGGCATCCGCCACGAGATCGCTCGCGTTTGTCCGTGGAATAATGGCGGCGGCCGAGATCGGTATGGCGGAAATCACTCGGCTGACGCATGCTCGCGAATTGAGAGCGTCTTGCTAGGGCGACAGTTTTTCCCGGCGATGGAATTGGTGCTATTTCATCCTGAGCAAGAGGGATCGACATCCAGGGTATCGTTTCCTACATGCATGTCTATGGGAGATTCGATGCAGCGGGGGCTGCTCGTACCTCCACGGTCCATCTGCTTAAGACGGACAACGGTGCTGATCTGGTGCACAGCAACGGGAAGTCAAATTATCGTCGCAGCGTCGTCGACCCCTCCCGAAATGACGAAGGGCGCTCGACACTTTCGGGGAGCGCCCTTCGGACCCGGACGACTTACGAACGCGCGACAGAGTTCCATCGCTGCAGGTAGTCATTGATTACGGGTAGTGGGCGATAGATGGGGGAATGGCGTCGGTAATCAAGACCGTCCAAGGCATCCATTGCGCGAACAGGCAAGTCGAGGCACGCATCGCAAATGCCGCAGCCATCGTCGTCCATCGGCTGGTCGGCCCGCTGGCAACAGAGGCAGACGACCGAGCATCGGAGCCGGCCATTGTTTCCGCTCGGCACCACGATTTCGGCCATATCTTCCGACACGATGTTGATGACGAGTTCCTTCATTGCCCGCTTCTCCGTTGACCTCCTCGTGAAAAGATAAGAGCCGCGGGGCGCTTTGCAATGGCGAGCGCTCGCGAGATTACGCACGCTCAAGAAGGAATGGACTCTCCCGCCTCCGCATGCTGTTCTGGGCTTCGAAGGGAGTTGGCGTATGAATAAGATTCTCGGCGCGCGCAAAGCGCACGCCTGGTTAGGCTTGCCGCGGCGGTAGCGATCAGCGCGTCAGCAATAACGGTGCCCGTCGCGGTTCTGCTAGCGGCCGCACCGATCTGACATCATCATCGAAAGGACGATCGATGGCAGAGGACGATCCTTTCGAGCTTTCTCGCTTCGTTGCAGCACAAGACCTCGTCTTCGAGACGGTCCTTGCTGAGCTGAGGGCCGGCCGCAAGGAAACCCGTTGGATGTGGTTCATCTTCCCGCAACTGCGTGCGCTTGGACGGTCTCCCACCGCGAACTTCTACGGCATCGGCTCTATCGAGGAGGCTCGGGCTTATCTCCCGTGGACGCAGGTCCAATCCAATCTTGACCCGAAGCGCTTTACCGTCCGCACCGTCCCGGCGCTTCTGGCGAAGGCAAGCGCATGGGAGGAATACTGCGATGGACAGCGCCCGCATGAGCAGGCCATCAAGCGGCTTGGCAAGCACAAGGCTGCCGCATGACATTTGAATCGCGGGGCGGAGACCACACAAAAAGAATGAAGAAGTCCAACATACCCATCGAACAGCTCACGCGTCTTCGCCGGATACGCGGACTGGCGCGGCTGATGGATACGGCGCTCCGAATTCCCGGTACACGCATGTCGCTCGGGGCTGACTCGGTCCTTGGCCTGATCCCCGGCGTCGGCGATTTTGCGGCCGCCGCCGTCAGTCTCATCATCGTCAACGAGGCTCGGCGTCTCGGCGTGCCGAACGACAAGCTCGTAAAGATGCTGGTCAATGTCGGTTTTGACACGGTTGCGGGAAGTGTGCCGGTGCTTGGCGATGTCTTCGACGTCTACTTCAAATCCAATCGCCGCAATCTTCAGCTTGTTCTGGATCACTTCGGCCTCGACCATGCCGACCTCGACCGGTAACGCCGGTCAGCTGCGATCGCCAAGCGTGGCGATATCGAACACCGCGGCATTGTCCTGGATTTCGCGTAGGTCCTTAACACAAGCTTCGAAGACTCTTAACCAGCTTGGTTTCGAGGGCACGATGCATAAGGTCTGGGGCGTTTCGGGATCGGTCGAGCTCTGTGCTAAACGTGTAGAGAGTACCGAAAGCGAAGCTGCGGCAACAATCGCGGGTTTATTGTTTTCCTTTGGGACGAATGCCCCACTTAAAGGGGGTGATCTCGTTGGTGACTTTGTGTTGCTCGACAGTTCGCGGTAAACGCATTAGCTTCAAGGACCTCCCAAAAGTGTGCCGTTTCTAGGTGGAAACTCGGCCGTCATTTCCGCATTGTGCGGGTAGGGTGCGCAACATGAGCAATGTCGATGGTTACACAGGGCAAACTGATTGGGCAACTTCTTGCGTTCGGCGCACTGGGTTTGCTGGCGATCGGCTGTACCCTAGTGCTTTGGCCCTTCCTATCCGCCATTCTGTGGGCGGCTGTGATATGTTTCTCGACATGGCCCGCCTACAGATTGTTTGAGCGAGCCGTCGGCGGCTATCGGGCACTCGCCGCGGCCGCCATGACAGTGCTGGTCGTCGTTGTCATCGTCGCACCGCTTGCATTGCTGGCAACGACACTCGCGGACAATATCAGTAGCTTGGTGGCAGGGGTCACCAATGTCCTCGAACAGGGCCCGCCGGCGCCGCCGGATTGGGTGAGGGGGCTACCCATCGCCGGTGAGGGCTTGGCTACTTATTGGGAGGGCTTGGCACACAACGCGCCGGCCTTCACCATCGAGCTGAAGAAGGTGATCGGCCCTTTCGCCGATGTCGCTCTGATTGGGGGAACGCTGTTTGGCGCCGGTCTTCTCGAACTCGCGTTAAGTATCTTCATCGGCTTTTTCTTATTCTTGCACGGGCGGCGCATGACTGCCCTTACCCGTCAGATCGCGGAACGGGTGGCGGGAGCCCGCGCTCGAAGATTGCTTAGCGTGGTTGGAGTGACAGTGACGGGCGTTGTTTATGGCCTCATCGGCACAGCCCTGGCCCAAGGCCTCCTGGCCGGCGTAGGTTTCTGGATCGCCGGTGTGCCCCAGGCGTTGTTGCTCGGATGCCTGACATTTGTTCTGTCGTTCGTGCCGGCGGGGCCTCCCTTTGTATGGGGACCTGTCGCGCTGTGGCTTTTCATGCAGGAATCAGTCTGGTGGGGCATCTTCGTCGCGATTTGGGGCCTACTTCTTGTTAGCAGTATCGACAATTTCCTGAGACCGTATCTCCTCGGGAGAAATACCAACTTACCCGTTTTGCTGGGGCTCTTCGGTTTAATCGGTGGCGTCCTGGCCTTCGGCCTCATCGGCCTTTTCCTCGGGCCCACGCTGCTGGCGGTTGCCTACAGCCTATTTCGCGAGTGGATCGCGGCGGAGCTTGAAGAGCGAAGACAACCTCCGTCCTCTTCAACGGGGCGAGATCAGCGTTCGGGACCGCGCCAGGGGGGCTAACTTCGTTGGTGCCGCGGCGCTTCGTGAGCGCGCCTCGCCCGGAGCGGATTGCCCGCCGTCACAAACCGCCGGTCGGCTCCAATGCTGTTGATTTGCCGGGCACTGCCAGACGAATATTCGACGTCGGAGTTCCTGGCCACCACGGTAGACCGGGCCCTTCAGGTTCCGATTAATACCAGCGTCCTCGGCCGTACCAGCCGCCACCTAGGAGGAGAACGATAAGAACAATAATTAAAAGCGTGGTGATATCCATCTGGACCTCCTCCAGTCCCGCCGTCTGCATCGCTCTGCACGGGTGCTACGGCAACGTTCCGCAGGGAGGTTGGTTCCATGGAGCTTCCGGTGAGACATCGGTGAAGGCGCCCATCGGCGCCGTCACCAATCTTTCGATGCCGTTACGGTATCATAGAGCGGTACCGCTTCGAGCGTGTAAGGGTCGGCATTTTCGTCAAAACGCGTCCATTCTTCTTGCGCAAAGACGCCCCACCGCGCGGCAGGGTCAAAGCGGTTCAGGTCCTGCAGTATTGCTTGTGCTTCAGGCGCAAGAGTGTCGTCCACCCTTGCTGTCACGAAAGTGCCTCCGCGCCGAACGCCCTTGGCGAAGACATGGGCATCCTCTTCATCGACTCCGGAATCGGTCAGCGCACCGATCAAACCTCCGGCCGCGCCGCCGGCCACCGCGCCCGCTACAGCACCGGCGGCGGTTGCCGCAAGCCATCCGGCGGCCACCACAGGCCCAACTCCGAGGATTGCCATTAGCTCGAGCCCCGTTAGAAGGCCGACCACGCCGCCTCCGGCGCGCCAAGTTTACAGGCAGATTGCCGCGAGAATGTTCCTGCGTCACGCGAAGGCAGCCTCGGCGTCCAGCGGATTCCTATCATGCCGAGCCAATCGGCAATCAGGTCCCCAAACCTGTTAGCAGTGGCCGTGTCGACCCGCACCCGGGCACTCGCATTTTTGGCCGGCCCTTGGTGACTTTGCAGGGCCTTTGAAGTCTCCATGCGGAACATACCGTCGCCTGCAAGGTTCACTTGCAAAGACAGAGGCAGGCCGTATGCACTCGCTCAACGTCGCTGGTATCATGATCCTCCTCGTTATCATTGCGCTGTTCGTCCTGGCTTGGCTCGTAGTCTGAGGAGCCGGTCGGGCAGCGGACGCCGGCCTCTTCGAAGCGTCAAACGTCGATAATCCTTAAGAGTTAGGTGCGGAACCAACGTTACTCCAGCAAGTTGTGCATTGAAGTACGACAGCCCGGAGTATCATGTTCTGTCCTGAACGGGCTGTCCCGGACAGAACAAGCCCCGCCACAGCCGCGGGGTTTGCTGTTCAAAGGGAGTGGTCACCGAAATGAGTTCAGAAAAGATGAGAAAGCTGATTCGGGATTACCAGAGGGACATAGCCGCGTACCTAGCGCCGGAGAGCGGCATTTCGGAGCGCCAGCTGCTCCAGCAGTTGGCCAGCCGCCTCGACGGGCAGCAGGCGCAGGATGCGCTGGGAAATGGCTGGCAGGGCTGGCTGCCCGATGACGAAGACCCAGCCGGCGCAGACGACGGCAGCCCCGCGCCCACGAGGTGGTGGACCGAACCGGAATTCTTCGGAACGATGTGGAAACTGAGGAGTTAGGCGCGGTCGCTAGCGAGTTGCGATGCTCAGCGCGAACTCATGTCGGCTTCTTAAAACGTCCCCTCCAACTGCTGGAGCCGACCTGAGCAGGCAGGCCCTGCCTCGCCGCGGGCGCTGCCTTTACAATTTCGCCGCATGTGCCGCCTTCTATGAGCCGGAAGATTTCCCGCGTAACTTTTAGATCACCTGTTGTCTGAGAAGCGTCCGCGGTCCTTGATCGAAACGCCGTATTCGTCGACGACTGCTCGGTGACTGTGATGCGCTAGACCATACTATCGATCTTGCGGAAGCTGCGGAATCGCACTTCAGCGTGCCCTTCACGCTCGTGCATGTCGGCGAAACACCTCTGAGACTGCTTGGGGCCGTACGCCATCGATTTCTCCTGATTGTGCCTGAGTGGCGGGATTACGACGGATGGGCTAATGGCCCTGAGCAGGGGTTAGGCGGTAAGTTCTTTCAGCCGTCTCGTACGAGGAGAGGCGGTTAGAGGTCGGGCGCTTCTGGCGGCTGGCCTCGCCTGGGGCTGGCGCTCACACGAAGGCGGCTGGAGGCCGCCGAGGCGGCCAATCTCACCGCCAAGGTGACCAGATGGATTACGACTGGAGAGGCAAAGGAGCGCGCAGGATCAGAGCTTTAAAGCTGGCCGCGATGACCGCCCGTGGAACCTCGTTGGCGGTCTTTTTTTAGGGGGCCTCGACCTAGCGCGGTGCCTGCGCGTGGAGCTCATTCGCGAGCGCCAGGTCGGCAATGAAAAGCGAAGCTTCAATCAACCCAGCACCGCATTTACTAGCAATGCCAGCAATCCAACAGCCGCTATGGATGAAATCCATTCTATAATCTTGACGCGTTCGGCAGGACGCATCGCCATCCTCCTTTTGTGCACCCCTGGTGAAGAAACGTATCCTCTACTGAATTGTTGCAGGCCAGCCTCGTCCCGGACCTGGCCCAAAGCGACCGTCACAGTTTAACTGGAGGAAGTGTCGGTTATGGACAATAAAAAGGCCCCGCTGGCGCGGGGCTGAACTTCCGAAGGATTGGGATTATTCAGTCCCATCTCTGTCGGCTGTACCAGTCGTCCAGATCGCGGCGCGCTCGATCTTTCTCGATGCCATAGCGCTCTTGGATCTTGCCCTCGAGCTGGTCGCGATTGCCTGCGATTTGATCAAGATCATCGTCAGTGAGTTCGCCCCACTGCTCTTTGATCTTGCCCTTTATCTGTTTCCAGTTTCCTTCAACGCGATTCCAATCCATCTTTTTCCTCCTGGGTGATTCCTGATCAGACACCCATGTCCATAAAACTCGCGACGGCCGCTTAGGTTCGATTTCCCCGTAAACTGAGCCTGCCGTTTCGGCGTTCTTCGAATATCGCGTTTGAGGAACTTTTCATCAGAGACATGGGTTTCTTGGCAGATGCTGCCCTTGAACCGGTGCCGAGCGGTCCAATATGGATGTGAAGAAGGCAGGGATGGCGCGGCTGCTTTTGGCAGCCCCAGATCTGCGTCGTAGCGCGTGGATGATGGAAAACCGCGCGTTTCTAACGCTCTGCGAGGCCTACGAGCATGCGTGTTTGCGGCGCGACGTTCTTCGATGCTCAGCCGAGAAAGACGACGAGACCCTGATTAAATCCGAGGAGGAGTGCAGAAGCCTAGAAGCTGCTGCAATCGCTTACATTCGGGAGCAGCGGAAATTTTCCGGGCTTCGTTGATTCACGCGATCGAATAACTGATCGCAAGGCGGCAGCCGCCCACATGGCATCGATCTACCCGCATAGGCCGAGCGGCGCCCCCGCTCGCGATGAGCGGATGTATGCGGTTGTTATCTATCACCCAATTTGCAAGCAACGTATTGCGCCGCTTCGTGGCCAATCGGCTTCCTGTCCACTGAGGACGTGCCCACCCGGGTGCTGACAGATGGATGAAAGTAGGCTGACCACCAGGGGTGTTCTCGTTCCGTGCTCAACAGATCGCATAATGTATCAACAGGAACGGCGTTGTCGCCGGCCCGAGTCGGTGATTCGGCCATGAGACAGTTGCGGCGGCTCTAGAATTTGTCGTGCATGTGCATTACATTGGCGATGAAGGAGATTGCATATGGCTTCAAATGCACTTGTTCAGACTCGAATCGATGCCGAGGTCAAAGAGCGCGCCACGGCGGTTTTAGAGAACATGGGTCTGACGGTCTCGGACGCTGTTCGAATCCTGTTAACTCGGACGGCGAATGAGGGCGCCCTGCCGCTGGAACTCTTCAGCCACAGCGAGGCGCACGACGCTTGGTTCCGCGCCAAAGTGTTGCGGGCACTCGAGGATACCCGACCCGACGTCGACGATGCCGACGCCGATGCGCACTTTCGAGAGCGCCGGGCGGCAGCTTTGCGCAAGGCTGCGGCGGGTGATCGATGAGGCTCGTCTGGGCGCGATATGCGCTTGACGATCGCGACACCATCTTCAGTTACATCGAAAGGGAGAATCCGAGGGCGGCGGTCCACGTCGACGAGGAGATCGTCAGCGCGGTACGTCGTCTGCTTGATTTTCCGGAAAGCGGCCGCCCTGGCCGGATTGCCGCAACTCGAGAGCTTGTTATCCCTCGGACCTACATTGCAGCCTACATGGTAATGGAGGATAGAATTCGAATTCTGCGTGTCCTGCACGGCGCCCAGAAGTGGCCCAGCGAGCTCGACGACGGGTAGAAGCAGCCTCATTCATCGCGTCGTGGGACCCAGCAATTCCCTAGGCACGCCGATTATCAAGAGGTCGAAGGTTCGATCCCGTTCAAGGCGCCCAAGATTCAAATCTCCACGGCAGATGCTTGTGGCAGGCCGAGTGATTCTGACGGCTTGCTGAACACGGTGATCGCAGAGATCACACCGGTGAACTGTAAGACGGCCGCTGGAGAAACATCAACCGGCCGTGCGGCTGCCCCGCACGGCCGCAGAAAAGCCCGCCCGCGTTCAGGTCTTGAAGTGTGCTGCTTCCTCGGATCCGCGAGTCGCGTCTCCGGCGCTGTAGGAGTGGGCGCCGGCGCCGGCGAGCTTGCCGCCGGAGACGATCAGATATTCCTCGCGGATCGGCCTGCCCCCGAACCAGCATTCGAGAATCTCTCGCGTGCCCGCGGCATAGCGCGCCTGGGCGGAGAGCGAGGAACCCGAAATATGCGGCGTCATGCCGTGATGGGGCATCGAGCGCCACGGATGGTCCTTGGGCGCCGGCTGCGGGAACCAAACGTCACCGGCATAGCCGGCGAGTTGGCCGCTTTCGAGCGCCCGTGCGATGGCATCGCGATTGCAGATCTTGCCGCGCGCGGTGTTCACCAGATAGGCACCGCGCTTCATCTTGCCGATCATCGCCTCGTTGAAGAGGTTTTCCGTCTCCGGGTGGAGGGGCGCATTGATCGTCACGACGTCGCAAACGGGCACCATTTCCGCCGCCGTCTGATGGAAAGTAACGCCGAGCTCCTTCTCGACCTCGTCCGGAAGCCGGTGCCGGTCGGTGTAGTGCAGCTTGACATCGAACGGTTTGAGCCGGCGCAGCACCGCGGTGCCGATCCGCCCAGCGCCCACCGTGCCGATGTCCATGCCCTCGATGTCATAGGAACGCGCAACGCAGTCGGCGACGTTCCAGCCACCTTTTACGACCCACTGGTAGGAGGGGATATAGTTGCGCGCGAGGCTGAGGATCATCATCACCACATGCTCGGACACGCTGATCGAATTGCAATAGGTCACCTCGGCGACGGTAATGCCGCGGTCGATCGCGGCCTGAAGGTCGACGTGGTCCGAGCCGATGCCGGCGGTGATCGCAAGCTTCAGCCTGGCCGCCTTGACGATCCTCTCGGCGGTGATGTAAGCCGGCCAGAAAGGTTGCGAGATGACGATCTCGGCGTCTACGAGCTCTCGCTCGAAGACGCTGTCGGGACCGTCCTTGTCCGATGTCACCACCAGGGTATGCCCTTGGCTTTCGAGAAATTTTCTCAAACCCAGTTCGCCGGAGACGCTGCCCAGGAGGGCGCCTGGCTCAAAGTCGATCGCCTTCGGGGTGGGGAGCGTCTGGCCGCCGGGGTAGCGCTCCAGCGTCGGCAGGCCATCCCGCGCGTAAGCCGTCGGGTAGCCATCGACCGGATCGTCATAAAGCACGCAAACGACCTTTGCCATTTCCATCTCCCTTCATCGGAAACGAAGAGGAAGGGCGCGACCTGTTCAAGACTGCCGGTCAATGCGGACGAACAGCAGGGCGACATGCTCTGTTGACGATCTGTGGGCAGCAGGCTTGCTCCTGGCCCTCCCACGTTCGTGGAGCTAGTACTGCGCGAGAAGATGGAGGAGCAGGGCGAGGTTTCAAGTGGCCGCAGCGCTGCATGCGGGCAGATGAATTCGTACGACTGACAGCCAGTTGGTCGCAGCCAAAAAGATGACAGGCGCTGCTGCATCCACGCCGTCAGGCCAGCAGATTGCCCGGATGGAAAGGGACCTGGCAGCACTTCAGACTCAAGTGAAAAGCGCGAGGAAACTTACGGCATCGACAATCTGCATCTTACCGTCGCACGCGGATACGTTGCCAAGCTGCTCGCCAACACTCGCATCATTCGGTGGCTTTCGTATCACCGCCCAGAATGTCTTGGGGAGTTTCAGAAAATCGCTGAGATCGAAGCGATCGGCCCTCAGCCGGAGGCCCCGGAGGCGTAAAATTCCTTATGGGGCAGAGACGTGGCCCATTGGAATCACGAAACTGGAGAATCTAATCCAAGTGCAACAATGACGGGTGGAGGGTAGGGGATTACCCGCAATCGCGCAAATGGGCCATGAAGACCTCGGCGGGCGTGCGGTAACCAAGGCATTTCCTGGGCAGTGAATTGAGATGGTGGGCGAGGGCGACCAGTTGCGGCTGGTTGACGGCGGACAGGTCCGTATCGCTCGGCACAAAGCGACGGATGCGCTTGTTGGTGTTCTCGACCGCGCCTTTCTGCCACGGTGAATTCGGATCGCAAAACCAGCTCCTGGCGCCGAGTCCATCTTCCAAAGCCTTGAAACCGCGAAACTCGGTACCACGGTCGAAGGTGAAGCTCTGCCGGGCAAAGGCGGGTAGCGGTGAGAAGGCATCGATGATCTTGTCGATGAGCGGACGAGAGTGACGGCTGCCATTCTTGATCATCACCGTGTAGCGGCTCTTGCGCTCGACCAGCGAGGTGACATTGGCTTCACCAAGGTCGCGCCGGAAGATCAGGAGATCACCCTCCCAGTGGCCGAACTGAGAGCGATCGGCAATGAAATCAGGGCGTTGGCTGATCCTGCAGTCCAACGGGATCGAGCCGTCACGGGTTTGCGGGAGCGGCGTGGGCGGCGCTTACGACGGCCTTCCGGCAGATGCTGATAGAGCTCCAGCGCATAATCTTCCTTGCTATAGATGAAGCGATAGATCGTCTCGGTGCAGACGCGGACGGCGCTCACACCATCGGCAAGCAGACGGCCGGCGATCTGCTCCGGCGACCAAAGTGCCTTCAGCTGCTCGATGACCAGTTCGCGCAATTGCGGGTGGCGGCTGAGCTTGCGCAGCCGTCGCCGACGCTCCTTCGAGATGTCGTTGGCGATACCGCTGTAATAGCCGCTGTATTCCGGAAACTCGGCATCATGAAAGGTATTGCGCTTCAGTTCACGATAGATCGTCGATCGATGCCGACCGAGTTGGCGGGCGATCTCACCGACAGGAACTTTGCGTTCCACGAGCTGATGCAAACGTCGTCGATCGGAAAGGGTGAGTTGCGAATAGCAAAGCGACATCCAAAAATCTCCAAGGCGAAGCCTTTGTTTTTATTGGAATGTCGCACTTGGAAATAGAATGTACCAACGTTCCCGGCTTGTTCGTCAGGATCGCATAATGTATCGACTGGAAGAGCGAACCAGCGAAGTCGTTTCGGGCGTGGCGCTGCCCGTAACACAATTGTTTTTCCACGCGAAGGTCGTAAGCGTGGCGTGATGGCCGCCTACCGGCACTACCTTGGAGTGGGATAGCGCCCACCAAGTGCTAGGTGGATACTATGGCGGTACCCGATATCGGGAATGAGCGAAGCGCTCGACGAAACTGGTCGCTGGAAGACAAATGGCGAATTGTTGAAGAAGCGCAGCTGTCCGGCAGTTCGGTAGCGGAGGTGGCGCGTCGGCGCTCGTAGCCGAACGTACCAAGGCACAGCAAACGAGCTGATATGTCCGCAAGGATAGGCCTCAATCCAGCATGACCATGTGCGCTGGAACCTGCTCTTCAAAAAACTTGGAGAAGGAAGCGATCCGCGGCGGAAGGGCCTGGTAGGGCGGATAGTAAAGGGTTAACCACAAATCCGGCGGTGCCCAGCCTTTGAAGACGTGTACGAGTCGCCCTGTACGAAGATGCTCGAAAATGTGGAATCCTGGCAGCATGGCGACACCCGCGCCATCCGCGGCGATATCGGCGAGCACTTCACCGTTGTTGGCGCTGAATGCCCGGCCAGCCGAAATCGTTATGCTCGATCCGCCGTCCGACAGCACCCAGTTCTCACGTCGGCTATCGCCGCTGTAGGCGAGGCAGTCGTCCGGTGTCAGTTCGTTCGGGTGCTGCATGTCGACGAACCTGCTCCCGGGAGCGGCAACCAGGATGCGCGGCACAACCCTGATCTTACGCCAGATGGTGAATTTGTCCGACGGCTGCGACGAGATGCGGATCGCCAGATCGTAGTCGTCATCGACGATATTCACCAATCCATCCGAAAGCGAGATCTCGAAGCTCATCTTGGGATACCGTTCCTTGAACGCTGAAAGGATCGGCGGCAGCACCGCCTTGCCGAACCACGTCGGCGCGCTGATCCGGAGCCGCCCCTCATCGGCCTTGTGGGCGTTCATTACTTCACGCCGTGCGTCTTCGATCGTTTTCACAGCGGGTTGGAGCTGCGCGGCAAAGATCGCGCCGTCGGTCGTCAGCGATACCTGTCTCGTCGTGCGAACGAAGAGCTGCACGCCAAGTTCCGCCTCGAGGGCGGCGATCGCCCGTGTGACGGCTGCTGGCGTCATGTCCAGTTCGCGCGCGACCTGGGCAAAGTTCCGCTTCTCAGCGGCGAGCAGAAAGGTGCGGAGAGCTTTGTAGTCGTTCATCTCATTGTTTCATAAACTGCAATTCAATCAAAAGGAATATTGCAATTACGAGCGGCGATCAACGGGTCTACATTCTTATCAACACCGGAACACCAACCGAGAGGCTTCAAAATGATCAAGGACATCAAGGGACTGCACCACGTGACTTCGATGGCATCGGACGCGCGGCAGAACAACCGCTTCTTCACCGACACGCTCGGTCTTCGTCGCGTCAAGCAGACTGTCAACTTCGACGACCCGAGCGTCTATCACCTCTACTATGGTGACGAGACGGGCTCGGCCGGAACGGTGATGACCTACTTCCCGTTCCCGAACATGATGCTCGGCCGCCCCGGTGTCGGTGAAGTCGGCGAGACCCAGTTCTCCGTTCCCAAGGGATCGCTGAAGTTCTGGCAGGATCGCTTCACAACCCAAGGCGTGGACGGTCTGGAACGCGATACTGTCTTCGGCGCGGACCGACTCCGCTTCATGGGACCGGACGGCGACAGCTTTGCGCTTATCGAGTCCGCTGACGACAAGCGCGCTCCGTGGCTGGCAGATGGAATTCCAGATGATGCGGCCATCCGCGGTTTCGCTGGCGCACGCTTCAGCCTGCACGACTCCGCTGCAACGGAGGAGCTGCTCGGCTTCATGGGCTACGAGCGCGCCGAGAAGGAGGGCGACGTTGTACGCTTCATCATATCCAACGGTAACGGAGCGGACACGATCGATCTACTGGCATTGCCAAAGACTCCTTTCGCGCGACAGGGTGCAGGTTCGGTGCACCATATTGCATTCGCCGTCGACAACCGCGAGAAGCAGCTCGAGGTGCGCAAGGCGCTGATGGACACTGGCTACCAGGTCACCCCCGTCATCGACCGCGATTATTTCTGGGCCATCTACTTCCGCACACCGGGCGGTATCCTCTTCGAGGTCGCCACAAACGAGCCCGGATTCAACCGCGACGAGGATACAGCCCACCTCGGGGAAGCTCTTAAGCTTCCGGTCAGATACGAGGAATACCGCGAACAGATCCAGGCTAACCTCGTGCCGCTGGCGGCATGACAGCAGTCACTGAGAGTTGGAACGTCAGCGCGATTCGAAAGGGTCGCGGCGCTGTTCCGTCCAAGTGCTGGCAAACCGACGTCTGTTGCAGATATCGCAATTCATTCGAAATTTTTATTGCAATTCCGCAGTGAGTAGCGGCGCGGTAGATTTGTTGTCAGCAGCCAAGACGACGAGTGAACGGCCCCGAAAAGGAGCCAGCAACACTCCAAGGATTGCAGAAAGAGCGCCGCTTGGCGGGCGTCCGATCGATAGCTGCTGCCCATTTTCTGACGCCGCACCAGGCGGCCCAAACAACCGAAGAGGAATTGACCCATGTCCAAGCTCGAAGTCCTGACCCCGGCAAACAGCCAGCTCATCTTCATCGACCAGCAGCCGCAAATGGCCTTTGGGGTCCAGTCGATCGACCGCCAGACGCTGAAGAACAATGTCGTCGGCCTCGCCAAGGCCGCCAAGATCTTCAATGTCCCGACCACGATCACCACGGTCGAAACGCAGTCCTTCTCTGGCAACACCTTCCCCGAGCTGCTTGCCGTCTTCCCGGAGAACGACCTCCTTGAGCGCACCTCGATGAACTCCTGGGACGATCAGAACGTCCGTGACGCGCTGGCGAAGAACGCCGCCAACGGCCGCAAGAAGATCGTCGTCTCCGGTCTCTGGACTGAAGTATGCAACACCACCTTCGCCCTCTCTGCCCTCCATGATGTCCCCGAATACGAAATCTACATGGTCGCAGATGCCTCCGGCGGTACCTCGTCCGACGCACACAAATACGCAATGGACCGCATGGTGCAGGCAGGTGTGATCCCGGTCACGTGGCAGCAGGTTCTGCTTGAATGGCAGCGCGACTGGGCTCGCAAGGAGACCTACGATGCTGTCACCACGCTTGTGAAGGAACATTCCGGCGCGTACGGCATGGGCATCGACTACGCCTACACGATGGTCCACGGCGCCGAAGAACGCGTTAAGCACGGCAAGCGCATCGGCCCGAACCCCGCAAAGTAAGGGCCTGATCCGGCCGCTCCGATCACCCGGTCGGAGCGGCCCTTTCGCAACCGGAGATCATCCCATGAAAGTCTACCTCCTATCGCTTGGCGCAGGCCTGCTTGTCGGCATTGTCTACAGCCTGCTCAACGTCCGATCACCAGCACCGCCTGTCATTGCTCTGGTCGGCCTTCTCGGAATCCTTGTCGGCGAACAGATCATTCCGTTCGCGAAGACGCTTTGGAGAAGCGAGCCGGCAGCCATCTCATGGCTTCATCAGATCAAGCCGCACATGTTCGGTCATCTCCCGAAGGGCAGCGATCGTATCGAGATTGCCCATCAGGCAAAGGCGCGTGTAGAGGAGCGGAGCTGATGGCGACGCGTCGATCCTTCCTCGGAGGCGCGTCGAGCCTGGCGTTCGCGAACCTCTTCTCCCCGGCGAAAGCCGCCGATCCCAACCAGACCGGAGTAGACACCATGCATCCCGACCTGATCCTCCACAATGGCCGCGTGACGACCCTTGACCGGACCAATCCGAATGCAACGGCAATCGCCATCAAGGATGGGCTGTTTTTGGAAGTCGGATCCGACAGCGAGGTCATGGCGCTGGCTGGTTCCGGCACCAAAATCGTCGACCTCAAGGGCAAGGGCGTCCTTCCCGGCCTGATCGACAACCATACCCACGTCGTTCGCGGTGGCCTCAACTACAACATGGAACTGCGCTGGGACGGCGTGCGCTCGCTCGCCGACGCGATGGACATGCTGAAGCGCCAGGTGGCGATCACGCCCGCGCCGCAATGGGTCCGTGTCGTCGGCGGCTTCACCGAACATCAATTCGCGGAAAAGCGCCTCCCGACAATCGAGGAGATCAATGCCGTCGCGCCCGACACGCCCGTCTTCCTTCTGCACCTTTATGACCGTGCGCTGCTCAATGGGGCAGCTCTCCGCGCGGTGGGCTACACCCGTGACACGCCGAACCCGCCCGGCGGCGAGATCACCCGAGATGCCAACGGTAACCCGACCGGCTTGCTGCTGGCCAAGCCGAATGCAGGCATTCTGTACTCGACGCTGGCCAAGGGCCCCAAGCTTCCCTTCGACTACCAAGTCAACTCGACCCGCCATTTCATGCGCGAACTGAACCGCCTTGGCGTGACAGGCGTGATCGACGCGGGTGGCGGCTTCCAGAACTATCCTGACGACTACGAGGTCATTCAGAAGCTGTCCGACGAGAACCAGATGACGGTGCGGCTGGCCTACAACCTCTTCACCCAGAAGCCCAAGGAAGAGAAGCAGGACTTCCTGAACTGGACGCAGTCGGTCAAATACAAGCAGGGCAACGATTACTTCCGCCACAACGGTGCGGGCGAGATGCTTGTCTTCTCCGCCGCGGACTTCGAGGATTTCCGCCAACCCCGTCCAGAGATGGCTCCGGAAATGGAAGGTGAGCTGGAAGAGGTCGTCCGCGTTCTGGCTGAAAACCGCTGGCCATGGCGCCTGCATGCCACCTATGACGAGACGATCTCCCGCGCGCTCGACGTGTTCGAGAAGGTCAACAAGGATATCCCGCTCGAAGGACTGAACTGGTTCTTCGACCATGCCGAAACCATCTCGGATCGCTCGATCGACCGTATCGCAGCGCTTGGCGGCGGTATCGCTAGCCAGCATCGCATGGCCTATCAGGGCGAATATTTCGCCGAACGCTATGGCCATGGCGTGGCCGAGGCTACGCCGCCGATCCGCCGCATGCTCGATAAGGGAGTCAACGTCTCGGCCGGCACCGATGCCACCCGCGTCGCCTCCTACAATCCGTGGGTATCGCTGTCGTGGATGGTAACTGGCAAGACGGTCGGCGGCATGCAGCTCTACCCTCGGGCAAACTGCCTCGACCGCGAGACGGCGCTGCGAATGTGGACCGAAAAGGTCACATGGTTCTCCAACGAGGAAGGCAAGAAGGGCCGCATCGAAAAAGGGCAGTTCGCCGACCTCGTGGTGCCGGACAAGGACTTCTTCTCCTGCGCCGAGGACGAGATCTCCTTCATCGTCTCGGAGCTGACCATGGTCGGCGGCAAGATTGTCTATGGCGCAGGCGACTTCAAGACGCTCGACGAGAACGAGATCCCGCCCGCGATGCCCGACTGGTCTCCGGTGCGCAAATTCGGCGGTTACGCGGCCTGGGGCGAACCGGAAAGAGCGGGTGCCCGCTCACTCCGCCGCACCGCGATCTCCACATGCGGATGTGCAAGTGATTGCGGCGTGCACGGCCACGACCATGCCGGGGCCTGGACATCCAAGCTCCCGATAGCCGACCTCAAGGGCTTCTTCGGCGCTCTCGGCTGCTCCTGCTGGGCGGTCTGACGAACATTCAGCTCGGGTGCCCACCGACACCCGAGCGCCACCCCATAATTGCTGATTTTGCAATTAAATCGAAACTATTGCTGCAATTGTTGGCAATTCGGTAACCAGCCAATATCGCTCCATCGAACGCAGCCCTCGCGGCGAACATGCAGGAGCAAATATGACCTACCATTCTCAACTATCCAACCCAATCCGGAGCGGCGTGGCGCGCGTCGTCGGATCGCCTGTCGTGCGGACGGTGTCACTGCTGGCTCTTTGCGCAGCCTACATACAGGGTCCCCTCACCAAGATCTTCGACTTCAATGGTGCACTGGCTGAAATGGATCATTTCGGTCTGCACCCGGCCCCCTTCTTCGCAGTCGCTGTCATCGTGTTCGAACTGACAGCCTCTGCCATGGTGATCTCGGGCTTGCTGCGTTGGGCAGGTGCCCTGGCGCTGGCTGGCTTCACGCTTCTCGCAACCTTCATCGCTCTGCGCTTCTGGGAAATGGCGCCGGGAATGGATCGCATGATGGCGACCAACGCCTTCTTCGAGCACCTCGGCCTCGCAGGCGCATTCGTCTTTGTTGCAGCATTCGACCTCACCAAGGGAGCAGGCAAATGAGCGCCGCAAAATCATCCGGGGGAACCTTTGCGCCCCTTGCCCAGCCAGTCTTCGCAGTTCTGTGGACCGCGACCGTCCTCGGCAATACCGGAAGCTTCATGCGCGATGTCGCCAGCGCTTGGCTGATGACGGATCTGTCCGCATCGCCCGCCGCGGTGGCCATGGTTCAGGCGGCCGGAACCCTGCCGATCTTCCTGCTTGCCATTCCCGCAGGCGTTCTCACCGACATCCTTGATCGCCGCAAATTTCTGATCGCCGTCCAACTCCTGCTCGCCTCCGTCAGCATCTCCCTGATGGTCCTGTCGCAGACGGGCATGCTCTCGGTCAGCTCGCTGATCGGCCTGACCTTCCTCGGCGGCGTTGGGGCCGCGCTGATGGGGCCGACCTGGCAGGCGATCGTTCCGGAACTGGTGAAGCGCGAGGACGTGAAGAGCGCAGTGGCGCTGAACTCGCTCGGCATCAACATCGCCCGCTCGATCGGCCCCGCTGCGGGCGGCCTGCTTCTCGCAGCCTTCGGAGCCGGAATCACCTACGGCGCCGATGTCGCCAGCTACATCGTGGTCATAGCCGCTCTTGTCTGGTGGCCACGGGCCAAGAACGCCAACGATGCTCTCCAGGAGAACTTCTTCGGTGCGTTCCGGGCCGGGCTTCGCTACACCCGCTCAAGCACGCCACTGCACGTCGTCCTCTTGCGCGCCGCGATCTTCTTCGCCTTCGCCAGCGCCGTCTGGGCGCTTCTCCCGCTCGTTGCGCGGCAACTGCTCGGTGGCGATGCCGGCTTCTATGGCATCCTGCTGGGCGCAGTCGGTGCAGGCGCGATCGGTGGAGCCCTGGTGATGCCGAAGCTTCGCGAACGCCTGAGTTCCGACGGCCTGCTGCTCGGCGCCGCGCTGATCACCGCAGCCGTCATGGGAGTCCTTGCTCTCGCTCCACCGAAGGTCGTCGCCATCATCGTTCTTCTCTTCCTCGGTGGCGCGTGGATCACCGCCCTGACAACGCTCAATGGCACTGCGCAGTCAGTTCTTCCCAACTGGGTACGGGGTCGTGGGCTCGCCGTCTACCTGACGGTCTTCAACGGTGCGATGACTGCCGGAAGCCTTGGTTGGGGCGCGGTCGGCGAGGCTGTCGGCATCCAGTCCACCTTGATCATTGGAGCCATCGGCCTGCTCATCGCCGGACTCATAATGCACCGCGTGAAGCTTCCGGCCGGCGATGCCGACCTGGTGCCGTCGAACCACTGGCCCGAGCCGCTTGTTGCGGAACCGATCGCCCATGACCGCGGCCCGGTTCTGATCCTGATCGAGTACAAGGTCGAGAAGCAGCACCGCACAGCCTTCCTGCACGCGATCGATCATCTTTCCAGGGAGCGCCGCCGCGATGGTGCCTACGGATGGGGCGTGACCGAGGATTCGGCCGACCCCGAGAAGATCGTCGAATGGTTCATGGTGGAATCCTGGGCTGAACATCTTCGCCAGCACAAGCGGGTGTCCAATGCCGACGCCGATCTGCAGGGCAAGGTTCTCGCCTACCATGTCGGTCCCGACAAGCCTGTCGTCCGTCACTTCATGACGATAAACCGACCGGGTGCCGCGTAACGGGTAGAAGAGTGGCGGCTGCGGCCGCCACTATACCAGATGATCTTGAAAAGTGGGGTGACGATTCTCATCTGAGGCTGATCACCCAATTCAACGACTGTCTGCAGTGACGATGATCGTCGCGCTTTCGCTTGTCGTGGGTGAACGAGGGCGCTCCCCATGACGGGTTGAGCGCCCTCGGCTTGTTTCTCCCACGCATCCCAACCACAACTTTAACGGCGGCGGGTAGGCTCACGCGGCATTTCGAATTTCAGCTTCGACACACATAGCTCGGTCGCGGCTACGTCATCCGCTTGAGCAACTGGATGAGGGCGCCTGTCTCGTCGT
The DNA here is from genome assembly GCF_017876815.1 of Sinorhizobium meliloti. Taxonomy (NCBI): domain Bacteria; kingdom Pseudomonadati; phylum Pseudomonadota; class Alphaproteobacteria; order Hyphomicrobiales; family Rhizobiaceae; genus Ensifer; species Ensifer meliloti. Next base: position 857,015 of record NZ_JAGIOS010000003.1, on the reverse strand, counting down.
TAGGTGCAAGTGCAAGCATGTGATTGTCTGCAAATTCGATGATAGCGGAGGGGGTAAGGCACATTAACGCTGTCATCTGTGCCGAAGGTCCTCGGCGAGGTGTGGTAGGCCCGGCATTCGTTTATGAGCCGACGGCTCTAGCCCAGTATGTCTCTAAGGACAGGAAACTGCTCGATCAAACGCGGGTCGGAGCTCATCCCATGACGACCTACGTTTCACCTCTACGGGAGGGACGTAGGCGTGCGGCTACATGCCGTTGCAACGTCCTATCGCGCCGCTTACCCTGCCGGCCTGGCACGACGGCTCATGCGAAGAGGCCCGAGTGCATGCCGAGCAGATGATCGCTAACATCGATCGTCTTCGACAAGGTGGATAGGATTTGCCGAGCACTGTGCTGTGTTTGTTTCCGATTTGTGCGTCGATGATCGCATAATGTATCGTCGGGCACGGCTAGCGCGTTCTCGGTTTAGGGCGGTCAAGCGCTCCCAAGAGGTGCAACGATACGCAGACGGAACGAATCAGGCGCACTGGCGATAATCGATTCCAAGGCGCTCCTCGCCTTCATTTCTGAGGTAGTCATTGTAGGAAGGCGCCGGGCTTTCGGGAAGGGCGACGCCTGTGCTCAGGCGAACAAGACGTCCGCCGCCGAAAGATCAGCGAGCAGGGTATTCTGGATCAATATCCCGTGGGCGTCGCCATCGAAACTGACGTAAACGCCCTCGGGCGTGTCACGGGAGGCGGCGAGGAAGCTTTCGAAGTCGCGAAACTCGGTACCGCCAAAGCCGCGGAATAGAAGCACATCACCGTCCCCGCCGCGGAAGTCGGTGATCCGATCGACGCTCCTGTCATTGCGGACAGAGGCTTCGTCCCAAATGAACGTGTCGGCATCGGATCCACCTGTCAAAAGATCTGCGCCGGCGCCGCCGAGCAGCCTGTCCGAGTGATATTCGCCACTCAGCGAGTCGTTGCCATCCCCGCCCAGCAGACTATCCGCTCCACTGCCGCCGACGAGTATGTCATCGCCGTTGCGCCCGTTCAAAACATCGTTTCCGCTGGGACCTTCCCTGTATGTATCAAAACAGAAGAGCCTGTCGTTGCCATTCCCGCCGGAGAGGTGAACGCCTCGATAGGCGGATTTAACGGTAATGTTGAACTCCTCGATCGAGCCAAAACGCGATGCATCGAGAACGAAGCCGGCGGGCACATCATCGAGGGCGATGCTCGCTCGGTCGAAACCCTCGCCGCCGTCCAATGCGCCCAAGGAACCATCCGTATAGATGTGAAGTCTGTCATCGCCGGCGCCGCCGTAGAGATCACTCCATCCGCCATAGGCGGTGTCTTCCCCACCCGCCGAGAGAGTGTCATTGCCGTCGCCGCCGAGCAGTATGTCTCCGGCGGCAAAACTATTGCTCAGGTAATCATCCCCGGCACCGCCCGTCACCGTATCCGATCCGAGGCCTCCGGTCAGAGAGTCGTTGCCGTCGCCACCATTGACGTCGTCATCGCCGCCGCCCCCGTCGAGCCGGTCGTTGCCACGACCGCCCACAAGACTGTCATTGCCATCCTCCCCCTCGAGTCTGTCGTCGTCGTTGCCGCCGTCAACGTAGTCGTCGCCCTGACCGCCGTGAATAAAATCGTCGCCGCCGCCGCCAAACAGCAGATCCCGGCCGTCGCCAGCATAGATCTGGTCATCGCCGATGCCGGTTTCGACACGGTCGTCACCCGCACCGGTATGGACGTTGACGAAGCTGAAGCCCGTGGCAATGATCCTGTCATCGCCGATCCCGGTCGTCAAAGAGAGCCGCTCGATATCGAGGAAATAAAGGTGGTTTCCCTTAACCGACAGATCGCCGAAGGCTGCGTGGCCATGCATTCCATCGAACAGGAAGGCATCGGATATCGCGGCGTAATCGCCCACAAGCGTGTCGACCCCCGTGCCGCCCCGTGCCGCGCCGCCGACACCGATGAACGACAGCCGATCATTGCCTTCGCCGCCGGTGAACTCGTCAAAGCCGCTTGAACTTGTCAGCGCATCGTCGCCGGCCCCGCCATCGACGAAGTCGTCGCCTGCGCCGCCATCCACGACATCATTGCCGTCGAGACTCCAGATCCGGTCGCCTTCCGCCATGCCATCCAGAGTATCGTCGGCACTCGTTCCAACAATCCTTGTCATAATAGGGCTCCTCAGCGTGAAGAAGAAATTATGATATCCGAAGGGGATAATATAACTCCCAATTCTCACTGGATGTTCTGCAAATGTAAGTATGAAGTGAAAGTACTTTAATTTGAATATTTGAGTATCTGGAGTGAGGGGAGAATCGCGCCGAGCGCGGGCGGCGGAATTAACCCGCCGGTGCTGGAGAGAATCCGATAGCGCATGGGCAGCATATCACCAACTGTAATCGATCCAGGTGCAGGTTTCGGTCGAAGGGCGGGGGGGTAGGGAAGGGCGCTATTTATCGTCAGTTTTTTGCCGTCCTTGCTTCTTCATTTCCGACGTCTTTGCGGAATTGGGGGCCACAGAGTCTCTCCAGTTTTCGGTCGTCATTGCTGGCCGCACCGCCAGCAATGATTTTCACCGGATCGTCGCCCATGTTTGGGCGCAGCCCTCGGGACTCCCTCTCACGCCTGCCTGTGAAACGGGATCGGAGTCCACGCCGCCGTGGGGGAGGAAAGTCTAGCTATATCGGAGGCGTGAGCCGAAGGTAAATGGCTTTAACGTGGCTGCTCCACGATTATTGCCACGAGCCGACGCACGAGTGGTAACACGACGAGCAGCGTGGGAAATGCGACCATCCATGAGGCGACCCACGCATTCGGCCAGGCCGCAGTAAAGCTGGCTCCTGGCCCTATGTTACTAGCGGTAGCCACTGCCGATACGACCCCCGACATCAAGATGGACAGAACAAGTGGCATCACAACTCTCGCATAGCCCGGCGGGAGCTTTCTTCGCATCAATTGCTCACGGTCGATTTGCATGACTACGAATCCTTAGCGAGATGGGGCGTTAACGGATCGTTCTGTCGTGCCAACTCCCGAATATAATCACGCAGCGAACGAGGTTCGCGGCCCAACGCAGCGGTCAACGAAAGGCTATTTCCCCCAAGTCCGTAGTTTCTGTAGTGCTCGTGGATCTTTGAGAGCATGTGCATCTGCTGCTCACTGTAAGGTAGACGGGCGCTCTGCACCCACTCGCTGAAGCTGGGCTCAAACGCTTCTATCGGGCGTCCGAGCTCTGCCGAGATAGCCGCAACAACGTCATTACGGCTGAACATACCTGCCGCCAGCTCAAGCGTGGCAAATGCCAGCTTGTCCTCCGTAAGTGCAATGGCTGCGACCTCGGCGACGTCGCGGTAATCAACGCGAGCGATCTTGATGTCTTTCGGGAATGGCTCTCCGAAGCGACCATGCAGAATGATCGATGGCCACGCGATCCCGATGTTCTGCATGAAGTTCGCCGGCTGCAGGATTGTATATTCGAGCCGTGACGAGTAAAGCGCCTCCTCGACCGGGATTTTGCTCGCATGGTTCTTCAGGCGCGTGTTCGTAGGCTGGATCACCGACGAGAAGGCGAACTTCTTCACACCGTTTCGCTCTGCGGCCTCGACGATGGCAATCCCCATTGCTGCTTCGTCAGGCGTGAACGCGGGGCCAATATAGAAGACACCGTCCATGCCTCGCGTTGCCTCGGCAAGACTGTCCGTATTGCGGAGGTCTCCAATGAAAACCTCGGCCACACCCAGCGAGCGGGCGACGGCTGCCCGTGCATCGTTGCGCACGAGCGCATGGACGACAGCGTCGCGGCGCATCAGTTCGGGAATAACCCAGCGCGCGAATTTGCCGGTGGCTCCAACAACGAGGATCTTTGGTTGGTTCAATACCATAAGCGTGTCCTTTGCAAATTTCATGACGCGGGAGCACTTTAATTTCCTGTGGAAGACGTAACAATTGACGTCGCGATGGAGATAGAATCGCAATATGCGAGATAATATGAGTCGCCTCGAAGACCTTGAAGCATTCATCCATATCGCGGAAAGTGGTAGCCTTACCCGGGCTGCGACTCGTCTCAATCGCTCGCTGCAAGCGGTGAGCCGCTCCCTTACATCACTTGAAGTTGACGTTGGACTTCAGCTTGTTCACCGCACCACACGACATTCTGCGCTCAGCGAGGCTGGTCAGGCCTTTTATCGGCGGGTGAAGCCAGCGGTGTTGGAAATCAGAGAGGCCCAACTTGAGGCGGCTGGTCGCAGGACTGGACCATCCGGAATTCTGCGCGTGGGTGCACCAATGCTGTTCGGGCCAGACTTTCTAGTTCCGATCGTCGCGGAATACATTGAAAGCTATCCGCAGGCCGAGGTCGATCTAAGTTTGACAGATGCGTTCGTCGACCTTGCAAGCGAAGGGATAGATGTAGTGGTCCGCATTGCCGACCTGCCTGATTCCAACCTGCAGAGTAAAAGATTGGGTGCGCTACGGCGGGTGGTGTTCGGAGCACCCTCCTACTTTGCTCGGAATGGCCGGCCAGAACATCCTGCGGAATTGCGCCAGCACGCCTGCATCGTCAGAACAATCGGCAACAGACCGGGGCAGTGGGCCTTCCAAATTGATGGAAAGAGGCGGATGGTTGGAGTCCGGGGTTCGTTTCGCTCCAATGCAATGGCAGCGATTTATTCTGCTGTAAGAAGTGGCCTAGGGTTGGGATATTCTCCTCTGTGGCAGATCAGGCATCTTGTGGATGCCGGGCAGGTAGAAATCGTATTGCAGGAGTTTGAGCCCAAGCCAGTGCCGATTCATGCCCTCTGGCAAGAAAGTACACGTCCGCCCGCGAAGGTGCGCGCGTTCGTTGACCTCCTAGCCATGCGGCTCAGACTCGATGACCTTTGATACGTATGCCCAGCCTGCCTCTTTTTGCCCCTCAGGGGCATCGGAGATGAGCCAGATTTTCGGGCGCGTCGTTATCGCGCTCGTCCTCTCCATCGAAAATCGCATAAAGGATCAACAGGAACCGCCCCTTATGAACGAGTAGCGTTAGTGCCCGCGCCGTCACTGAGGATATCCATATAAGCTCGATACACGAACACTCGGCCACGGCGCCGTCCGGTGGCTTCTTCGACGACGCCGAGTCTCTGTAGCTGGTCCAGTGCAGCGTTCACGGTCGGCACTGTGAGACCGCTTCGCTTCGCCGCGGACGCTGCGGTCAGATAGGGGCTCGTGCGCATGATTTCGTGGATCTGAAGGACCGATCCTGTACGTTCGGATTCTCTCACGATCCGTTCCCTGTCGTCGTGAAATAGTCGTGCAATACGGTTGGCTGTCTCGAAAGCTTGATCTGCTGTTTCGGCCACACCGTCCAGGAAAAACTCCAGCCAGGCTTCCCACGTTCCATATTCTCGGACTTCCTGTAGAAGCCGGTAGTAGTCGGGCCGCCGCGATTTGAAATAAAGGCTGAGATAGAGCAGAGGTTGTTGAAGCACGCCGGTCGCGCAAAGGAACAGTGTGATCAGAAGTCGACCGAGGCGGCCATTTCCATCTAGGAAAGGATGGATGGTTTCAAACTGGACATGGATGAGGCCCGCCTTAATCAGCGGCGGAATGCTCGGCGTCTCCTCATGAATGAACCTTTCCCAGTCACCGAGGCAAGTCATGACCTCATTCGCTGGAGGAGGCACGAACATGGCGTTTCCGGGCCGCGTGCCGCCGATCCAATTCTGTGAGGTGCGGAATTCGCCAGGGCTCCTTCTGCCGCCGCGACCGCTATCCAGCAACCGCTGGTGCATTTCCCGGATGAGGCGCAGTGACAGGGGCAACTGCCGCATTCGCTCTAGACCGAACATCATGGCGTCAACATAGTTCGAGACTTCGCGGATGTCGTCGACAGGTTCGCCGCTGATCGCCTCTGTCTCGAAGCGAAGGAGATCGGACAGCGTCGACTGAGTGCCCTCGATTTGGGAGGAAAGGACAGCCTCCTTGCGTACATACATGTACAGGAACAGCTCCTTGTTCGGCAGCAGGATGGAAACGCCATCAAGTCGTCCCAGAGCGCGCTCGGCGGCGCTGAGTCGCGTTAAGAGGCCGGTGATTTCAAGAGGGGGATTGGGAGGAAGAGGTGGGGGTACAAACGCCTTCACACGCTCGCCGCCAACAGCGGTCTCCACAAAACGACCAAGGCGGCCACCGGTCTCGTTCCTCATGCACTTTCCAGTTTGGCTAAGTTTGTCGCCTTTAATTAGCATGTCCAGTTAATAAATGAAATCCCGTTTTCGTTAATTAGTGAGATCGCTTATTTAATTCGGTCGCTCATCACAGCTTCTATTCGACCGCTTCGAGACCAGGGTTATCTCGGCCATCACTATTTGCGTGTCTACGTGCCGATTCGGTTCAAGTCGGGGGATTTCTCTCGGATTCCGGTCCAAAGCGGACCTTCGGCCTCACAACATCAACCGCCGACCTATTCCTAGCGCGGCTGACAAGACATGTTCACCCAAAATTCCGGCGTCTAATCCTGGCCGGGAGGCCGCGCGGTTCTATCTGATCATGCGGGGGTGCTGAAGTGGCCGAAGGACCACCACTGATGACGGTTCGCTGCTGCCCGAGTATGGAGGTCCCATTGCCTTTGTTCATTGTGCACCATCAGCACTCGCCCGAAACCTGTCCCGCGCGCGATCCAGCCAAGGGCACGATGCTGTTGAACCATTTGAGCCGGCCGAGCGCTGCTCGCCACGGTGTGCTGATCAAGGGGGAAGCCGTCGCACAGGGCTCACATTCGCTGTTCTTCATTGCCGAAGCAGCGGATGAGGCCATCCTTCAGGCTTTTTTGGCGCCTCTCCGTCAAGCCGGCGACGTCGAAGTGACGGCAGCGATGACTTGCGCCGCGATGGTTTCGAGGGGCGGCTGCGAAGAACGTCCAGTGGACGTCTCGGCAGAGGTGCTCGACCCCGCAGACGCCTGCCAGGATGCCGTCGAGGCTGGCCTTCTCATTCACAGCGTCAATCCGTTGAATGGCGAGACCTCGGTGCCGGACCTTGCAGGCGGTGCCGTGATGCCAAACGGTCGGTTTTACCTGCGGAACCACTTCGATATCCCGAACCTTGGCGGTGACAACTACCGGCTTTCGATCGGCGGGCTGGTCGAAAGACCACTGAAACTGAGCATGAGGGAGCTTCACAATCTTCATGCCGAAAGCCAGGTTGTGACGCTGGAATGCGCTGGCAACGGCCGTAGCCTGTTCGATCCGGCCGTGCCCGGCGAAGCCTGGGGACTGGGCGCCGTCAGCACTGCCGAGTGGACCGGCGTTCGCCTGATGGAAGTGCTTGAGCGAGCGGGACTGCGAGCCGGCGCGACCGAACTCACCTTCCGCGGTGCCGACAGCGGGGTCGTCGACGGGCACGACGCGCCGGTTCGTTTCGAACGCGGCCTCAGCCTCGACCAGATTCGTGAAACGGATGCGCTTCTTGCCTATGAGATGAACGGCGAAACGCTGTCACCACCTCATGGCTATCCATTGCGGCTGATCGTGCCCGGTTGGTATGCGGTAGCGTCGGTCAAGTGGCTGACCGAGATTGTCGTTACCGACCAACCCTGCGAGGCATACTATCAGGCGGAGAAATACTGGTACCATTGGGTGCGAAACGGGCACGATGAGCGCGCGCAGGTGAAGCTGATGAACGTGCGAGCGTTGATATCTTCGCCTGAAGAGGGGGAGAACCTGCCGCGCGGCGACACCGCGATCCGTGGGGTCGCGTGGTCGGGTGCCGGGAACATCTCCAGGGTCGATGTAAGCCTGAACGGCAGCCCGTGGCGCGAGGCTCGGCTCGTTGGCGAACGACGACGCTCTGCCTGGCAACGGTGGGAGTTGATCACGCGACTTGAGGAGACGGGGCCACTCACCGTACGGGTGCGCGCCACCGACATGACGGGCCGGACCCAACCCGAGCACGCTGAGTGGAACCGTCTGGGCTACGGCAACAACTCGATCCACTCTGTTGCAGCGCGGGTAATCTGAAGGCGGAAAGCACGCGTTTCAAAGCGGCGTTGCTTCATGTGCGGTGAAAAGGTGGTGAGAGCCAGTTTTCGCAATCGGGAAGACAAGCCGCTTGCCCTCTGACGCCGGGTCGACAAGGCCTATCCTCAATCTGCTGGAAACGGCAAACCGTAGCGTTCGCGGACGGTGCGCTCCTCGTAACGGCTGCGATAAACTCCGCGGTCCTGGAGGATCGGGACTACTTTGTCCACGAATTCCTCGATATCGTCTGGTGCTCTTGGCGGCTGAAGCGTGTAGCCGTCGACGGTGCCGTCGTCCCATAAATCAATGAGCGCATCAGCTACCTCTTCTGCGGTCCCGAGCAGTAGCCGATGATGGCCCTCGGAGCGGCGTACCACTTGCCTTGCCGTCAATTTCTCATGCGTCAGAAGATCGGAAAGCCCCAACCCCATGCCGACCGCCTGCAGGCGGTTGGGATCCGGGATGAAGCGTTCGGCGTCCAGCACTGCATCCGGATTGAAACCATCCGGATCGATGCCGTTCTCCTTTATGAACCGCGCGATCAGGCCGTCTTCCGAACCTGCGCCGCTGAAGAGCTCGTGTTTACGCAGTGCTTCTTCTTTCGTCTCGCCGAGGATGACCACTACCCCGGGCACGATCCGGATGCCCTTGGGATCGCGGCCGAGGCCTGCAGCGCGATCCCTGACCCTCTTGCCGAAGGCCTGGCCGGCTGGGCGGGAGAGGATGTTGCAATAGATGATCTCGCCATGGCGGGCGGCGAGTTCGATGCCGCCCTCGGAGGCGCCTGCTTGCGCAATGACCGGATGGCCTTGCGGGCCGCGGGGAACATTCAACGGTCCCTTAACCGTGAAATGATCGCCCTCGTGGTCGATCGCATGCGCACTACCTGCATCCCAGAAACGTTCGTCGGGCACATGGCCTTCTCGGGCAGGATCCCAGCTTGCCCAAAGCTTCTTGGCGACGTCGAGAAATTCGGAAGCCTTCGCGTAGCGCTCGCTGCGCGGAGGCAGCGGTGCGGAGCCGAAGTTGGCCGCCACGTTCGGGTTGAAGGACGAGACGATATTGATGATCAGCCTCCCGCCCGAAACGATGTCCGTCGACTGGGTCCGGCGGGCCAGGTTGTACGGCGAGTTGTAGGTGGAGGACATCGTTGCGACGAAGCCGATATCGGGCACCTGCGCTGCGAGCGCCGTACAGAGGATCAGCGGGTCAATGGTATGGAATGGACGGCTATTCGGATCGGTCATCAATGCGGGATGATCGGAAAAAAACACCGCGTCGAACAGACCCCGATGGGCGAGTTCGGTCAAGCGCTTGTAGTAGCCGGGGTCGTAGATGTCGTGGCGGTTGCCGCTGCGGTACTTCCACGCTGCCGGCAGATAACCGGTGGTGTTGATGCCGACATTCAGATTGAGCTTGCGGGGCATGCGATTGAAGGTCCTTCAATAGGCCGCGGTGAAGCGGCGGCGGATGAATTGTCCCTTGTCGAGTTCATCGACGATGGCTATGGCGAAATCGGCGTCGGAGATGCGGCTCTCTCCTGCTTCGTCACGCAGGAGCGCATCTTCGCCGAGCCTGAAACGGCCGGTTCGCTCGCCCGCCTTGATGGAAAGAGGCGGGGAGACATAAGTCCAGTCAAGGTCGTGCTCGCCGCGCCTGAGGCTGCGCAGGATCTCGCGGTTGCGCAGCGTGTGGGCCCTGTGGTCCGCGGGGTAGAAATCGCTGTCGACGACGTCGACGCCGGGACTTGCCTGAAGGCTTCCAACCCCGCCAACGATGAGGATGCGGCGGACGCCGGCGCACTTGACGCCTTCGAAAAGGGAAGCATGCGCTTTCTCGATGAGAACAGCGGCATCCTCCGCCGAATGGCGGCGCAGACCGGGGCTGTAGGCGCTGATGACCGCATCGTGACCGACGACGATCCTTGCCACTTCCTCCGGATCAGCGATATCCGCCTTCAGCGCCGTGAGGCGTTCGGCAGGCTCCAGGTCTGCGGAATGCGTCACGGCTGTCACGCGGTGCCCGCGCGACAAGGCCTCTTTGCGGATGTCGCTACCGATGTTTCCGGAAGCACCGAAGACGACGATGGGCATGATCAAGCTTTCCTGATGCTAGAGGTGAGGTATGGCCTTCAGCGGCCGATTGGCACCGACATTACGCTGCATGGCTGAAAGTGAGGACCGCACGGCTTCGTAGCCGTGCTCGCGCATGGCGTTTTCGTAGTCGTTCACTGCGGCGAGCGGCGGCTTGCCATTGCGCCGCGCAGCCACGAGCTCGCGAACGAGCAAGCCGGTATCGTAAAGGGCGGTGTTGCCGCCAAGCGCGCGGAAATAGGTCATCGCGTGAATCGCGTCGCCGAGCAGCGTCACCGGACCGCTTTGCCACACCGCGCCGGGCGTGGAGCTCTTGACCTTGAGGAAGGCGACCGTTGACGGGTCGCTGTGGCGAATGAGCTTCAGGATGCGCTCGTCCCAGTGACCAATATGCCGAAGGAGCGTTTCGAGCAGGGCCGCTCCGTCGAGCGTTTCGAGTACCGCATCCGGCCCGAGCTCGTCCGTGTCGTAGGCAGTGTTCCACCAAGTGTAGCTAGTGGAGTTGTTGAAGTGGAAGCCGGGGATGTCGGCATGGTCGGGATCCTCGCTGCCAATGAGATCGTGACGGGCATAGGCGGAAGGATCGACCCGGTGGCTGGTGATCATCAGGCCCCGGCCGTCGCGCGGGCGAATGTTGGTGTTGAACTCGGTAAGAAGCGGCGAGATGCCGTGTCGGGCCGCCGCGGCGAGGGTGATCTTGCCGGCCAGCCGGCGGACGCCCGTGTCGATGCTCTTGAGGTGAGGCAACAGCTGGCGGCGGACCGCCGAACCGGCACCGTCAGCGCCGACCAAAAGGTTGGCGCGTATGGCCGAGCCGTCGGCGAAATGCGCAAGCACGGTTCCGTCGGCCAGCCGCTCGTAGCGCTCGAACCGCTTGCCGGTATGGAAAATGTCCTCGAGACCGAACAGAAGGATCTGGCGCAGCGTGATGCGGCTGACCGACTTTTCTATATGCGTATCCTCGAGATCGCCTGATCCCTGACTTGCGTTTTCCTGCCGGTGGAATGTTTCGTCGAGGGCGAGGTTTTCCGTTGGCGCAATTCCGAGCGTATCAAGGAAGGCTTGAAAGAGATGAGCCGGCAGGTTCGCCTCGAGCGCGTCGATACCCCGTTGCCGGATCCGCATGCGAAAACCCTGCACATAGTCTGCACGAACCGGGTCACGCTCGAAAACGGCGGTGTCAATGCCATTCTTCTTCAAGCCCTGTGCCAGGGCGAGACCGCCCGGTCCTCCACCGATGATGGCGACGTCGACGAGGGGTATGGTCATGGCTGATACTCGGGGACTGCAGCCGCCGGAGCGACCTGTTCTAAGATGAAGGCGGCGACGGTACGGGGCGAGCGGCCAAGCAGCGTCCGCACGACGTCGGTCGTCGTCGCGGCGCGGCCGGCAGCGATCAACCTTACGAATTGCGCAACGGCGCGATGCTCGAAGTCACCATCTTGGGGAACAATCTGTGGCGGCTCCTCGAGTGCTGCCACCGACCGTTTCAACGCGGCGGCCATGAGAGAGGCGATCTGCCGGAACGAGACGATGTCCGGACCGGTAAGGTTGAGCGTGCGGCCATCGAGACGATCAGCAAGGAGCTGTTGCACGGCGACATCGGCGATGTCGCGCGCGTCGATGTAGCCGATACCAGCGTCGAGGTTTGCTGCGACGACCTGATCACTCGTGACTACCTGCCTGATGATGTTGGCGAGCGAGACCTGCATCCAGGCATTGGGCCGAAGCGAAACCGCCTCGATCGGCAGGCTTCCCAAGTGCCGTTCGACGGCAGCATGGGCATCACCGGATATCGAATTGCCCGCCGGTTCGATCGTCCAGTCGGAGCCCGAAATCTTGACGATGCGAGCAACGTTTGCAGCGACGGCTGCATCGGCAGCAGCGACCTGATCCGTGACGAGCCTGGCGCTGATCGGCGACAGAAGAAGAAGCCGCGCTACGCCCCGAACGGCCGTTTCGAGCGAAGTGCGGTCGCCGAAATCGCCGGCGGCGATCTGCACGGTCTTGCCGAACAGGGCACCTGCAGCCTCGGGGCGCCGGGTAAAGACGCGAACCGGTTGTCCGAACGCCACGAGCCGTTCGACGACGAGTCGGCCGAGCTTGCCCGTGGCGCCGGTAACGAGGATCGGCCTCTCGCTCATGCGGCTGTCCGCCGCAACGCAGCCTGTAACGGCTTCTCGTCGATCCAGCCGAAGACGTCGAAATCTTTGGGAATGAAGCCCCAATCGAGAAGGAAGCGTTTGAAGTGATCGAACGCGGCGATCTGTTCGTCGTCCAATGTGAGAGCGAGGTGGCGATGGACGTTCGGTCCATTGGCTGCCCAGACCGCATCCTCGCCGACGCCGATCTCGTTCGCGATGAACCGGACTGCTGTATCCGGGTTGGAAACCGCCCATTCGCCGACGCGCGCGACAGTCGCCACGAGATCGACGACAAGGTCGAAATGTTCGTCGAGGAAGCGTGCGTCGACCGTCAGTGGCCGGGGCGTGCCGTTGTTGATGCGGATCTTCGCATCCGGATGGAAGCCGAACTCCGATACCACCACTGCGCCGATCTGGTTGGCGAGCACGATGCCTTCCGCGCCCTTGACGAAGAAGGCGTCGATCTTGCCTGAGGCCAGAGCCAGCAGTTCATCGCCATAGGGATATCGGCGCTTCAAGCCGAGGAAGGCGGCATTGCCGCGTTCGATCAGGTTGCCCTCGTCGGTATCGAGAGGGACGAGTTCGACATCGCCGTGATCGCGGCCGCCGAGTGAAAGGGCTGAAACGATGCCCTTCAACGCGGTGGCGCGCTGGAAATCGACGACCTCGGAATTGGGTTTGCGCGGTACCCCGATGCGGCGGCCTTTCAGGTCACTCGCGGCGAGAATGCCGGAACCTGGAAGTGCTACGATCGCCTGGAACTCGTCTGTGGTGGTGATGCCTACGACGCGTGTCTCGCGCCCGCCAGACCGCGCCCAGATCGGTGGAATGTTGCCACCCTGCCGAAACGAGTAATCCAGCGCATGAGTAAAATGGCTTTGGCGGACCGACGGATCCTTGCTGTCGCGGATCGAGCGGACGGCAACGCCGGCGCTCTGAAACTGTTTGTCGACCCAGCCGAGCTGATGGGCAATCGACAGCGGGCTGGGGGCGGGGCAGCGCGTGTACCAGACGGAAGAGAGGGAGGACATCCAAAACTCCTAGCTGCGGCCGACGACGGCAAGACGGGGTTGCTGGTGAGAGCGGACGGGCACCGGATCGAGCGCGACAGCGTGCGTTGCGGCGTGGCGGCTGAATGCGGCTTTGGCGAGCATCATCCGGATGAGGTTGTTCTGCGGCGCGTGCGCCTTGCCAGAGAGCGCGTCACGATGGTGACGTTCCAGCGGATTGTCGCGGCTGATGCCGGGATTGCCGCCAAGCTCAAGGGCAAGCGTCGTCACCGTGATCGCATTGGCGATCACCGTGTGTTTGACCGCGGCGGCGTCAGCCCCGAAGGCGCGTCCGCTGTCAAAATCCTCGGCGATCGAGCGCAGAAGCCGGCGATTGACCGTCAGGAGGACCTCGATCTCGCCAAGCCCATCCTGGATGCGGGGAACGGTTGAGAGGGGAGCGCCGAGGCTTGCCGGCGCTCGCGAGGTGGTAAAGTCGATCAACCAGTCGCGTGCGCCGCGTGCCGCGCCGTCGTAGATCGCGGGGACGAGACTGAAATACCAGGCGCCCATGCGTTCGTCGCGTTTCAGGCCCTCGCTCGCCGGCGCGATTTCGAGAACATCCTCGAGCGGGATCGCCACGTCATCAAGGATCAGGTCGTCGCTGTTGGTTGCCCGCATACCCGTTGCGTTCCAGGTCTTTTCGACGCGGATGCCGTCGGCCGACGTCGGCACGAGGAACGAGCCCAGTCGCGGCTCCGGCTCGTCGGTAACAGCAAGGACAGCCACCCAGCGCAGAAGCGGAATGCCGGTCGCGTAGGTCTTGTGGCCGGTGATGCGCCACTGGTCGCCAACGCGCCGAGCAATGGTTTCCGGCAACGACCCATGCGATGGAGAGCCGACGCGCGGCTCCACCTGGGCAGCATTGATCAACGCCACACCCTCCCGATTGGCTCTGGTGACACGCTCGACAAGGTGCGGCGGCCATTTGCCTGAGGTGCGCACCGAATAGTGCTGGTTGTAGTGCATCGAAAGGACGAGAGCGGTCGAGGGCTCGCCACGGGCAATTGCCGAAACGACGGCGAGCGCGTCCGTCAGTCCGCCACCGAGACCGCCATGCTCCGTCGCAGTCACCAGGCCAAGCAGTCCCGCCTCATGCAACGCGTCGAAGTTGGCAAATGGGAATTCGCCTGTTTCATCGTAGTGGCGTGCTGTCAGGGCGAAGCGCTTTCCAAGCTCTTCGGCCTTGGCAAGCACCGGTGCAAAACGTTTGGGATCGGTCATCGGTTGCTCTCGTTCAGGCGACAGTGCGGACGTCGAGCTCCGCCCAGGGGCGGTGGTCGACCCATGCGTTGATGTCGAAGTTGCATTCGAGGAACCCCCATTCATGCAGGAAGTCCTTGTAGTGCCCGATCGCAGCGACGAGTTCCGGTTCGAGGCCGATGCCGAGATGTTTGTGCAGATCGGGGCCGTTGGCCGCGGCAACGACCTCTTCTGAAGCGCCGACTTCGCGGGCAACGAAGCGGCGCACCTCGTCGGGATGCTCCTCGGCCCAGGCGCCGGCCTGATTCAAAGTCGCGATCAGCTTGGCGACGAGATCAGGACGATGTTCCGCCAGTCGCTCGTCCACGGTCAGTACCCGTGGGGAGCCGGAATTGATGCGGATTTTTGGGTCGGGGTGGAAGCCGAATTCTGCGACCGTGTGGGCCGCGAACAGGTTGGCAACGGCAATGCCGGGCGTGCCTTTGACATAGATGGCATCCACCTCTCCGCGCAGCAGCGCCGCAATTTCGGGGCCATAGGCCTGACGGTTTCTGAGGCCGTAGAGCTGCGGCCCCTCTCTGCCGTCGAGCACGCTTTCGGAAAGCGGGATGTCGACGATCTCGACGTCGGAGGGTGCGAGCCCGTCGAGCGAGAGAGCGGAAACGAGGCCCTTCAGAGCGGTAGCGGCCATGAAGTCGACGATCCCAGGTGGGCGACGCGCAATGCCGAAGCGCCGGCCGACGAGGTCGCGTGTCGTTTTGATCCCGGTTTCGGACAGCGTGATGATCGCCTGGAACTCGTCTGTCCAGGTGATGCCGACCAGCCGCGTCGGATTGCCTTCCGAGCGGGCGCGAATCGGCGGGACATTGCCGCCATGGCGAAACGAATAGTCGAGATGGTGATCGAAATGGCTAGACCGGATGGAGCGATCCTTGCTGTCGATGATCGAGTTCAGCTTGATGCCCTCGGCGGCAAATGCCGTGTCGAGGAGGCCAAGCTGGGTGGCAAGCCCCATAGGTGTCGGCACGGGGCAGCGCGTGTACCAGATGTGTGAGATGGCATTCTTGCGTGTCACGGGATCCTCCGCTGTCTCTGATGGGCTGTGCCGGGAAGCGTTTTTCGTTCGAGCGCGTCTTCCTAGTCGGCCATTGCGAGAACTGTGCTCATGCAGGATTGAAATTCTTCAAATCTCGGGGTTGGCCGTAAACACTGGAATGGTGTTCCGGTAATCAGCCAGCCGCAGGGTGAAATTGCTAAAACACATTTGACAAAGCCTATGTATTTAGTCAACTATAAAATCATTCGGCGGCGAAAGATCAGGCCGAGGTGCAGGTTCGCCGTTGGCGGACAGCCAAATGGAGAGGCGACATCGATGCCGGTGCTGATCAGAATTGCGCGAACGCTTCGACGAACACTTCTGCAGGCGGTTCCGACGATCCTCGGAATCGTGATCCTGAACTTCTTCCTTTTGCAGTTGGCACCTGGTGACGCGGCGGATGTTCTGGCCGGCGAGGCGGGTTCGGCGACGGAAGAGAGTGTTGCGGCGCTGAGAGCCCGCTTCGGGCTGGATAGTCCGGTGCTCGAGCAATTGGCGACCTACCTCGGCAACCTCGCTCAGTTCAGTCTTGGATTTTCACCGCGCTACGGCATGCCGGTTGCCGACCTGATTGTCCAGCGCCTGCCGGGAACACTGACGCTGATGGCGGTTGCGCTCTTCATTGCCATCCTTCTCGGGGTCGTGTTGGGATCGCTAATGGCAAGCTTTGCAGGACGGATCCCGGACCGCCTGCTGTCAATCTTCTCGCTGCTCTTTTACTCGATCCCGAGCTTCTGGATCGGCCTGATGCTGATCGTGCTCTTCTCGGTCAAACTCGGTTGGCTGCCGAGCGGCGGCGCGGCGACGATCGGCTCGCAGTTGAAAGGGTTCCCGGCACTGCTCGATAAGGCGCGCTACATGGTGCTGCCAGCGACCTCGCTCGCGCTCTTCTACGTCGCGATCTATGCGCGGCTGACACGCGCTGCCATGCTCGAAGTCAAGAACCATGATTTCGTGCGCACCGCCTATGCCAAGGGTCTGACGCCGTTTGGCGTGACAGCGAGGCACATTCTGCGAAACGCGCTGATCCCGATCACGACCATGGCTGGAATGCACATCGGCGGCATGCTCGGCGGCGCGGTGGTGGTGGAAACCGTCTATAGCTGGCCGGGTCTAGGTCGCCTCGCCTTCGAGGCGGTCATGGGCCGGGATTTCACCGTGCTGCTCGGCATCCTGCTCCTGTCCTCTCTTCTCGTCATCATCGCCAACGCGGCAGTGGACCTCGTCCACGCCTGGCTCGATCCCCGAATAGGAGCTCGCTGATGTCCACCACCGACTTCGGGGCCTTTCCAGCTGTCACGGGCGGCGCCTATGCTGCTCCGGCCACGAACGAGCAGGCAACCGCGCCGGAACGTCCGGCCTGGAGCAATATGAAGGCTCCCGACGCGCGCTCTCAGCAGACCGCAGCGGTCGCCATTACCAACGGGCGGAGGGCACTGAAGGTCTTTCTCGCCAACCCCAATGCGCTGTTCGGCACTGCATTCCTCGCGCTCGTGATCGCCGTCGCACTGCTGGCGCCGGTGCTCTATCCCGGCGACCCCCTGTCCATGGTTGGAAAACCGTTCCTCTGGCCAGGCCAGCATCCAGGTTTTCCGCTCGGCACGGATTCGCTTGGTCGTGACGTCCTGGCAGGCATTCTGCACGGGTCGCGGATCTCCTTGTTCGTGGGGCTTATGGCGACGGCGCTCGGTCTCACCTTCGGTGTTTTCGTCGGTGCGATTGCCGGTTACTTCGGTGGCTGGATCGACGACCTACTCGTCAGGCTCATCGAGATCTTCCAGACTCTGCCGAGCTTCGTGCTCCTCGTCGTTCTGGTCGCGATTGTCCAACCTTCGGCAACCACCGTCACCCTTGCGATTGCCGTCATCTCCTGGCCGACGGTCGCGCGGCTGACCAGGGCCGAATTCCGTGCAATCCGTGAAAAGGATTTTGTCATGGCCGCCCGCAGTCTCGGCTTTGGCGATGGTCGGATCATCTTTTGCGAGATCTTACCGAATGCACTGCCGCCGATCATCGTCACTTCTTCGGTCATGGTCGCAACCGCGATCCTGATGGAGTCGGCGCTCTCCTTCATGGGTCTCGGCGATCCGAATGTGGTGAGCTGGGGCTCGATGATCGGCACCGGCCGCGAACTGGTCCGAACCGCCTGGTACCTGACAGCGCTTCCGGGCCTCGCGATCGTCTTTACGGTGCTTGCGCTCAACCTCATCGGTGACGGACTGAACGACGCTCTCAATCCGCGCTTCACGCAGGATCGTTGACGATGGCGCCGCTGCTTCAGGTCGAAAACCTCACCATCGGCTTTCCGCGCGCGGAACCGGTCCGCAACCTGTCGTTTGAGGTTGGGGCGGGCGAGACACTGGCGATCGTCGGAGAATCCGGTTCGGGCAAATCGCTGACGGCGCTCGCCCTGATGCAATTGCTGCCGCGCGCAGCACAAGTGACCAGCGGCCGCATCATCTTTGACGACCGCGACCTCCTGGATCTGGATGCGCGAGAAATGCGACGCCTGCGCGGGCGCGAGATCGCCATGATCTTTCAGGAGCCGATGACGAGCCTCAATCCTGTCATGTCGATCGGCCGGCAGATCGGCGAAGTGCTGAAGGTGCATGAAAACGTCTCGGCCAGGGCGGCGCGAGAACGCGCGATCGAGCTTCTGAAGCTCGTGCGCATCCCTGCCGCCGAAAAGCGGATCGACGACTATCCGCACCAACTCTCGGGCGGCATGCGCCAGCGGGTCATGATCGCCATGGCGGTCGCCTGCCGGCCGAAACTGCTGATTGCCGACGAGCCGACGACGGCGCTCGATGTGACGATCCAGGCGCAGGTTCTGGATCTCCTCGACACCCTCAGGCGCGAGCTGCAGATGGCTGTCGTTTTGATCACCCACGACCTCGGCGTCGTCGCGCAATGGGCCGATAAGGTCGTCGTGATGTATGCCGGCCGCAAGGTCGAGCAGGCACTGCCCGGCGATCTCTTCAACGATCCTCTGCATCCCTATACGCGCGGGCTGCTTTCGGCTTCGCCGCGCTTGAAGAACGACTTTCACTATCTGAACGGTCCGCTCACCGAGATCCCCGGAACGATCGTTTCTGCGGCAGGCGAGGCGGGTTGTCCCTTCAGACCGCGCTGTCGCCAAGCGCGCGCAAGCTGCGCCCATCAGGTGCCGCCTTTGATTGCTCAAACGCCGGACCGACTCGTCGCCTGCCCGTTCACCTCGTCCCTCAAGGCCGTCCCCGATGCCGCTCATCTCAGCCTCTAATCTCAAGACCCATTACAAGACCCGCGACGGACTGTTGCGCTCGGTCGATGGCGTCGATCTCGTGGTCGAGCGTGGCGAGACCGTCGGGCTTGTCGGTGAAAGTGGTTGCGGCAAGTCGACGCTTGGCAAGACACTTCTGCGCCTTGTCGATCCGACCGCGGGGCGGATCGAGTTCAAGGGCCAGGACATCACGGCACTCGACCAGGGGCGGCTGAGAAACGTCCGCAAGTCGATCCAGATGATCTTTCAGGACCCATTCGCATCGCTCAATCCGCGACACACGATCGGTGAAATCCTGGAAGCGCCGCTGATCGTGCACAAGGCCGGCAGCCCGCCAGAACGCCGTCGCACTGTCGCCAGCATCGTCGCCAAGGTCGGGCTGCCTGCCGACGCCATCAACCGCTACCCGCACGAATTCTCAGGGGGCCAGCGGCAAAGGATCGGCATTGCCCGCGCGCTACTGCTCAATCCTGAACTGATCGTCTGCGACGAGCCCGTTTCGGCGCTAGACCTGTCGATCCAGGCACAGATCCTGAACCTCCTGGTGGAGATGAAGAAGGAGTTTGGTCTCTCCTACCTCTTCATCAGCCATGACCTGTCGGTGGTGCGCTATTTCTGCGATCGGGTTCTGGTCATGTATCTCGGTCGGATCGTGGAAAGCGCCGACAACGAGACGCTTTGGTCGGACCCGCGCCATCCATATACGCGAGCGCTGATGGCCGCCGTTCCCGATCCCTCGCGGCCGAGACAGGCGGCTCCGCTTGGCGGCGAGTTGCCGAGCCCGAACAACATTCCCCCTGGCTGTCGGTTCCACACCCGATGCCCGTTGGCGACCGAGCTTTGCCGTGTTGCCGAACCTGAATTCCGCGCCATCAAGCCCGGCCATCACGTGGCCTGCCATGTTGCGGACCACATCAACTGAAATGGAGAACTTGAATGGTTGAGTATCGCTATCTTGGGCGCAGCGCCCTCAAAGTGTCGCCGCTGACACTCGGATCCATGATGTTCGGCAACCAGACGCCTGATGACGTCGCCTTCCGCATCATCGACAAGGCGCGCGAACAGGGCATCAACTTCATCGACACGGCGGACGTCTACCACGACGGCAAGTCGGAAGAGGTGGTCGGGCGCGGCATCAAGGCGCATCGCGATCACTGGGTGGTGGCGACGAAGTTCGTTAATTCGCGCCAGAAGGGGCCGAACCTCGGCGGCTATTCGCGCAAGTGGGTCTACCAGACCGTCGAGAGCTCGCTGCGCAATCTCGGCACGGACTATATTGACATCCTCTATTTCCACCGCGCCGTCTTCGATGCGCCGCTCGAAGAGCCGGTGCGGGCGATCGCCGACCTGATCAAGGCCGGCAAGCTGCGCTATTTCGGGGTTTCGAATTTCAGGGGGTGGCGCATTGCAGAAGTCGCCCATCTCGCCGACCAGCTCGGCATCGACCGGCCGATCGCCAGCCAGCCGCTCTATAACATTGTCAACCGCACGGCAGAGGCCGAGCAATTGCCGGCGGCTGCCGCTTATGGACTGGGTGCCGTGTCCTATAGCCCGCTGGCGCGTGGCGTCCTGACGGGCAAATACAATCCCGGCGAAGCGCCGGCCGCCGATACCCGCGCCGGGCGCGGCGACAAGCGGATGCACGACGTGGAGTTCCGCGAAGAATCGATCTCGATCGCCAAGCAGATTGCCGTCCACGCACAAGCCAAGGGCATCGCAGCCGCCGATTTTGCGCTCGCCTGGGTGCTCAATAACCGGCTGATCACATCGACCATTGCGGGCCCGCGCACCGAAGAGCACTGGGATGGCTACATTCGCGCACTCGACGTCAAGCTTGATGCGGAAGACGAGGCCCTGGTCGATCGCCTGGTCGCGCCCGGCCATCCTTCGACCCCGGGCTTCACCGATCCGGGTCATCCTCTCGAGGGACGCGAGCCGAGGTCCGGCGCGACGGAAGCCGAGATCATTCCGCTTGCCCGTTCGCAGCGCGTCGCCTGACGGGTTTTGCGGCCAGGCGCCGTCAGTCCAATGGCAGCCGAGTTGCAAAGAGCCCCGGATCACTGATCCGGGGCTCTATGTTTTGTCGGCCTTTACTCAGCCGCCGCCGCTCATGCTGCAAGCCGAGAAGGCGCCGGACATTGCTGCCGGTAACGAGGCGTGCCTCCTGCTCATTCAGCCCGGCTCGTAACAGACTACCTCGAAATTCGTCCCGGTTGAGAGCTGCAAGGATTGGCCAATCAGTGCCGGTGAGCACGCGTTCTGGGCCGAAACAGTCCGTGAGCGTGCGAATGATGTCCGGATCATGCCCCATCGTATCGAAGTAGACGTCGGGCCGCCGTCCTATCGCCCGCTCGGCGCGGCCGTATACGCCGCCGCGCCGCGTGAACGAGTGCGCCAAGACCGAGGGTCGCAAAGACCAGGTGCAGGTCCGGCAGTTCGTCGCGAAATGGGCGACTGGATGACCGACAGGAATGCGACGCCGAACTTTTCCCCACTGCCCACACGGCACCCATCGAGAGGGATGCGGCAAACGCCGTGGACTGAGTAGGTTTTTTCAGAAATGCGAGAGATCTTGGGAATCTTCTATCTCGATATTTTAGTGTATTTTATATGGTCTGACTATCGCCCTTGAGGGTGCGGGAGAAATCGGCGCTGCCGTGGGCGCGCCCTTAGGGATACTAAGATGACATCAAGAAAGACTGCGATTTTGAAGCTTACGCGACGCGCGTTCCTCCTTTCCTCCGTTGCACTTGCAACCGCGACTGCCATGCCAGTGCTGCCGGTGCCCTCGTTCGCTGCCGAGGAGCCGACGCGCGGCGGCAGCGTCTCGATCAACATCGGCACGGAGCCGCCGGTTCTCGTGCTCATTGCCCACAGTGCCGGCGCTGCCTATTACATCAGCGGCAAGGCGACCGAGAGCCTGCTGAGCTACGACAAGGATTTCAATCCTCAACCTCTGCTCGCCACGGAGTGGACGGTGAGCGAAGATGGCCTGCGCTACTGGTTCAAGCTGCGTCAGGACGTGCGCTGGCACGACGGCAGGGATTTCACTGCTGAAGACGTCGCTTTTTCAATCCTGGCGCTGAAGGAGAACCATCCGCGCGGCCGGGCGACCTTCGCGCATGTGAAAGAGGCGAATGTCCTCAATTCGCATGAGGTGGAACTGACCCTTGCGAAACCGGCTCCGTACCTGCTGACCGCCTTCGCCAGCTTCGAAGCGCCGATCGTTCCCAAACATCTCTACGAGGGAACGAAGATTGCTGAAAACCCGCACAACGTCGCGCCGGTTGGCACCGGCCCTTACAAGTTCGTCGAATGGGTTCGCGGAAGTCACGCGCTTTTCGTGCGCAACGAAGACTATTGGGGGTCGCCAAAGCCGTACCTCGACCAGATCATCTTCCGGTTCATCGTCGACCCCGCCGCAGCTGTGGCCGCGATCGAGACCGGCGAGGTGCAGGTCTCGACGGCCAACCTGCCGCTGACCGATATCGACCGGCTGAAGGCCAAACCGAACCTCGTCGTCGATACCGACCCGGCGCCGTATTCACCGAGCATTGCCCGCGCGGAGTTCAACCTTGAGAACAAGTATCTGGCCGACATCAAGGTGCGACATGCGATCGCGCATGCGGTCGACAAGGATTTCATCGTCAACACCGTCTACCTCGGCTACGCCACCCGCCTCGACGGACCGGTTAGCCCGGACCTTGCGCAGTTCTACTCGCCGGACCTTCCCAAGTACGAGTTCGACCCGGCGAAGTCCGAGAAGCTTTTGGATGAGGCAGGTTACGCGCGCGGCGCCGATGGTTTTCGCTTCAAGCTGTTCATCGATCCGACCCAGCCGTCCGGTCCTCCCAAGCAGACCGCGGAATACATCGCACAGGCGCTTGCCAAGGTTGGCATCAAGGTGGAACTGCGAACGCAGGACTTCGCGACTTTCGTCAAGCGCGTCTTCACTGATCGAGACTTCGACATCGCCATCGAGGGCATGAGCAATCTCTACGACCCGACCGTCGGCGTCCAGCGCCTCTACTGGTCGAAAAACTTCAAACCGGGCGTCCCCTTCACCAACGGTTCCAAATATTCGAATCCGGAAGTCGACCGGCTGCTCGAAACGGCCGCCGTCGAGATCGACCCGAAGAAGCGGTTGGAACTCTTCAACGAGTTCCAGAAGCTGGTGGTCGAGGACTTACCGACGCTCGATATCGTCACGCCGGCGGTGATCACCGTCTACGACAAGCGGGTGAAGAACCTGAAACTGGGTGTCGAGCATCTCTGGAGCAACGGGGCGGACATTTATCTCGACGGGCAATCGTAATGATCCCGGCGTAATCGTCGGAGGCGCCAGTGCAGCCGGCGGGTCGACCGACTGCACTCTCCTTTTCTTCATTTTCGGAGTTGACGTGTGACGATAACCAAGGCGCTGACCGAGTCCCGCCCAACACGCGCGGAACTTCTTGCGCGCATTCCTGCCTTCGTGTCCGAAGTCGCAAAGGGTGCGGCCGAGCGAGATCTTTCGCGTAAGCTCCCCTTCGAAGCCTTTGAGCTTTTCCGTGAACTGGAACTTGGGACCCTCCGTGTCCCGGTTTCACTCGGGGGGCCGGGCGGTTCGGTTGCCGACTATATCGAGATGATAGCCGCGATTGGCGCTGCCGATTCGAACGTCGCACATGCGCTGAGAGCGCATTTCAACTATGTTGAAAACGTCATCTTGAGCGAACCTCGCGAGCGCGACGGCGGTGCGATTGAATTGATCCTCGCTGGAAAGCTCTTCGGCGGTGCCCACACCGAGCAGGGCACGGCCCGTCCTGGACAGGTGACGACGAAGATTGTCAGGCAGGGTGAAACCTATAGGCTCAACGGCCGAAAATGGTACGCCACCGGAACGGCCTTCGCCGATTTTGCTTCGTTCAGTGCGCTGGATGAGGAAGGGCAGGCAGTCGGTGTTCTGCTGCCAGTCGACAGGCAAGGCATCACAATTCTCGACGATTGGGATGGCATGGGGCAGCGACTAACGGCAAGCGGCAGTGTGATCCTCGACAATGTCGAGGTATTTCCGCACGAGTTGTCCCGCCGCACCCTCGACAGTCTCGTTGGCCGGCATTGTTCGACACTGCGCCAGTTGCATCTGGCGGCGAGCGCCGCCGGCGCCGTGCGCAACGTTCTGTCGGACGGGCTCGCCTATGTCCGGAAACAGGCGCGCTCCGCCGCCCACAGCAGCGCCGAAACGGCAAGTGAAGATTCTTTCGTCCAGCAGGTTATCGGCGAAATCGCTGCGAATTCCTTTGCTATCGATGCGGCGGTCGCAACAGCTGCGGAGGCGCTGGACCGCTCGGCTGCCGCACTCGGAGTGGGAACGGATGTCGAGATCGAGGATGCCTTGATCGCCAGTGCGCTTTCGACGGCGCGAACGCAACTCGTTCTTGGTCAGCTCGGATTGCGAAGCGCCGGGCGCATGTTCGAGCTCGGAGGCGGGTCGGCGACCTCCCGCAACAACAACTTCGATCGGCACTGGCGCAATATCCGCACGATACTCAACCACAACCCGTTGCTGCACAAATCGCGTGTGCTGGGCGACTATCTGCTGAACGGCACGACCACGCATCTGAGGGAAGGGAAGGTGTTTTGAGGGGGCCCCGCAAGCATCACCCTCTCAAGACAGGGGGCCGCACGCTCTCCCATGGTGAACGCTAATGCTTCGTGATGTTCGAGATAGTGAAACCCCGTCCTCGAAAAAGAGACGGAGAGGTCCGCGACGTTCAGGCGGATAGCTTCGTGTTGGTTGAGCACGTACGGGCGAAGGCCATCTGCCGCGCCTCCTCCCAGAGGCACAAGCGCCATCTGGCTTTCGCTGCCTAACCGTCTCGAAACGTCCCAAGCATAGCGGTCTGGCAGGGGTCAGGGCTGTGAACAACACAATCGCCAGTGGCGCATACGTCCTTCATTCGCCCAACGTTCCAATTTCGTGCTTCGAAGATCGCATATGTATCGAGTGCAACGGCAACCGGGAGCGAGTCGCATGCGGTAATAGCGGTAATACCAAGCCTCACAATGGCGCGGCAACCGACGCCGCCGTTGGGTCTTTGGCCACCACGCGAGCGGAATTCCTGATCCTCTCCAATCATTGCCGGTTGGGCTAAGCTTCCCGTGCCGGAGGCGAAAGTTGGATCGTGGAGCTGACCACTTCGGATTCCAAGTGCGAGGATCTCGGCAAACGGTTGGAGGACCGCAGCCTGTGCTGATGCGTGCTGGCTGATCCAGATCAAGTGGGAACAAAAGCGCCGAGCCGCTCGTTCGAGCGTCTGTGGCGGCGCAAGTCGCGTCCTCCAAACCGGGAGACCCCCATGGGCAGTGCAAAGGACAAAGTGGCCGGCAAGGCCAATGAGCTCGCTGGTAAGGCCAAGAAGGCCGCGGGCGATGCAACCGACAACAACTCGCTCCGCGCCAAAGGCGCAGCGCAAGAGGCAAAGGGCGGTGCCCAGCAAGCCAAGGGAAAGTTAAAGGACGCAGTTAAAGGCGCTGTCGACAAGACTTAAAGCAGTGAAGCTGCGGTTGGTGGCAACCTGTTCCCGCGCCTGCCGGGCCGCTTCGGGTGAAGAATGAGGGTCCCCGGCCGCTCCGGCAATCTTTCTGGCCGGAGCTGACGTGCAGAGACGGCGCGCCATCATGGCCTCAAGCCAGCCGACGATCGTGAAGCTCTCCGACCATCCGGACATAGCCGCGCCTCAACCGATTATCCCTGCAATCAAGTTCGATACAGACCCCGGGGGCTTACCCCATGGGCCTGAGGCGTCGCTGCAGATAAGACAATCGCACCCTTTCAATCAATCAGTCGGCTTGAAGAGCGGCTCCAGCACCATGTTCTCTAGGCGCCACCATCCGATAATCGCACGATGGATGCCGGTGGTTCCACCTTCCGGATCGGTCGCTTCGTCGCTCAATCGGCTTGCCAAATTCCATGCGCAGGAAAAGCGAGTTTGAGCGCGCCGATCACGTATGGCACATTGCGCACGGGCGCCGCACAATCGCCTCCATCTCGGCTTTCCCGTCTGGCGTTCGGGGGGTAGTTTCATCCAGCTAAGCAAGGAGGTTGATATGCGAACCGATAGACTTGCCGAAGTCGTGAAACGAGCTCTTCTGGTCGGAATGCTGCAGCTCGGTTATATCGGTCTCGCTCAGGCGGACACGACGATCCTGAACGTGTCCTATGACTCGACACGGAAACTCTACAAGGAATTCAACGCCGCCTTTGCCGAAAAATGGCAGGCGGATACGGGCGAGACGGTGACGATCCAGACATCGCATGGCGGCTCCGGAAAGCAGGCGCGCTTGGTGATCGACGGCCTGAACGCCGATGTGGTGACGCTCGCGCTTGAAGCGGACATCGTCGCGATTGCGCAGGCCACCGGCAAGATCCCTGTTGATTGGAAAACCCGTCTTGAGAACGACAGCGCTCCCTACACCTCGACGGTCGTCTTTCTCGTCCGCAAGGGTAACCCGAAAGGCATCAGGGATTGGAGCGATCTGACCAAGGAAGGCATCCAGGTGATCACGCCTAACCCGAAGACCTCGGGCGGCGCCCGCTGGAATTTCCTGGCGGCCTGGGCGTGGGCGCGGGCGACGAACAACGGCGACGATGCCAAGGCGGAGGAATATGTGGCGCAACTCTTCAAGCATGTTCTCGCTCTCGACACTGGCGCGTGGGGAGCGATGACCACCTTCGTCCAGCGCGGTCTCGGCGACGTGCTGCTCGCCTGGGAAAACGAAGCCTACCTCGCGCTCGAAGAACTCGGCCCCGACAACTTCGATATCGTTACGCCCTCGATTTCGATCAGAGCCGAGCCGCCGGTGGCGCTTGTCGACGGCAATGTCGACCGTAAGGGCACGCGCAAGATGGCGGAAGCCTACCTCAATTATCTCTACAGTGATGTGGGGCAGAAGATCGTCGCCAAACACTACTATCGGCCGTTCAAGCCCGAGGCAGCGGATCAGAAGGACATCGACCGCTTCGCCGATCTCACACTGGTCACCATTGACGAGTTCGGCGGATGGAAGGAAGCTCAGCCGAAGTTCTTCGGCGCTGGCGGTATCTTCGATCGTATCTATAGTCCCGGACGATAGTCAGCGCTCGGCGGCGCCGTATTTGGCCTTTGCGACAGTGACGATTTGCGGCTGGTCGAAGACATTGAAAGGCGCACAGAGATGGAAGTCCGGGTCGAGAGCCTCCGCAAAGAATTCGGCCGCTTCCCGGCGCTCGTCGACGTCACACTCGACATCCTCTCCGGCGAGCTGATTGCGCTCCTCGGCCCGTCGGGTTCAGGAAAGACGACGCTGCTCAGGCTAATTGCTGGCCTCGAAAGCCCGACCGAGGGCATGATCTTCTTCGGCGACGAGGACGCATCGAAGAGGACCGTCCAGGAGCGCAATATCGGCTTCGTCTTCCAGCACTACGCCCTGTTCCGCCACATGACGGTGCTCGACAATGTCACATTCGGGCTCAAGGTACGGCCCGCCAACCGGCGGCCGCCCGCCGCAGAGATCCGCCGTCGTGCGCTCGACCTCATCGACTTGGTGCAGCTCTCTGGGCTCGAAAAACGCTATCCGGCCCAGCTTTCTGGGGGCCAGCGGCAGCGGGTGGCGCTCGCCCGCGCTATGGCGGTCGAACCGAGCGTGCTGCTGCTCGACGAGCCCTTCGGCGCGCTCGACGCGCAGGTTCGCAAGGAACTTCGCCGGTGGCTCCGCGAAATCCACGACCGCACCGGGTACACGACCCTCTTCGTCACCCATGACCAGGAAGAGGCACTCGAGCTTGCCGACCGCGTCGTAGTGATGAGCAAGGGCGCGATCGAGCAAGTCGGCACCCCCGACGAGATCTACGATCACCCCGTCTCGCCTTTCGTCTACGGCTTCATCGGTCAGTCCAATTGTCTCAACGTCACGCTTGCCAATGGTGAGATCTGGTTCGAGGGTCGCCCAATCGGCCTTCGCGCCGCGAACGAGCAGGACGGGCAGGCAACCCTCTTCTTCCGCCCGCACGACGTCGAGCTCATTGAGGGTGGCAGTGGCTGTCTCGCCGGGCGTGTCACGGCGAGTCGGCGTGTAGCGGGCACGCGCCACCTCGAATTGGATCTCGGCAAGACACAGTCGTCGATCGAGGTTGAGTTGCCGCCCGAGCTGGCGTCCTCGGCCGACCGCACCTGTATCGCGCTCCGCCCCACGAAGTGGAAGCTGTTTTGTGGCGAGTAGCCTGGGAGGAGCGTTCATGACGTCGATTTCAAGCCGTGGACTTAAGGCAGTCTGCAAATTTAGCAGATCTAGCAGCTCGTGCGCCTCCGATGCGGATAGTTCCCAGCATCCTTTCATCGTGGGGGTGGATGGCCGACAACCCGCTAAAGACGTCGAAGACCGTCCAGGTCGCGCCTAGTTTCCCGCCTCGAGTCGTACCTCCTGGTGATCATCCAGGGAGTTTAAGCAAGACCGGGATGATCGGTTGGAATTTCTGTGCAGACCCAAGCAGATTGCGGATGGCCATTTTGGTGCAGTGGCTGAAGCAGAATGCCGCGGCGCCGCCGACTGATCGCGAGATGCGGCGCCCAAGCCAAAGGGCAATGAATTGTTAGATCGTCTTGCTGGTGGAGCTGGTGAGCCGAAACAGTTCTAGTTTCTCGGCGAGTTCGCTTTCCGACACCGGTTTGCCTATCGTTGCGAGCGCTGTCTCCGGATACTCAGCGGCGATCGCTTCCTGTCCGGTGACAAAGATGCTTGGAATGCCGCGCTGGCGAAGCCACTTTGCGGCAGCCGGGCCGGTGCGCCCATCGGCCAGATCGATATCTACCAGCACCCCGTCGACCTCGATCGTCTCTATCCTGCCAACCAGGTCGGCGAAGCTGCTGGCGGAGCCTGTAAAGACATACCCCAGATCCTCGATCATCGCCTCAATGTGAAAGACGATCAGCGGGTTGTCTTCGAGATAGAATATCCGCAACGGCGACACGGAAGGAGCCATACCTTAATCTCCTATACCTCCGGCTGCCTCGGTGATACGCGCGAAAGCGGGCCCGATACGATGCAACGCAATCCCTGCGGATGAAACAGGATGACCGGCGGCGTGCCAAACTGACTAGACAACGCCGAGCGGATGTACCGCGTTCCATATCCACTCCTCGACGGCTCCGACACTGACGGACCTCCACTCTCGACCCATTCAAGGCTCAGCAGATCGGCCTCTTGCGAAACGGACCATTGCAAGCTGACCCGGCCTTCTGGTGTCGAGAGCGCACCATACTTGAGCGCGTTGGTCGCCAGCTCGTGGAGGCAAAGCGCAAGCGTGGTCGCTGCATCCGGACGCAGCAGGACCGTTGGACCTGTGAAGACGAGGCGATCCGTGCCTCTTACTCGGTATGGACTGAAGGTCAGTTCAACAACGCTGGAGAATTCGACCGCTTCACCGTCCGCCTGAAAGACCGCCGAATGTACGTTGGCAAGCGCCGCGAGCCGGCCCGCGAAATCTTCGGCGAACTCATCGAGTGAAACAGCGCGTCGCCGGGTCATCTGGAAGATGGAGGAAATGCTGGCCAAGATGTTCTTTACTCGATGGTTGAGCTCGCGTCGCAGTTCGATCTCGCGCTCGATGCGATCGCGTATGTCGCGTTGACGCAGACGCGCCAGCAGAATCGACTGGATACCGCTTAGCAATTCCAGCGTGGTGACAGGACGCTGGTAATAGAGCTGGCGTGAGCGGGGCCAGGCTGCCGACAGCTCGGCGCGGACGCGGGCCTGAGGCACTGCGCGATCCAGCAGGATGACGAGGGGCATCTCAGACCACTCAGGCTGGTCGATCAAATACCGGCGGATCACCTCCAGGACCTCCGGATTAAGCGCCTCGTGGGTCGCGACAAGAACTCCTGGACCCTGTTCCAACAGCGCCGTCAGCTCTTCCACGCCCTCCGCGCGCCGGACGGGCAAGCCATTTTGGGCCAAGAGCGCTTCCAAATGCTCGGCGTCGCGCCGATAAGGAGCCATCGTCAACACCCAGTCGAGAGGGCTGTCGGTCGCGTCCACGAGCGATCACACCTCCGGGAGCGGGTTATACGCGATCACCGAGACGCCCGAGCTTTGAATGAACAATTCGCGTACATCGAGATCGTGCGGGCCATGCCGCTTCTTCACGACCGTGATGCTGCGCCGGAGCCTGCCCTCGTGTTCCGCAATTCGCAGCAGAAGCACGGTGTCACCCAGAAAGCTCACATCGACGTCAATGCCTACGCCCTGGCCGAGCAGACCGTGTTGCGCGACGATGAGAATCGTGAGGACGCCGGCCCGGGCGAGATATTTGAGGAGCGACTGTATGTCGCGAACCGCTTTCTCACGATGTGGCAGCGAATTCAAATATCCAGTGAAGCTGTCGATTACGACGACCTTCACCTTTTCACTGTTCACCGATTGCTGGACGATCTGGCCGAACTCTCCCGGCGAGATCTCGTTGGGATTGAAGTCGCGGAGGATCAGCTGGCCATCCTCATGGAACTGACGCAGAGCCATTCCCAGCCCCTCGGAGCGCCGGAAGAATGTCTCGATTCGTTCCTCGAACAGGAAGAGCCCAACACTTTCACCGCGCTTGAGGGCTGCAGTCGCATAGAGCGACGCCATCGTCGATTTACCGGTGCCCGCCTGGCCTATGACGAGCGTTGTCGTTCCCGATTCCTGCCCGCCGCCGAACATTTCGTCCAGAGTATCGACACCCGACTTGATCAGCTGCGGCTTGACGGTTCTCGCCGCCGCACCCGGTACGATTCGCGGGAACACGACGACGCCTTCGCCCTCGCGGATCGCCATGTCGTGATAGCCATCGGCGACGGGAACGCCACGCATCTTACTCACCTCAATGCGGCGGCGAACGCCCCCATATTCTTCGAGTGATTTGTCCAGGCGAATGACCCCGTGGGCGATGCCGTCGACCTCTTCGCCCGTTCGATCCGTCTCGGAGGTTTGCGTGTCGAGCAACAGTGCCACGATGTTGCGCTGGGCGAGGAACGCTTTGAAGGCGATCAGCTCGCGTCGGAATCGGGGTGAATCGGCGGTAATCAGCCGGATTTCCAACAGGGAATCATAAACCAATCGGCTCGGCTTATGCTCTTCGATTGCGCTTTCGATCGCTTTTCTCGTCTCGTCCAGACGGAGTTCAGTCGTCTGGAAGATGGTCTGGTCGGCGGCCCGGTTTATCGAATCTGAAGCGGAAAGTTCCTCCACGCGGATTCCATCGAGGGTCCAGCCGTGCGACCGCGCGATCGCCTCCAACTCGGCTCTGGTCTGAGACAGGCTGACATAAATGCAGGGCTCGCCCAGCGCGACACCAGCGCGGAGGAATTGCAGCGCCGCGGTCGTCTTGCCCGACCCCGGTGCGCCCTGGACGATGTAGAGATTTGATGCTGGCAAGCCGCCGCGGAGGATTTCGTCTAGCCCAGAGATACCAGAGCTCACCACTGTCTGCTTCTTGCGCTCTGCCACGTTCACCTCTCGATGATGTTCAACATTGAAGACGAGAATGGAAGTTAGGGCGTCCAGGTATGATTTCGAGTTCTAAACAGAGCAGAAGGACGGCGAGCCGCTAAAGCCTGCGGGTCGCACAGTGCTAACCCGCCTCACCGTGCATCCTACGAAACAGCATAAGAGCAGCGGCTCCATCTTCGTAACGGCCGAGAGCCGTCTCTATAAGGCAAGCAAGCGGTTCACGTGATTCGCTGAAATGTTAGGGATCGATAGGGGCGGAATGTTGATCAACCCACGCTGGACCGGCAGCGGCGGCCGCCAGTCCCAGCCGGGCTCCGCGGCGCGAAACTGTCGGATAATTAAAAGGGGTGGACGAGGGAGGTTGTCAGACCGGCCGAGATTGCAGAAGCTCTTTGGCGTTAGACTTCAGTCCTATTCAAACCTAGTTGTAGACTCTTATTGCACCTCGGAATGGCCAAGAGAGGATCGAGGATAATCATTCTACTGCTGGTCCTCGTCCTGCTCGTGATCGCGATCTACGGCTTTCTTGGGATTTCAACAGCTGATCTAACTGCATCTCAGTCCCGATTTACTCCTAAGGCCGCGAGCCAGGTCATGGCAAATATCGCAACGATACCAAGGAGAATCATGATGCCAGCGACGTTGACCGGGTCCATTCGGGTTTCCCTCCGTCTATCGCGCAGGCGACGGTATGTTCCGCATGAATCTGTCGAAAGCTAAGAGGCGCCAAGAAGGGCAGCGCTCCCGGATTGAAAAGGAGCGCTGCAGTTGGTCGACTTGTGCGATTGTCCGCTAAGCCAACGTTTCAGCGGAGAACTTCCGTCTGAATAGGAACTCTCTTTTAACCGCTTGCTTGTTGAAATGTTCCTTAAACTGGGTCCAGATCTAGCTACGCGCGGCTGATGCCCGGTGATGCCGCTGCTAGCGCGGAGTGCGCACTTAGATAATGACTTGCTCTCCCAGCTCGACGACTCGATTAGCTGGCAGATGAAAGTACTCGGTTGGATCAATCGCCGAGTCCGCCATGGCGATGAAGAGCTTGTCTTGCCATTGGGGCAGCCCTGACTGGGGGTCGGCTATCAGCTTGCGCCGGCCGAGATAAAAGGACGTCGACATGATCTCGAACTTGAAACCCTCCTTTCGACAGCGCGCCAGCGCCCGTGAGACATTCTGATCGTCCATGAAGCCGAACCTCAGCTCCAGCAGGCTGAACCGATCAGACAGCTTTGTAATTGTGTAGCGGTCCTTCTCGGGCACGTAAGGGACCCGGGCGGTCTTGATGGTCATGATGACGTTGTGCTGATGAAGGACGTGATTGTGCTTGATGTTGTGCAACAGAACTGCCGGCGTCGTGTCGGGCGTGGCGGTCAGGAAGATCGCTGTTCCGGGGACTTGGACAGGAGCATGCTCGGACTTTCGTTCGACTATGGCCATGAACTGGCTCAGCGGGATGTCCTGACGGGCGGTCTTCTCGCGCAGCACGCTGACACCCTTCCGCCAGGTCCACATCATCGTGATCAAGGTGCCGGCGATGAGGATGGGCACGTAGCCCCCGTGGTGAACCTTCAACAGATTGGCGCCGAGGAAGACCAGTTCGAGACTGAACAGGGGAAGCAGGACAGCTATGGCTGTCAAAGCGGGCCAGCCCCATTGGCGCCGAACGAATTCGAAGGCGAGAATGGTATCGATCACCATCGCGCCCGTAATGGATACGCCGTATGCGGGGGCAAGGGCTTCGGAGCTACCGAACATCAGCATGAGGGCGAGAACACCGGTCAAAAGGATGGTGTTGACCAAGGGCAGGTAAATCTGACCCGTTTGCGTTTCCGAGGTGTAGCAGATTTCGAAGCGGGGCAGGAAGCCGAGATGGATCGCTTGCCGTATAAGCGAAAAGGCTCCGGTGATCACCGACTGGCTGGCGATGATCGTTGCGGCCGTGGCAAGGATCACCATCGGCAACAAGGCCCAGCTTGGAAACATCAGGAAAAACGGATTGGAGATGGCATCGGGATGGGACAAAACCAGCGCGCCCTGCCCGAGATAGTTCAACGCGAGGGCGGGAAAGACGACCGCAAACCAGGCTGCCTGGATGGAATGGCGACCGAAATGGCCCAGATCGGCATAAAGCGCTTCAGCTCCGGTCACGGTGAGGAAGATGGCGCCGAGTACGATAAAGCCGATGAGGCCGGCATTCCATAAAAAACCGATCGCATTGAGCGGGTTAAAAGCCGAAAGGATCGCCAGATCGTCGCCTATATGCGCAACGCCGGCAGCTGCCATCACGAGAAACCAAACGAGCGTGATCGGGCCGAAGAAGACGGAAACGGCACCGGTCCCGCGTGACTGGACGGCAAAAAGCAGCAGGATTATCACGACGGAGATCGGCAGAACGTAGTCGTGAAGCGCCGGCGCGACGAGCTTCAAACCCTCAACGGCCGACAGTACCGACAGCGCCGGGGTGATCATCGCGTCACCGATGAACAGGGCGGCGCCTAGAACGCCGGCAAAAAACATGAGGACCGGATATTTGGTGCCCTTCTTCAGCAACAGGGCGAGCAGGGACAAAGTGCCACCCTCACCCTCGTTGTCGGCCCGAAGCAGAACGAGCACATATTTGATGGTCACGATGGCGGTCAGCGTCCAGAGTACCAGCGACACGAGACCGATGACTTCGTCCCGCCCAACGCCACCTGGGCCAAACGGGCGCAGTGCGGCCGACATTCCCGACAGCACGCTGGTCGATTGCTCGACGGTGACAAACGGAGGTCACGGCAGCGGGCCCGTTGGTGGCGTGGAGCTGCAAGGCGCCTCCTCGACGGCCACGAAGATCGCATAAAGTATCGACTGCGGGAAGCATTCGGTCTGGAGCCGGATAGTGTCCACTGTGGATTTAAGTGGACACTATGATTGGGTGGACCAGTTCCAAGGAAGGAGTTCGTCGATCCCATTTGCGGGATTTTCGGCGATGCGATTGATGATGTCGGCGCTCCATCCGCGAGATCAAGCTGTGCATCGAACCGGTCCTGACGCCGCTTCAGGAGGTCTGGCCGCTCCTGCTCCAATGCATGTGCGGTCTTTTTTTGAATATGAAGCCGCGCTTGCGCAGCCAGACGTCGAGGGTGCTGCGGCCGATAGAGACGGATCGGTCCTCTTCCAGACGCAAAACCATCTCGTTCAGCGTGATGTCCTTCGACGCCTCGATCATGCCGATGATGAAGACGAGCTCGGCGTCATCGGCCGCACGGGACCGCCAGTTGCGAAAACCGTGGCTCCACCACTCCAAGAAGAGATCGACCCAGGGACGGTGATGCGGAAAGGAGATCTCGATCTGCACCTGCTCGCGCGAGGCGACGCGACCATGGAAAGCCTGAGCATTCCGCAGGATGCGCCGGATCATTGCGTGATTTTCCGCATCGACCGGCACGGCAAATTCGCGGCCGACCAGGAAATGCGAGAGATCGGCCAGAAGCGGCAGATCGGGCCTGTGGTCCAGCAGATCCAGCGTGAAGAACAGGTCCGTGGTCATCCTGTCGCGATGCGTTTCGATGAACACCGGAATGCCCGCATCTTCGGCGAGCCGCATCCACCCGTCGAGCAGCGGCAGGCAGTCCTCGACCAGGCGGAAGCGGATGCCGGGTTGAAGATTGATGTGGCTTACCGGGAATTCCGCGGCAAGCTCCAGCGGTAGGCGCAGATCCTCGACGGAATGCGGGAAGCAGACGCCTTCGATCTTCAGGCCGCTGCCGCGGATGGCCTCGTTGAGGCGCACGACATCGTGTCGATTGGTATAATGAGCGCTGATCCCATCGAACCCAGCCCCCGAAATCGCTGCGATGTTTTCATCGAGACTGCGTTCGTGTCCGTCCGTGTGCCGGCGTTCCATGGCCCAGAGCGACTGGAAAATCAGCAGCTTTTGCCGCCCGTGCGCTCTTCAACAGCGCCTTGAGGTTCAAGCCTGGGTCGGCCAATGCTGCGGGCTCCGGCTTCGTTCCAGAGGCAATCAACATCTCGGCCAGCTTGATGTCCTTGGCCAAGCCATTGCCGATGCCAAGCCCCGCCGCAGCCACAAGGCGCCCATCGTCCAGGTAGAACTGAAGCTCGCCGGTCGCGACTGAACGGACGACGCACTTTTGCGCAGGCTGCGGGAGCCCTGCGACTTGGAGTCCAAGGTCGTACTGATCGGACCAGAACCACGGGATGGCGGTAAAAGTCTCGGTGGCACCGGCCATGTTCCGGGCGACGGTCTCGGCCTGCGTCCTCGCATTCCGCCAGCTTTCAAATCGAGTGTGTCCGCCACCTGGTTGCGCCACCGCCGCACAATCACCTGCGGCGAAAACGTTTGGTGCACTGGTGCGGAGACGCCCGTCGGTTAGGATTCCGTTACCCGTGGCCAGTCCTGCGGTGTCCGCCAGCGCGGTTTCAGGCAAAACGCCGATGGCGCTAACGACGAGATCGGCGGGCACCATGCTCCCATCGGTCAGAGCAACCCCATCGTCGCTGAGTGCCATGACACCCCGGCCCAGATGGAACCGCACGCCTTCGGCCGCATGCCTGGCGTGCAGCTTTTCGGCAAAGCGCGGAGGGACGGCTCGTCCCAGAGGTTTCGGCGCGGCTTCGATCACGCTGACCGGGACCTCTTTTCCGCGAAGCACCGCCGCAAGCTCCATTCCGATCAAACCGCCGCCGATGATCGCAACGCTCCGCCCTGGCGCAATATTGGCGAAAATCGCCTCGGCGTCGGCATGGGTGCGGAAGTCGAGCGCGAGTTCCGCGCCTGGGCATGCGAGCCGTCTCGGACGTGCGCCCGTGGCGAGGAGCAGCTTCTCGTACCTCGACACCCGCCCGTCGCTTAAGGTAAGGATTCCGGCGCCGGCATCCAGCTTCGAGGCCGACACACCCTGAAGATAGTCGATGCCGGCCGCCTCCAGCGATTCCTTCGCGCAGATCAATTTCATCTGCACCGCACCGCTCATGGGCTTCGAAAGCGGCGGCCGTTCATAGGGCAGATGGGGCTCGGCTCCGATCAGCGTGACCGATCCGGAATAGCCTGCTTCGCGCAGCGCGAATGCTGCTCGGGTGCCGCATTCCCCGGCACCAATGATGAAGATACCGTCCATCGCATTCTCCAAGTGAAGATGAACCGGCGCATACAGGGCAGGTGCGCCGGTCAGGGGGATCAGTTCTTCTGGCTGTACTGGTCCATGTTCTCGGGCGTCACGAGTTCGAAGGGCACCCAAACCTCCCTGTCGACGCTTTTCCCCCGAGCGAGCGCGACGGCAGCATCCACGGCACTTGCCGACTGTCCTTTGGCGTTCTGGAATACCGTCACGTCCAGATCGCCCGCCGCCATTGCCGCAAGCGCATCCTGGGTCGCATCGATGCCGACGACGATCACATCGTCCATCGACATCCCTGCGGCCTTGAGCGCCTGGATCGCGCCGATCGCCATCTCGTCATTGTTGGCGAAGATCACGTCGATCGGGCGACCGGCGGTGACCCAGTTCGTGGTCAGGTCCATCGCATTGGTGCGCGTCCAGGCGGCGGACTGCTCGTCGGCGATGGTCACGCCCTTGCAATCGCCTTGCACCAGCGTTTCCTTGACCGACGAGGTGCGATCGCGCGACGCCTGGTGAGCCAAATCGCCCATCAAGATGTAGGCCTGCGCATCGCTCACCTTGCCAATTTTCTTCAACAGCTCACAGGCGGCCTCGGCACCGAGCCTTCCCGAGTCGGTCTCCTTCGAACCGACATAGACCTGCTTCTCAGGCAGCCGATCGAGATTTTCCGGCTCGAGATTGAGGTAGACGAGTGGAATCCCTGCTTTGCTCGCATCCTCGCTTATGCCCGCGGCGGCTGACGTATCCGCCAAGGTCATGATAATTGCGTCCACCCCCGAGGCGATGAAGTTGTCCACCTGGCTGCGCTGTTTGGAAATGTCTGTCTGAGCATCCTCGATCTGAAGGTTGACCCCGCTCACCTTGGAAGCTCTTGCATCGAGCCCCTCGCGCAGCAGCGTTTGAAAGTTGTTATCGAAGCTCTGCATCGACACGCCGATCGTCTCGGCCGATGCGGTACCCGCCATCAGGGCGGTGGCCAGGACAGCCGCCACAAAACTCGTTTTCATCTCATCCTCCCATCGGGTGCCGGGCCACCCACTTCGATCCCGGAGGCCCACCTGGCCAGCTTGATGTTGGTGGCCTAGGCCAGAGCCACGCGCACCTCTCCGTCGACCACTTCCGCCGGATAGGTTTTCAGGTTCTCACAGGCGGGAAGCCGGATGGCCTCGCCCGTGCGATAATCGAAGGCGCCGGAATGCTTGGGACATTCCACCTCGAAATCCATGACCAGTCCGTCCGCGAGATGGATCGCCTCGTGCGTGCAGAGCCCTGCGGTGCAGTAAACGCTGTCGTCCGGCCCGCGATAGATCGCGTAGGTGCGTCCGCCGTGGTCGAAGCGGATGGCCCCTTCCTGTTCGATATCGTCAAGCTTGCAGGCTGAAACCCAGGTCATTCGGCAGCCTCCCCGATTCCGACGCGCGCCTTGCGGACCGCGAGTTTTTCCTTCCTCCTGCGGTAGCGTTCCTGCATCCGCGCCTCGCCCTCCGCGGAGCCGTCGTGCCAGGTGCCGAACCACTTATCGAGCGGGATCAAGGTATCGCCGTAGTTCACCTCAAAATACTTGTGGTGCAGGTAGTGAGCATAGGCGTGGCTATCGACCAGTTTATCCTCGCCGATCTCCACCTTGTCGAAGCCGACATGGCCGGGAATGGCCCCGAAGCCCGCGTAATGAAGCTGATAGAGCATCAGCACCGGATTGGAGGGCAGGATCAGGTGATAGAAGGCCGTTCCGAAATAGAGCAGATGCTCGACCGGATGCATCGATAGCGAGGACCAGGGCGAAGGGTTGACTGAATTGTGATGGACCGAATGCACCCACTTGTAGAGCAAAGGGGTGTGGATGAACCGGTGAATGCAGAAGAAATGGAACTCGTGGATGATCGGAACCACCAGCGCGACCAACGCGAGCGTCCAGGGATTTTCCGCAAAGTCGAGCCAGGGCGCATAACCCTTGGCATAGGCCCACAGCATGGCGACCTCGACTGCGGTCCAGATGGTCACGCCCGAGAGGAATGTACGCAGGATGTTGTCGAAGTTCTGGCTTTCGAACCAGAATGCCTTGCTTTTCTGATCGGCCGGGAACCTGCCGTTGTACTTGAAGCGGTTTTCCTGCCGTTTCAAGACATAGAGATGCAGCTCGAAAGCGCCGTAGAATAGAAACACCGAGATCGCGTTCACCACGTAAAGCCACGCGATCCACTCGATGCCGAGTGTCTGCAGCCTTTCCACCGGCGGGATCACCCAGGCCCAGTAGGCCACTGCCGAGGCCGCAAAGATCATGTTCCAGGGAAAGAAGTAGTGCGGCAGCCACTTTAGGACTGCCTTGAGGCGCGGCGGAAAGGCGAATAGGGGGGCGGTTTCGACCGGCTGGTTCGGCGCCCAGTCACCGCGCTTGTTGCGCGTTCCATATTTGAGATCGTCCATAGCGCTCTCCTTCGGGCGGTGGATTGAAGGTCCCGCGCCCGTTCGAATTTTTACGGTGGAAGGAGCGATGCAGTCGCGCCGTGATCCGGTGCGCTGCTCTTGCAGCTCAGGCTCTCCTCCTTGCCGCGAAGTTAGCAGGAGGCCTTCCAAGCTTCGAGACCTTCTTTGATCTAATTAGATCAAAGGCCTTCGGGCGTGATGGTGATGAAGCGAATGGGGGCGTAATCCGGTTCGATCGCCGTCAAGCCGATGCGACGCA
The DNA here is from genome assembly GCF_017876815.1 of Sinorhizobium meliloti. Lineage (NCBI taxonomy): Bacteria > Pseudomonadati > Pseudomonadota > Alphaproteobacteria > Hyphomicrobiales > Rhizobiaceae > Ensifer > Ensifer meliloti. The sequence continues at coordinate 817,859 of NZ_JAGIOS010000003.1, read as the reverse complement.
GGATCAGATCGAGCGCACGCTGGGCCTGGGCCTCGGGCGCTTGATCCAAGACGACATCCATAATGCCCTCGCGCAGGGCGGCGCGCGTATATTCGGTCATTTCGTGCCCGACGAACAGTACATCCCGGCCGCGCCGATGACGCCGAAGTACATCGATCAGAGCGGAGTTCGCGCCGCCCGCATTATAGAGACCGACCAGGTTCGGATAGATTTCAAGTGCAGTGGACAGGGTTTCGGCGCTGTAGTGTTCTTCGTCGCGAGTGAAGCCGAGCCATTTGAAGGCAATGGGACCGGGGTTGTCGCGAAAGTAGTCGGAGAACCCCCGGATGCGATCGCGGTGTACCTGATAGATAGGATGGCATAGGCCAACGGCCGGCCCCTCTGCCCGCGCCATGCGGGCGATGAAGTGAGCCGCAGTCCGCCCGGCCGCGTAGTTGTCGATGCCGACGAACTCCCCCTTGTCTACGGAGGCTCGGGTCACGACATGGACGACTGGCAGGCCTCTCTCGACGACCGCCTCCACGGCCGCGCTGATCACCGGACTGCTGGGTACGGCAAGGATCAGACCGGCGCGCGTGAGCTCCGCGGACAGGATCCGCCTTGCGATCTCTTCCGGCTTCATCTCTTCGGCGAAGCTGCGGTGTACGACCACCAAAGGATCGAGGGTGTCGGCAATTCTTTCGAACGCCTTGGAAAGCCGCCGATAGAAGGTCGTCTCGGGGCGGACCAGCAGCACTTCGATGCGCAGCAATCCTCGATGGGCGTCGGGAAGCGTGCGCGGGTAGTTCAGTGCGCGCGCGGCAACGACCACCTTCTCGACCAGTTCCGGGCGAACACCTCCGCGCCCGTTCAGGACACGCTCGACCGTTGCGGTCCCTACGCCCGCATGGCGGGCGATGTCGCGATAACTCGGTTTGCTCACTTTCCGGCACCCTCTAATGGGCTGACGCGACCATGGTCGATTCCATGCGCGTGTCCGTTGCTCATACACGTGAGCCCGCAAGCCTCACAGAGGTATGCAGGGAAGTCAAAAGCGGGGGCGAATGGAGACTGGCCGCGGGAAATTTGGTCACGTGACATGTCCGGCTTGCGCCATTCACCGGAAATTGCAGATGCTGGCGGCGAGATCTCCTTGGGTCGAAGGCAGCCGTTCTTCAGTTCTTCACGAGGCGTGTGCAGGAATTGTTGCGAGGATTGTCACGCTTCTCGCTGAAAAGATGGTGTAACGGGCGGAACCCGGCCCGCCAGGTTTGAAGGCGCGGTGGTCGTCCCTCACAATGATGGTTGTCGCGGAGTTAGGAGTGGCCTGCTCCATAGCAGCACGGAGAGACGACCATGAAGCAGTTATGCCGGCATCGACGTATCACTGGAATACTAAGCTTCACGATATCGAGATGAGCCTCCGGGGCATCCTGCGCGGCTTCGGCCTGAAGGCAGGGCGACGACGCGACGCACTTACGCGGGGCGCATCCGCGAACTGATTGCCGGCCATTCGACCCTGGAGGCGATCGGGACGGCACTATTGAAGGTGCGCCACGCGCTTGTGAATGAATTTGCAGGCTTTGAGCGCAAGCTGCGCGCCATCGCCCGCCAGGATGAGAACGCACAGCGGCTGATGACGACGCCCAGCGTTGGCGTCCTGGTGGCGCTGACGTTTGTGGCGGCCGTCGATGCGCCGGAGCGCTTCCGCTCATCCCGCGCGGTGGGGCCGCACTTCGGATTGACGCAACGCCTGGAGAATCTAATCCAAGTGCAACAATGACGGGTGGAGGGTAGGGGATTACCCGCAATCGCGCAAATGGGCCATGAAGACCTCGGCGGGCGTGCGGTAACCAAGGCATTTCCTGGGCAGTGAATTGAGATGGTGGGCGAGGGCGACCAGTTGCGGCTGGTTGACGGCGGACAGGTCCGTATCGCTCGGCACAAAGCGACGGATGCGCTTGTTGGTGTTCTCGACCGCGCCTTTCTGCCACGGTGAATTCGGATCGCAAAACCAGCTCCTGGCGCCGAGTCCATCTTCCAAAGCCTTGAAACCGCGAAACTCGGTACCACGGTCGAAGGTGAAGCTCTGCCGGGCAAAGGCGGGTAGCGGTGAGAAGGCATCGATGATCTTGTCGATGAGCGGACGAGAGTGACGGCTGCCATTCTTGATCATCACCGTGTAGCGGCTCTTGCGCTCGACCAGCGAGGTGACATTGGCTTCACCAAGGTCGCGCCGGAAGATCAGGAGATCACCCTCCCAGTGGCCGAACTGAGAGCGATCGGCAATGAAATCAGGGCGTTGGCTGATCCTGCAGTCCAACGGGATCGAGCCGTCACGGGGTTTGCGGGAGCGGCGTGGGCGGCGCTTACGACGGCCTTCCGGCAGATGCTGATAGAGCTCCAGCGCATAATCTTCCTTGCTATAGATGAAGCGATAGATCGTCTCGGTGCAGACGCGGACGGCGCTCACACCATCGGCAAGCAGACGGCCGGCGATCTGCTCCGGCGACCAAAGTGCCTTCAGCTGCTCGATGACCAGTTCGCGCAATTGCGGGTGGCGGCTGAGCTTGCGCAGCCGTCGCCGACGCTCCTTCGAGATGTCGTTGGCGATACCGCTGTAATAGCCGCTGTATTCCGGAAACTCGGCATCATGAAAGGTATTGCGCTTCAGTTCACGATAGATCGTCGATCGATGCCGACCGAGTTGGCGGGCGATCTCACCGACAGGAACTTTGCGTTCCACGAGCTGATGCAAACGTCGTCGATCGGAAAGGGTGAGTTGCGAATAGCAAAGCGACATCCAAAAATCTCCAAGGCGAAGCCTTTGTTTTTATTGGCATGTCGCACTTGGAAATAGAATGTACCGCCCGTTACAGAAGGATCGCATAATGTATCGCCTGGAACAGCGGTTTGCTCGTGGAGCTCCGGCGCGTTGTCGGCGCCGGTGCCGAAAGCGCCGACAACGCACATACCCGAGCCGCCGCCCTTAAGCCGTTGGAGCACGCTTATCGGCCAAGAGCCGGATCCTGCGACCCACTTCGCTTGACCACTGCCGTCATGCACGGTGGCGGTCCCCATCCGTAAAGAGTAAAATGCAAACGGGGAGGGGCCTCCATGCGCCATCTTTTCGCCGCTGCTGCACTTGCATTCGCGCTTGCATCCCAGAGTGAGGCGGAAGTCCTGATCGGCGTCGCTGGCCCGATGAGCGGTAAGCTCGCCTGGACCGGCACCCAGCTTAGGCGCGGTGCGGAGATGGCCGTTGCCAATATCAATGCCGCAGGCGGTGTGCTCGGCCAGCAGGTTCGGCTGATCGTGGCCGACGACTTCTGCGATCCTCGGCAGGCGCTTGCGGCCGCCGAGAAGCTGGTCGCAGACGGTGCAGTCTTCGTCATCGGGCATTACTGCTCCGGAGCCTCCATCCCTGCATCGAAGATCTATGCGGCCGCTGGCGTTCTGCAGATTTCGCCGTCCTCGACCAATCCGATGTTGACTGAGCAAGGGCACGCCAATGTCTTCCGCGTCTGCAGTCGCGACGATGCCCAGGGCCACAAGGCCGGCAACTATCTGGCGGACCACTGGGGCGACAGCAAGATTGCGATCCTTCACGACAACACGACCTATGGGAAGGGACTTGCCGACGAGACGAAGAAGCAACTCAACAAGCGGGGCGTGACCGAAGCGGTTTATCAAAGCTACACGCCCGGAAAGGACGATTACTCGGTTGAGGTCGCCGCGTTGCAGACGGCACATATCGCGGTGCTTTATCTTGGGGGTTATCATACGGAGGCAGCCCTTATGGTCCGCGCCGCGCGCGACCGCGCCTACCCGGTCCAGCTTATCTCGGGCGACGACACCGCGACCGAGGCATTTGGCCTTATTGCCGGCCCTGCCGCCGAGGGGACGCTCTTCACCTTTGTCGCCGACCCGCGTCGAAATGCTGAGGCCGCGGAGGTCGTCGAGCGCTTTAGGGCTGAAAACTTCGAGCCGGATTCCTGGACGCTCCACAGCTACGGCGCTGCCGAGATCTGGGCTCAAGCGGTCACGAAGGCGAACTCGCTTGACCTTCAGGCGGTGATAGCGGCGCTGCGCGAAGACCAATTCGATACGGTGCTGGGCCGGATCGACTTTGATAAGAAGGGCGATCTCACAGTCCAAAGCTGGGTATGGTATGTTTGGAAAAGTGGCGAGTACGTGCCTGTTGAGTAACCCGCAGGTTTGCCTAATTGGAGCCGATCAAAGGGTAAAAAACATGTAGCAACTGAAGAAGCTACGGCGAGATCGGTGCGTCCGAAGACACGACGGCGCTGTAGGCGCTGATCGCAGCAGCTCGCCTTATGAGAAGAGTTCCTTGCGGACCATGTTGGCCGCCTTCAGCCGGAAGCTAGGGGGTGCCGCGATGTTTGACCGTCTCGGCGTTCGTGGCAGATTGTTGTTCGCTTTCTTCGGCATCAGCGCCTTTGCGGTGCTTGCGACCGTAGGCGCCTTGTATGCCTTTCTTGAGCTCAGTCAGGTGCTCGAACGAGTAACGGAGCGCCGGGCCCCGTCCGCGCTCGCGTCCCTCGAACTCTCCCGCCATGCTGAACGTGTCGCCGCCACCGCGCCGGCTTTCCTAGCTTCGACCAGTAGGGCCCGGCACAGCGAGGTCTCGGCCGCGATAGGCAGCGAGATGGCGCGACTCGAAGAGCTACTAGCGGCTCTAAAGGGAGCGACACTGAGCTCGGGGGTGGTCAGCGAGATCGAAGACGCGGTGGTCGGGCTCAGGCGCAACTTGCATGCTCTCGACGACCTCGTCACCGTCCGCCTTGCTGCCGTCGCACGCAAGGAGGAACTTCTGCGTCGCCTGTCGGCAACGACAAATGCTAGCCAGCGCCTCGTCGCGCCCGGTATTCTCGTTATGAATTCCAAAGTGCCGCGATGGCGGGCAGCCACAGCCGATGCAGTGACGACGCCAGAGGCAGAGGCCGCGGCCACAAGAGACCTGGCGCGAGCGATCGCCGCCTACATCCCACAGCAGACCGCGCAGCGGGAGATCGCGGCAATCAACGACACGCTTCTGCAGGCCGCTGTCGCGCCGACGCCAGGCGACCTGTCGCTGATTTCATTCCCCCTGCGGCGCTCGATCGAGACGCTCGAGTCGGTGACCCCCGAATTCGATGAGCAATTGCGCAAGCGTTTTCAGCAGCTCGTAGACCAGTTCGAGGCGCTGATCGACGGCCAGAGAAGCATCCCGAACGCGCGTAACGAAGAGCTCGCGGTTGTGGCAGAGGGCGAGAAGTTAGTGGTGGAGAACGATAAGCTGTCGCGGAAGCTCACTCTGGCCGTGGACCGCCTGGTGGCGGCGGCCAAAGGCGACATCGCCGAGGCGGGCTCGGAAGCCGCAACGGTTCGGCGCTATGGTACTGGGGTCGTGCTTGGCTCCGCCCTTCTGAGCCTCTTGAGTTCGGTCCTGATCGTCTGGCTCTATGTCGACCGCAATCTTCTTGCACGCCTTACTGGCCTAAGCCATAGCATGCTTGCCATCGCCGCTGGCGACCTTCGGGTGCCGTTACCGCAGACCCGTGGCGACGAGATCGGCCGTATGGCCAAGGCTCTTCGCGTATTCCGCGATACGGCGATCGAGGTCGAGGAGAAGAACCTGCGCACTGTGGCTGAAGCCCGCCAGCGCCTTATCGACGCGATTGAAAGCATATCGGAGGGCTTCGCCTTTTATGACAGCGAAGATCGGCTTCTCGTCTGCAACAGTCGATATCGCGACATTCTTTACCCGGGGATGGATGACGCAGTCGTTTCCGGAACCCATTTCGAGGCGATCATCCGCGCGGCAGCGGAGCGTGGCTTGATAGAGGATGCGATCGGGCGGGAGCAAGAATGGCTCGCCGAGCGCCTCGAAGCACATCGCAATCCGACCGGAACACTCCTTCAGCAGCGCGGTCCAGATCGCTGGATCCAGATCAGCGAACGCCGGATTTCGGGCGGCGGCACCGTCGCGGTCTATTCCGACATCACGGAGCTCAAGCGCCGTGAGCAGGACCTCTCCGAAAAATCAGTTGCGCTCGAGGCGCTCTCCGCCAAGCTTGCCAAATACCTCGCGCCGCAGGTGTATAACTCGATCTTCAGCGGCAAACAGGACGTTAGGATCGAAAGCCGGAGGAAGAAGCTGACGATCTGTTTCTCCGACATTGCGGCATTCACGGAAACAACCGACAAGATGGAGTCCGAGGAACTGACCCAGCTCCTCAATCAGTATCTGACGGAAATGTCGAAGATTGCTCTGTCCTTCGGGGCTACGATCGATAAGTACGTAGGCGACGCCATATTAATGTTCTTCGGCGACCCCGAAACACGCGGCATTAGGGAGGACGCGATCGCCTGTGTCTCGATGGCACTCGCCATGCAGGAGCGGATGGGTGAACTCGGCGAAACCTGGCGCAGCGTCGGTATAGAGATGCCACTGCGCTGCCGGATCGGCATTCATACTGACTACTGCACGGTCGGCAATTTCGGCAGCGAGGACCGGATGGACTATACGATCATCGGCGGCGCCGTGAACCTCGCCGCCCGACTTGAAGAGGAGGCCGCGCCCGGCTCAGTGCTCATCTCCTACGAGACCTTCGCGCAGGTGAAGGACCTGATCCATTGCGAGGAGACCGGCCGTGTCCGCATCAGGGGAATAGCCTATCCAGTCGCGACTTATCGCGTCGTCGACTTCAAGGCGAATCTGACCACGGGCTGCAGTTCCATTCGAACCGAGCTGCCCCATCTGAGGATCGAGGCGGAGCCGGAACTCATGTCGACCGGTGAGCGCGAGGTGGCCGTGACCGCCCTTCGCGAAACACTCGACCGACTTTGTCGTTAGACAGAATTGCCAGCGCAGAACGAACCAGATTCTCGCTAATCGCGTGCTTGTTCGCAGGACCAAAGGTACCTCCACCGGCGCTGGTGCGGAAGATGTAAGTGGCCCATGGTTCGGACCCGGTCAAGGCGAGGGATAAGCTCGGCCCTAACCGCGAACGAAGCCGTCGGCGAGCTGGAAGAGCCGACGTCTGGCGGCTGCGCGGCTCAGGTTTGGTTGCGCCGACAAGCGCACCTTTGATGGCTCCATCGAAGCACGCGGTGCGGCTGGAACAGTCCGATCGGGCCCGGAAGGAAGCCTTCGCCACCCAAAACTGACCCAAACCGCCGCGCGCTGTTGATCGTTGCAGGGCAGGGGACGACACAACTAAGATACCGCAAGCTGTAGAAGATGGCCGCTGGTGAGAGCCTTTACCGAGATCGAGTTCCGTTCGGAATAATCACTCTGCAGCTTCGACGAAGCGGTGGCGTTCGTAGAGGAACTTCAGCACCGACTCGCGACATGTCAGGTAAGTTCGCTCGGAGGCGAGCTCAATGCGACGACGCGGACGCGCGAGCGGCACGTGGAGGATTTCACCGACTCGTGCAGAGGGTCCATTGGTCATCATGACGATGCGGTCCGAAAGCAGGACCGCTTCGTCGACGTCATGCGTGATCATCAGCACCGTATTGCCGAGCGTCGCGTGAATCTGCATGACCTGGTCCTGCAGATGCGCGCGGGTCAGGGCGTCGAGCGCCCCGAAGGGCTCGTCGAGAAGCAGCACCTTCGGTTCCATGGCAAGCGCCCGGGCGATGCCGACGCGCTGCTTCATGCCGCCGGAGACCTCTGAGGGGTGCTTCTCGGCGGCATGCGCCATCTGCACTAGCTCGAGGTTGCGCATCGTCCATTCATGGCGTTCCTGCTTGTTGCGGGTTCTCGAAAACACCTTGTCGACGGCCAGCCGGACGTTTTCGTAGACCGTGAGCCACGGCAGCAGCGAGTGGTTCTGGAAGACGACGGCGCGGTCCGGTCCAGGTTCGTCGACGACCTTGCCGTCGAGGAGGACGACGCCGGTCGTCGCCTGTGTCAGCCCACCGACGATGTTAAGCAGGGTCGACTTGCCGCAGCCAGAATGGCCTATGATCGAGATGAATTCACCCTTGTCGACAGTAAGTGAGACCTGTTTGAGAACCTCGGTGCGCGTTCCGCCGCGTTCGAAGCTCTTGTCCAGGAGTTCAAGTGAAAGATAGCTCTTGGTCATCGGGCTTCCCTCTCTAAGCGTTTGCAGTGCCGCGGGTGACGGCGCGGCCGATGAGTGCGATGAGGCGGTCGAGAAGAAAGCCGACAACGCCGACATAGATGAGGGCCACGATGATGTCGCTGATCAGCGACGAGTTCCACGCATCCCAGATGAAGAAGCCGATGCCGACGCCGCCGATCAGCATCTCGGCCGCCACGATCGCCAGCCAGGAGAGACCGATGCCGATCCTAAGACCGGTGAAGATGTAGGGGGCAGCGGCCGGCAGCATGATCTTGCCGAAATATTCGAAGCCGTTCAGTCGCAGCACCTTGGCGACGTTTTGGTAATCCTGCGGAATGTTGCGGATGCCGACCGCGGTGTTGATGATGATCGGCCAGATCGCCGTGATGAAGATGACGAAGATTGCCGAAGGGGTGCCATCCTGGAAGGCGGCGAGTGAAAGCGGCAGCCAGGCGAGCGGCGGCACGGTGCGAAGCACCTGGAAGATCGGATCGAGGCCGCGCATCGCGAGCACGCTCTGGCCGACGAGCGTCCCAAGCGCGACGCCGACCGCCGCAGCCATCGCGTAGCCCAGCGCGACGCGCTGCAGGCTGGCGAACACGTGCCAGAACAGACCCTGATCGACACCCTGACCGATGTAGAAGGGATGTGCGATCAGTTCCCAGCTTTCCTCGAGGACACGCGACGGGGCCGGAAGGCTCGATTCAGGCGACGAGCAGATGAGCTGCCAGGCAAGGGTGAAGAACGTCAGTGTGACGAGCAGCGGCAAGAGGTTGGTGACCGTCTGGGTGACAAAGCGCGACAGACGGCCATCGATGCCGCGGCTCGCCGTCTGCCCGAGAGCGATGACCTGAGCGGAGGTCTGCGGAGTCGCCTGGGGTTTGAGCTTGAGATTGGTGACGGACATGCCGTTCTCCTAGGGGGTTAATCGAAGGCGGCCGGGAAGGGACCCGGCTGCCGATGCGGCATCAGGCGATGCGGCTGATTGCCAGGCTCTTCAGGTACGTTTCGGGATTTGCGGGATCGAAGACCTTGCCGTCGAAGAAGGTCTCCGGCCCGCGCGAAGTGGAGGCGGGGATGTCGGAGATGCCGAGGTCCTTTGCCGCTTCGCGCCAGATGTCCTCACGGTTGACCTTGGCGATCAGCCCCTTGATGTCCGTATCCGATGCAAGCTTGCCCCAGCGGATATTCTCGGTGAGGAACCAGGCGTCATGGCTCTGGAACGGGTAGGACGCGTGTTCGCGCCAGAATTTCATGAAGTGGGGGCTGTTCTCCACGATCTTGCCGTTGCCGTAGTCGTATTCACCTTTCAGCCGATCGACGATGTCCTTTGGCGGCACGTTGAACCAGCTGCGCTTGCCGACGATCTTGGCGAGTTCGTCCTTGTTCGCCATATCGTCGCACCACTGCGCGGCTTCCTCGATGGCCATGACCAGCGCCTTGACGGCGCGCGGGTTCTTCTCGACCCAGTCGGCGCGCATGGCGAAGGACTTCTCCGGATGCTCGGCCCAGATCTCGGCGGTGTTGACAGCGGTGTAGCCGATCTTCTGGTTGACGAGTTGCTCGTTCCAGGGTTCGCCGACGCAGAAACAGTCCATGGTGCCGACCTTCATGTTGGCGACCATCTGCGGCGGCGGGACGACGATGGTCTCGACATCCTTGTCCGGGTCGATGCCGGCGGCGGCGAGCCAATAGCGGATCCAAAGGTCGTGTGTACCGCCCGGGAAGGTCATGGCGACCTTGGCGGCCTCGCCACCGGCCTTCTTCTTGGCGAAGGCATCTTTCAGCACCGAGGCGTCGATGCCGACCTTCAGATCGGCATAGGCTGCACCGACCGAGATCGCCTGCGCGTCGAGATTGAGGCGGGCGAGGATCGCCATCGGCAGTGGCTGGTTGTTCTGCGTCACCTTGCCAGTCGAGATGAGATAGGGCATCGGAGTCAGGATATGGGCGCCGTCGATACCGGCGCCGGCCGAGCCGAGCACCAGATTGTCGCGGGTCGTGCCCCAGGAGGCCTGCTTCACCACCTCGACCTCGGTCATGCCGTACTTGTCGAACAAACCCTTCTCTTTGGCGATGATCAGCGGGGCTGAATCGGTCAGCGCGATGAAGCCGAGGGTGGCCTTCGCGGTCTCGGGACCGGCGCCCTGGGCGAAGGCCCCGGAGGGCAAAAGCGTTCTCGCTGCGCCGACCATGGCGGCCGTCGCGGTGGTCTTCAGCACGCTGCGGCGGGTCAGGCCGCCGAACAAAGTCTTGGTCATGCGCACGTTCCCTCAATGTGGTGGCCGGTCGAAAGCCGACAAAAAAACGCCGCTTGGGCATTGCGCTCCTGGGTTGGGAAGGAAACCCATGGAGGCAAGGACCTTGCGACGTCGGTGTCTTTGGCAGGCGCTATCGGCGCCTGAGCTCGCTTCAATCGCCGTTGATCAAAGCAATGATAAAAAGCAAGGCCCATGCCAGTTTTGGGCGGTCACGATATCCCTTTGAATCTAATAAGTAATGGGTGGTTCAGGCGCCTGCTCAAAAAAGCAACATTAGCAAATCACGATGAAATGTTGTGCGCTGCAGCGCAGGTTAAGTCGTCATCCGGCGTAGAAAAGCGGCGGTGCCGTTGAAATGTCGTTGAGCGAGCCTGTCAAGCCGCCAGGGCGGCCATTGCCTGGGAAAACATGCTGATGTCGGTGTATCCCGTGAATGCTGTTTGCCTCGTTGCCGACTGCGCGGAAGAGTGACCCGTTCCAACCACGACGAGATCCAAGGTGACGCGGGAAAGACGAGGGGCCCGAAGGTCAGTTGGTCGAGCGGAACGCATAGCTAAAAGGCGTACTGATCTGAAACTGTGAAAAAACCCCGCTCATGGCGGGGTGAGTTGCGCATCCAGTCGCCTTCGGCGGATGCGTGGCAAGCGCCGCCACAACTTGCGTCTACACCAGCAGCGCGCCACCGGCGCGCGATTTTGTGCATTGCGCGGCCTCTATCGCCAGTAACTTCGGCCCTTTTCGCTTGACGATCGACCCATAGTATAACCGACCGCGAAGGCAATGGCGCCGACTGTGAGCGCCAATCCTGTTGCAGTGCATGGGTGATCTGCGGCCCCTACCACGACAGCGTTCGCTTCGCGGCCAACTGCGCCGCTGGCTACCTTAGCTATCTTTCGGACACCCGTGGGCGGTTCGGTCGGCTTCCCGGTGAAGCCGGCGCTCAGTTCGTCGTTCGCCATGTTGTTTCTCCTGCTAGGGAAGGAGGAACCGACGACGGACGGGGAGGTTCCGGACATCACGCACCGACCCCCAACCCCCGGATTCTAGCAAGTCAAACTCAAGCGCAAGATCAATCTGACCACCGGCAGGAGCGGACTGATTCTCCGGCCGACAGCGAGCGGCTTTTGCCCTTACTGGAGCGCCACATCCTTCTATGGCGAGGCGCCGCGGCAGGCGGGCGCCGACGGCGGCTATGCGAGCCGTGAAAACATACCCCAGGCCAAGGCCTGGGGTATGCGCGATATGGCCTTCCATAAGAAGAGCGGCCGCCTCCGGATCAAAGATATGGTCAGGAGCCGCTGGGTGTATCGCAAGCTCAGAAACTTCCGGGCCGGCATCGAAGCCGGCATTTCCGGCCTGAAGCGGACCTATGGCCTGGCCCACTGCACCTGGCGCGGGCTCCACCACTTCGAGACCTACGTCTCGTCCTCGGTGGTCGCCTACAATCTCGCCCTCTTCGCCCGTCTCAGGCCAACCTGACGATGCTGGCACAGGAAGCCAGCCCGCCGAAGACGAAGTTCATCGATGTCCTCGGACAAAACGGCCTTCCGCGAATGGATTTTTACGCTAGATTCGAGTTATAGTTTCGCAGGCGAGCTGTGGCTGGCGCGGATCGGACGGATATAAAGCTAAAGATTGTTAGTTTGGCGCGAAATGCATGAAATCGAGTTATACCTTGATTTTCTTACAAATCAGCACACCATGATGGATGTATGGCTTCGTAAGCGCCCCCCAGCGGGCGCGTACGAGGTAGAGAGCGAAGGCATAACTTAATGGCACTGAGAAGCGCAAATATTTTGTTCAAGGATGAAACCGCGGGCACGTTGGTCGAAACGGCCAACGGCGGAACGCGCTTCGCCTATCATTCAGACTGGAATAAAGGCAATATCGCGTGCTGCTTCCCCTCCACGCAACGCGAACATGAATGGAAGGTCGGCCTGCATCCGTTTTTCCAGCACCTCGGCCCGGAAGGATGGTTACGCGAACAACAGGCACGTTCGGCACATATCGTCGAAGAAGACGACCTTGGGCTGCTCCTTCGTTACGGTGCAGACTGTATCGGGGCCGTCAGCATCCGGCCGCCGGACGATGCCGCACAGCTCCCGGAAATCACCGAAGCCACCGTCAGTCCCGGACGCACGGTTTCAGGTGTGCAGAAGAAACTGCTTGTCACCAAGGACGATGAAAACAGGTTTGTTCCCGCGAGTGCGACGGGATCAGCGCTCTATATCGCTAAATTCAATTCCGACCGAATAGACAACCTCGTTCGAAATGAACTCCTGAGCCTGCGGTGGACCGCCGCCGTCCTTGGCGAAAGGGAAGTGACCGGGTTCACGGCCTCGCTCACCGCGGTTGTTGACGAAACGGCGCTCATTGTTACCCGCTTCGACCGGAGACCGAACGGCGAGAAACTGCGCCTCGAAGACTGTGCGCAGATCCTCAGCAAGCCCAAGGGACAGGACTACGCAGGCAAGTATGATGCGGCCTACGAGGATATTGCCGCGATCATTCGTCAGCACTCATCGCGCGCGCCAATCGACCTGTTGCGGTTTTTCAATCGCCTGATTGTCTTCACCCTGATCGGGAATTGCGATGCCCACCTGAAAAACTTCTCCCTTCTGGAAACGCCGACGGGCTTACGGCTATCCCCCGCCTACGATGTGGTGAACACCGCATTTTATGACGGGTTCGACCAAACATTGGCGCTGTCAATCGGCGGTGAGAAAATCCATCTGGAAGCGGCCAACCAGGCAATTTTCCGCGCCTTCGGCAAGGAGATCGGCCTGCCGGACAGGGCCATCGACCAGACATTCAAACAGCTAAAGCGGCAGGTGGAGAAGGCTGCATCCATTATCCGTCCGCCCGACGCGGAGCCGGCGGATGGCTTCGTGCATAGATTCAAGGAGATCGTGGACAACTCATGCCTGAGAATACTGGAAACATAGCTCCGCTTGCGTGGCAACGGTACGTGGAAGAAACCTTGCGCCGTCGCAAGGCGGAAGGTCTTACACAAAAACATCATTCGGCTTTGGCGGGTGTCAGCCATCCGACAATGGCTGCGTTCGAGCGTGGTGAAACGACCCTGACACTGGCGAAAGCCCTCGACATCCTGCGCGTCGTTGGTTTGGTGGATGAGCCTACCGAGGGGGACACGCAAGCCCGGTTCGTGCGCGATGCATTTGAGCGTTGGCGTAATCTGGTTGCTCCGCTCCCCCAGGATTCGCCTGCGCGGTTTCCAAATGGCTGGTATCGGTTCGACTACTGGCTTGAGGGCGATCTCAAGATGTCGGAGCTGACCGCCTTTGAACGCATTCTTGAAAAGGCCGTAGTTCGGAAAACGGGCTGGCCGCCGTTCTGGCTTCCGACACGCGAGGCTATTCAGCCGCGTGAAGTTGATGGACTGATTGAATGTTGGCTTGCTCCGCAAGGCGAGGAAGTCGAGCGCGGGTTCAATGATCCTGCGCATTGCGATTTCTGGCGTGCGGCCCCTTCGGGGCGCATGTTCCTGATCCGCGGTTATCAGGAAGATGGTGCGGAGACGTTCCCCGCCGGAACGATCCTCGACACGACGCTTCCCCTATGGCGGATGGGTGAGGTTCTGTTGCACGCGGAAAAGCTTGCGTCGCTCCTTCGCAAAGATGCCGATACAGCCGTGACGGTTCATTTCCGCGTCATGTTCACGGGCCTGCGCGGTCGCGTGTTGCGCTCCTGGGCTAACCCGCTGAGTGATCTGCTTGTCGAAGGTCATGCGGCACGAAGCGATGAAGCCGTGCTGGAGGCAAACTTTTCTGCCAACGATATCGAGAGCCGATTGGCCGAATGCATGCTCCCGTTGTTGACGTCGCTCTATGAGAGGTTTGGCGTGGCAGGGCTTTCGCTCAACCGCGTCGAGGCGGAAGTGCAACGCTTGTTGAATAGCCCCATCAGCAAAGAACGTCGTCCGCGCCGCTAGCGGTGACCGCAAACCGCTTGGGATGGCGCAAAGACCGCAATCTGCGGACTCGGCCACGACAGCATGATTCAAGCGGAGAGCTATTTAATCTGGTACGCAAGGCGGCGTTGCACAAACGCCGGCTTTGAACCCTCAAGAATCTTCACGATAGCGTCATTGATACGCGGATTTTCGATAGACCCGGATTCATAAGTAAACTTGTAGCCAGCCGCTTTGTCCAAAGTCACGTAAAGTACCTGCTCGGCAACCGCCCCAACCGCCAGGTTAGGATTGTGCGTGTCCAAAATCACTTGCCCCCTCTTCCTGGCCTAGCGAATGCAGTTCGCCAGCACAGTAAATATGCTGTCGTTGTCAAGATTATCTTGTTGCCGGATCGGCCTGATTTTCCAGATCAACGATTTCGATATTGAGTTCGCGAAGCCGGACCTTGAGGGCGCTGATATCGCTCTTGCTGTGAACGGTTTTAAGCTCTTCAAGCTCCGCGAAGGTTGACTTCCCCATACGATCAGATTCCTCGGCTATCGAGGTTATGCTGTTTTTGGTTGATAAAGGCCATGTCGACAGGAACTGTCGGCCCCGAATTCGCAGGATCCAAATCGACTTCCCGCGACGAAACCAGTCAGTTTTGCGGCGCGCACGCCGGATCGCGCTCAGCCGACTGTCTCGAAACGCAGTCTGTCACGGCGATCTTCTGCTTGCCATCCGACCGTCCCATCGCCGCGCCGACGTGGTTGGCGTAGTTGCCCCTGGTATGCGGATCGATGGCGGCGACCGGAGCAGCGAGGATCAGGCCGGCAGCGCTGCCAGCTGCTGCGGCGGCTCCCGTCGTGCCCGCAATGAGATGGTCTCCGAGACCGATCCGGCTGTCGGTCAGTGGCTGACCTTCGGAGATGCGAGCCCCAATGAGCCGGACGACTTCCGGGGACTCGGCGAACTTGCCGTGATGCATGCCGTCGCCTGCCTTGATCTTGGTAAGATCGATGACGGTGATCTCGTTGTTCGCCAATTCCTGCTTGTAGGGGTCGGCCTCGGGGTCGATCGAACCGAGCCGGGGAATGTCGCCCCAGACCCTGCGCGAGAAGGCAAGAGCCCGGTCGTCACGGGATACGAACAGGGTGAACCGGGGGTGCTGGCTTGGACTTGCGCGTTGAACCGGTGGTGGTCTCGGTGCCGGCGGTCGACAAGGAGCGCTATTACTCGGTTCAGCTCATTGACGGCAACACCTACAATTTCGGATATATCGGCTCTCGCGCCACCGGGACCGAGCCAGGCTCCTATCTCGTTGTCGGACCCGACTGGAAAGGCGAGAAGCCCAAGGGCATCAAGCAGGTCTTCCGATCGACCACCCCGTTCGTATTCGCCAACTTTCGGACCCAGCTTATCAACGTAGAAGACATGCCGAACGTGGAAAAGGTGCAGGCCGGCTACAAGGCGCAGCCGCTTTCCGCATTCCTGAAGCAACCCGCCCCGACCGCCGCGCCGGAGATCGCGTTCGTTCCAGCCACCACCGCCGGGATCAAGGACAACTTCTTCCAATATCTCGACGCGGCCCTGCAATTCGTTCCCGAGACCTTAAGGGACAATGCTATTCGCGCGAAACTTGCGAAGATTGGCATCGGCCCGGGCAAGACCTTCGAGTTCAAGGAACTATCGCTCGAACACAAAGCCGAGATGCTGATAGGCGTGAAGCAGGGTGACGATAAAATCAACAAATGGCTGGCCAGCGGAAACAAACCCATCAACGGCTGGAACGTCAGCTCGCTTCTCGGCGACGAGGTCTTCTTCAACGGCGATTGGTTGAGGCGGGCCGGAGCTGCAAAGGCTGGCCTCTATGGCAACGATGCAGTAGAGGCCATGTACCCCTTCACCAGAACGGATGCGACCGGGGAACCGCTCGACGGCAGCAAGCACAAGTACACACTCACCTTTCCACCCGGCCAGTTGCCGCCTGTGAATGCGTTCTGGTCCGTTACGATGTATGACGGCAAGAGCCAGTTCCTGGTCAAGAACCCGATCAATCGCTACCTCATCAATTCTCCGATGTTGCCGGGGATGAAGACGGAGCCGGACGGCTCGGTGACGCTGTACATTCAAAAAGACAACCCCGGTGCGGGCAAGGAAGCAAATTGGCTTCCGGCCCCGGATGGCCCAATCTATCTGGTGATGCGGCTATATTGGCCGAAGACTACGCCACCCTCGATCCTTCCTGCGGGCAAAGGAACATGGCAGCCACCCGGCGTGAAACGGGTCTCTTAGAGACATGCCGGCACGGTTCAGCCAATTGCGGGCGAAACTTGGCCTCGCCCCGGAAGCCCTCTCACGCGCCTCTTCGGCGCTTCGCCACGGAGTCACATCTTTCGGTGAGTCCCGTCCCAGAAGACTGCGGTTGGCTGATCTCCTAACCACGTCACGCGCGGATGGGGGGAACCATGTGCCGTGCCCCGGAGCACCGAACCACAAGTCTAGGTGCGTATCGGCAAAAGATCGGCTGAAGCCTTGATTTGTTCCCTCGGGAAATAGATGATCGTTGTCAGGGGCCGTTCATGACGAGGGAGCAACTTCATGGGACAGTTGACGAGGCGTGAACGGGACCTGGCCGCGGCAATACTGCTCGTCCTGGCTATTGTCGGTATTGCCATGGCGGCGGCCGGCCGGTTCGACCCGCTCGGAGTACACGGAGCGGTTGTCCTCCTTTATAGCCTTGCATTGCTGTACCTCATCATGTCCAGCTCGTTTGGGCCTCCCCCGGACCCGTCGCGCATCTCGCGCTACTACGACGATCCCATCAAGGTCGGCGTCTGGTTCACACTGTTCTGGGCGATCTTCGGCATGTTCATCGGCGTCTGGGCGGCGGCGCAGCTTGCTTGGCCGAGCCTCAATTTCGACACGGCCTGGGCGAGCTTCGGACGGATCAGACCCGCTCATACAACCGGGGTCATTTTCGGGTTCGGCGGCAACGCCCTGATTGCAACGTCGTTCCATGTTGTTCAGAGGACCTCGCGCGCCCGGCTGGCAGATCAACTCAGTCCGTGGTTCGTGCTGTTCGGCTACAACCTCTTCTGCATCCTGGCAGTGACCGGCTATTTCATGGGTGTGACGCAATCGAAGGAATATGCCGAGGCGGAATGGTATGCCGACTTCTGGCTCGTCATCGTCTGGGTCACCTATTTCGTCCTCTACATCCGAACGCTGGCGCGCCGCAGGGAGCCGCACATCTACGTCGCCAACTGGTACTACATGGCCTTCATCGTGGTCGTGGCGATCCTGCACATCATCAACAACCTGGCAGTTCCGGTCTCGCTCGGCCATGCCAAGAGCTACACGATCTGGGCGGGCGTGCAGGACTCGATGGTGCAGTGGTGGTACGGGCACAATGCGGTCGCCTTCTTCCTGACGGCAGGCTTCCTGGCGATGCTCTACTACTACCTGCCGAAACGAGCCGAGCGGCCCATCTTTTCCTACCGGCTGTCGATCCTCAGCTTTTGGGGCATAACCTTCTTCTACATGTGGGCCGGCTCCCACCACCTTCACTACACGGCCCTGCCGCACTGGGTACAGAACCTCGGAATGACGTTCTCGGTGATGCTGCTGGTTCCCTCATGGGCATCGGCCGGCAACGCCCTGCTGACGCTGAACGGGGCCTGGCACAAGGTTCGCGACGACGCGACGCTGCGTTTCATCATGATGGCCGCCTTCTTCTACGGGCTCTCGACCTTCGAGGGATCGTTCCTCGCGGTCCGCCCCGTGAACTCGCTGTCGCACTATACCGACTGGACAGTCGGCCATGTCCATGCGGGGGCTCTGGGATGGGTGGCGTTGATCACCTACGGCTCGCTCTACACGCTCGTGCCAGCGATCTGGAAGCGCGAGAGGATGTATTCGGCAGCCCTCGTCGAGGTCCATTTCTGGCTCGCCTTCGCCGGCACCGTAATCTACGTCTTCGCAATGTGGAACTCGGGCATCATCCAGGGCCTGATGTGGCGGACCTATACGGGGGAGGGGACGCTCGCCTATTCATTCGTGGATTCCCTCGTGGCGATGTACCCCTACTATATCGCCCGTGCCTTCGGCGGCCTGCTGTTCCTAATCGGAGCTGTCGTTGCCACCTACAACATCTGGATGACCGTTCGCGGCGTCCCAGCTCTGGCTGAACGGCACGACGATGTTCCGGTCGCCGCACCGTTGCCAGAAGGCGCGGCATCGGGACCGGCGGAGTAGGAACATGCGCGAACTTATTCATCGAAAGCTCGAGCGGACCGCCATCGGCTTCGTGCTGGCGATCATCTTGGCGGCAAGCGTCGGCGGCATCGTGGAGATCGCTCCGCTCTTCACCATCGACGAGACGGTGGAGGACGTCGAGGACATGCGTCTCTACACGCCGCTAGAACTCGCCGGTCGCAACATCTACATCCGTGAAGGCTGCTATGCGTGCCACAGTCAGATGATCCGCACGCTGCGGGACGAGGTGGAGCGCTACGGGCCCTTCTCGCTGGCGGTCGAATCCAAATATGACCACCCGATGCTCTGGGGATCGAAGCGGACTGGACCGGATCTCGCCAGGGTAGGAGGCAAATATTCCGATTTCTGGCATGTAGCCCATCTCACCAATCCGCGGGACGTCGTGCCGGAGTCGAACATGCCGGCCTATGCGTGGCTGGCGCGGACGCCGCTCCGGCTGGACGATCTCGGCTCCCATCTGGAGGCGCAGCGAAGCGTCGGAGTGCCCTATACCGACGAGATGATCGAGAACGCCGCGCGGGACGCCTTCGGTCAGGCGGTGCCCGACAGCGAGCAGTCTTCCGGCGTGACGGAACGCTATGGGGAGGAGACGCAGGTCAGCGCCTTCGACGGGGTGGCAACTCGGGTCACGGAGATGGATGCGCTCGTCGCCTATCTGCAGGTCCTCGGACGGCTGACCAAGGCGGCATACCAGAACACCGCGGCGCCGGAACAGGTACCCGACCCCAGCGATTGAGCGAGAAAGGACAACGTCGTCATGGACGTGACCCACGAGACATTGGTGGAGGCGGCGAAGACCTGGGGGCTCTTCTACCTCATCGGGTTCTCGATCTGCGTGATCGTCTACGCGTTCTGGCCCGCTAACCGCGAGCGTTTCGATCGTGCCAAGAGGGACATTCTCGATGAGGACGACCAGCCATGGACGTAGAGGAAGTCGATCCGATCAGCGGCCGCAAGACCACGGGACATGAGTGGAACGGCATCAAGGAACTGGACACGCCGGTTCCCCGAGGAGTGCTGCTTTTCCTGGTCGTCACCCATGTCTTCGCACTGATCTGGTGGGTGCTGCTGCCGACGTGGCCGCTCGGCACTACCTATACGAGGGGCCTGCTAGGAATCGACGAGCGGAACGTCGTCGAAGAGAAGCTTGCCGCCGCGGCTGCAGCCAGGGCGGTTTGGGAGAAGAGGATTGATACGCTCTCCTACGAGCAGATAAGGGCGGACGAGCAGTTGATGGAGACTGTCCGCTCCACCGGCCATCAGTTGTTCGGCGACAACTGCGCCGTCTGCCACGGCGTCGACGGAAAGGGCCGGAGCAATTATCCGGATCTGACCGACGACGATTGGCTTTGGGGCGGCGGACCGGAGGATATCGCACAGACCCTCAGGGTCGGCATCAACACGCGCCATCCCGAAAGCCGCGTTGCGCAGATGCCCTCTTTCGGACGCGACCAGATGCTCGAACGCAATCAGGTCCGCGACGTCGCCGCCTATGTCTATTCGCTGACCAATCCCGGATACTCCACGCCTGAGAACATTGGCCGGATCGAGGCGGGCAGGGAAGTGTTCCTCACCACTTGCGCCGCCTGCCACGGCGAGGACGCGAGAGGCAGTCGGGAGGTCGGCGCTCCGAACCTGACCGACGCCTATTGGATCTATGGCGGCACGATGCAGGGTATCATCGAATCCGTCCACGGCGGGCGCCAAGGTCATATGCCGACATGGGACGAGCGGCTGACACCCGCGGAGATCAAGATTTTGGCGCTCTACGTCAACTCTCTGGGCGTGGAGAAACCGTGATGACGAAAGCTGCCGCGAGACGAAGCAGATCGCTCCTAGCCTGGTGGGGCCTCGTCGCCGCGGCCATCTTTCTCGGTGCCAACGCCCACATGCTTTACATCGCGATCGACAGCGATCCCGGATGCGTCGCTCACCTGAAGGAAACGGGATCGGCTCCGGGACGGTACAGGGCCGCGAAATCATCCTGCTGACGTTATCGTGCACCCGTGGAGAGACATATGTCAGGGACTGGAAAGTTACAGCGGTGGGTAGGCGAGGTCTCAGGCATAGAGGAGACCTGGAATCCGAAGTGGCAACGCCATCTGCCGGCCCAGGCACCCTTTGAGTGGCTCGCGAAAGGTTGGCGTGACCTGATCACGTATCCGATGCTCAGCCTGAGCTACGGGGTGGCCGTCTTTGTGGTTTCCTTCCTGATCATCTGGCTCCTGTTCGCCACCGGACGCGACTATTTCCTGTTCCCCGCAGTTGCAGGTTTTATGATCATCGCGCCGCTGTTCGCGACGGGGCTCTATTTGAAGAGTTCGCGCCTCGAGCGATCCGAGCCGGTCAGTCTCGGGAGCATGCTGCGCGTCAGGCCGGTGGCCGGCGCCCAGGTGTTCTTTACCGGGCTTCTGCTCTGCATGCTCATGCTGCTGTGGATGCGCGCGGCCGTGCTCATCTATGCCTTGTTCTTCGGGGTGCGGCCGTTTCCCGGCCTAGGGCATGTCACGCAACTGCTGCTAACGACGCCCACCGGCTGGGCCATGCTTGCAGTCGGCATTTTCATCGGCGCGCTTTTTGCCGGATTTTCCTTTGCTATCAGCGTGTTCTCCATACCGATGCTGCTCGACCAGCGCATCGATGCGTTCACGGCAATGGGCGTCAGCGTGGCGCTTGTCTGGAACAACCTCCGTCCGATGCTCGTCTGGGGCGCGATCGTGCTAGGGATGTTCCTGGTCAGCGTAGCCACGGCGATGATCGGTCTTGTTGTGATCTTCCCCTTGCTCGGGCATGCCACCTGGCACGCCTACAGAGCGTTGCGCTAGCCATGTCCTGCTGCTCTGGTATAGCCGTCCCAAGCGCCGGTGCGGCATCACGGACGAGCGTCTCCCCCCAGGAGATCCGGCTCGCGAGCCGAGACCTTGGCGACGGCCTTCGCCAAATCGCATTGGCGTTGCCCGACGCGCATTGCGCCGCCTGCATTGCTGCCGTCGAAGGCGCTCTCCGGAAAATCCCAGGCGTCGAGCTTGCACGCGTGAACCTGTCTACCCGTCGGGTCACCATCAACTGGCGGGGCAATGACGACGAGAGTCCGGATTTCGCCGCTGCGCTTGCGAAGATCGGCTATGCTTCGCATCTGGCCTCCATCGAGGAGGAGACACAGGACCCGGTGCTTGCCTCCCTTTTGAAGGCGCTCGCGGTCGCCGGTTTCTCGGCGATGAACATCATGATCCTCTCGGTATCGGTTTGGTCCGGGGCCGATCCCGCGACGCGCCATGCGTTCCACCTGGTCTCGGCGGCGCTCGCTCTGCCGGCGATCGTCTATTCCGGGAGGTTCTTCTACCGCTCGGCCTGGGCGGCGCTGCGGCATGGTCGCACCAACATGGACGTTCCGATCAGCGTCGGCGTTCTCCTCGCTTTCGCCCTGAGCGTCTACGACACCCTTCACAACGCGGCCTTTGCCTATTTCGACGCGAGCACGTCCCTGCTGTTCGTACTGCTGGCAGGCCGAACTTTGGACCATCTGATGCGGGGCCGGGCGCGTTCCGCCGTGGGAGCGCTTGCAAGGCTCTCGCCGCGTGGCGCGAGTGTCGTCCAGGCAGACGAGGCGATTGACTACGTCCCGCTTTCCGAGATCCAGCCGGGCATGCGTCTGCTTGTCGCCGCCGGCGAGCGCGCGCCGGTCGACGGCATTGTCGTCAAAGGCGCCTCGGAGCTTGATGCTTCGATCGTTTCAGGGGAGAGCGAGTGGAGGCGTGCCGCGCTGGGAAGCGCGTTGCAGGCGGGCGTGATGAACCTCGCCAATCCGCTGACCCTCTTGGCGACCGCATCCGCCGACGGTTCCTTCCTGGCCGAGATGACCCGCATGATGGAGGCTGCCGAGAGCGGGCGCTCCACTTACCGTCGCATCGCGGATCGCGCTGCAAGCCTGTATGCGCCAGTCGTGCATGGCGTCGCCCTCCTTTCCATGGTCGCATGGCTCTTTGGAACCGGAGACCTCCACAAATCCGTCACCATTGCGATCGCCGTACTTGTCATAACCTGCCCCTGCGCCCTTGGACTTGCCGTTCCGATGGTGCAGGTAGTTGCGGTAAGGCGCCTCTTTGAACGCGGCATCATGGCGCGCGACGGATCCGCATTCGAGCGGTTGAACGAAATCGACACCGTACTCTTCGACAAGACCGGGACGCTGACCCTCGGCGAGATGCGCCTCGTCAACGCGGGCGACATTCAGCCCCGGCTCCTGTCTCTGGCAGCCGCGATGGCGAGGGTCTCACGGCATCCCGCGTCCGTCGCCATCGCCTTGGCAGACCCTCGACGGCCCGTGGCCCCTGTGGAATTCGACAGCCTCGAGGAGGTTCATGGCTGCGGCATCGAGGGGCGGGCAGGGGACGCGGTCTACCGTCTCGGACGCCCGTCCTGGGCATCGACTGCAAAGCAGGTCGACTTGGGAACGTCGTCGACCACCGTGCTGTCGAAGGACGCCGAAGCGATAGCGGTTTTCGCGTTCGAGGAAACCGTTCGTCCCGGTGCTCGCGAGCTTGTCCAGACGCTGCGCTCGGCCGGCCTTTCGGTGCGCATCCTTTCTGGAGATCGTAGTGCCGCGGTTTCGTCCATCGCCGGGCAATTGGACATCGAGGCGTTTTCGGCTGAGCTGCTTCCGGGTGAAAAGGTCGAGGCCATCAGGGCACTCGCGGCGACAGGCCGCAAGGTGCTGATGATCGGCGACGGTCTGAACGATGCGCCGGCGCTGGCGGCCGCGCACGTGTCGATCGCCCCCTCGTCGGCAACGGACGTCGGACGGAGCGCATCCGACTTCGTTTTTCTCGGTCAGAGCCTGCTGGCTGTCCGAGACATCATCCAGACCGCGGCGAGGGCCGACGTGCTGATCCGCCAGAACTTCGCAATGGCAATCGTCTACAACGTCGTCAGCGTGCCCTTCGCGATCGGCGGAGTGGTCACGCCGCTCGCTGCTGCGCTTGCCATGTCGCTGTCCTCGATCGTCGTCGTTGGAAACGCGCTGCGCCAAGGTGCAAAGGTTAAAAAGGGGCCGCGCACCTTCGGCGCGACCAAACCAGCCACGGTAAAGATATGAATTATCTTGCTCTCCTCGTCCCGGTTGCCTTGGCGATGGGCTTCGTCGGACTACTGGCATTCTTCTGGTCGCTGCGCTCCGGGCAGTACGATGATCTCGACGGAGCGGCCGAGAGGATCCTGCTGGACGATGAGGAGGACGAGGGACCGTTGCCGGACCCGGACCGGGACGGAACTGCCAGCAGACGCCAGCGTTCCCCGAAAGAGGACGGTGAATCGAAGCTCTACTCCGGAGTATCCAATGCCAAACACGGATGAACGCCAGCGGGCCACTCAGGGGCCAGATCCGACACAGAAAGAGGTTCCCGACCGGCAGATTGATCCGTCGGAGTCCGTCACCCTGTTTGCAATTGCCCTTGGAGCGATCGGCGCTCTGGTCGGACTCGTCGCCGGTATCGTTTTCCTGTCGGATTCCGCTTTCGGGGCTGCCGTCCTCAATTGCCTGATTGCGGTCCTTGCTGGCGGTTCTGCGGGCGTGGTCGCCGGGGGGACTGTGGGAGCTGCGATTGGCGTCATGCGTGGGGTCAGAGTGCCCAAGCAAGTTGACGGATGACAGCCGCAATCACTTTGCCGCCTATCAATTGGCCGCGGCGAAGGCGGATATCTCTACGACACCCACGGTTGTTGATCTGGAACAATGGTGGGTTCCGGAGGCTCGTCTATTTGTAATCGCAGCGCCAGAATGGAGAATGGATGATGGCGAGAGAACGGACGGGATTGAGCCCGGCGCTGGCGCTGGTCGCCGCCTTCATGCCCTTCCTGCAGTCCGTGGTCCACGCCTTCGCCGGCCAGCCATCGGATATCCTACCATTCGACGCGTTCGGCAATTCGCTCTGCGTTACGGGCACCCCATAAAATTCAGTCAGAAAGCTCGCCGCTCTGGAAGCGATTGCTGACTGGCTTAGACCCACAGCGCCGCCGTCCCATATTGAGCCCACACGGGTCGCTTCAGCACTTTGCAATCTTTTAATCGGATACGACTTGGGGAAACATGCAGTAAGTCCGCTGGCATTTCTTCGGGTCCGTCTTGCCGCTTTGCGCCGGTGACGCTTTGCTATGGGTCGGACATGATATCCATAGGGGAGCTTTCCGTCGGTGGCGGCGCTCAGAAAAAACCATAGGCATGTTTCAGGTCCCCAGCAGCTGCGCTCACTATCTTGGTCCTCATTCGCCCCAACCAGGCGAAGAACGATGAGAAAATTTCGGCCAACCTGGCGCGGTTCACACCCACGCGAACTTCAACAGTTTGAATAATGTACTACACTTCTTGCCGAACGCCTGCTAAGATTACTTTCCTTTCCAGTATGTCGTGTTCCAGAATATAAAGAATTTAGTGCTCGGTAGCCAGATTCACAAGTCGTGAGAAGGATTTAGCCGATGTCAAACGCACACATTACGATTTTCGGAGACAGCAAATACGACCTGCGCTGGCGAAAATCTGGCCGAAATGCATCGCTATGTGAGGGCGTTGCTCGAAAACTGCTCATGGCGGGCGCCCTTGTGGCGGCCACTAATGTCCCGTGCTGGTCACAAAGCGTGGCAGACCCGGTCAAGCAGTACAGCAAAGAATCCATGCAGCAGGCCTTGCAAACCAGAGAGCAGTACGATGTCCATGGCCTAAGCTTCGACACCGGCCAGTCAACATTACAACCAGGTGCGAAGCCGCTTCTCGATGATATAGCGACCGCGCTCAAGAACTTCCCTGATTGGAGCTTGAGAATTGTCGGCCATACTGACGCAAGCGGCAGTGCAGAGAGCAATGAACGTCTTTCACTTGAGCGTGCCAACACGATCAAGGCCGCGCTGGTCGAACGAGGGATCGATGCCGGCAAGTTGCTGGCGGCGGGCGCTGGGCAGAGCCGGCCGATTGCTAGCAATGAGACCGATGAAGGAAAAGCGCTCAACCGTCGGGTCGAGCTCATGAGGTTCACCGACTCGGCCGAAGCCAAGAAGCTGCTCAAGGCCATGTCTGATTATTTGGCAGCCCAGAAAGCGATATCGTTCGCGTACGATGCAAATCTACAGGTTGTCACCAACAGTGATCAAAAACTCGGGCTGGCGAGTTCAGGGACTGTGACCCTCAGCCGGCCGGACAAGGTGCACACGACCCGTTCCGGCGGCTTTGTCGATGTCGAGTCCCTTTTCGATGGTAAGACGCTTACGCTTCTGGGAAAGAACGTCAATAAGTATACACAAGTCGAAATCCCCGGCACGGTCGATCATCTTGTAGACGAGTTGAAGGACAAGTATGGATTGCCCTTGCCTGCCGCCGACTTGTTGTTGACCAATGCATATGACGAGCTAATCCAGGGTGTTTACGATTCGAAAGACCTGGGAAGCGGCGTCATCAATGGTGCCGAGTGCGATTCGCTCGCCTTCCGCAAGGACGATGTGGATTTTCAGATCTGGGTCGCACAAGGAGCACAACCTCACCCATGCCGCTTGGTCATTACTTCCAGACTGGTCAAGGGTGGACCGGAATACAGCGTCCAGATCAGGGATTGGAAGTCTGGGGATGGGGTTACGCTGGGTGATTTTAGCTTCAAGAACCCGACTGATGCCGAAAAGATCGATGTTAACGACCTGAAGGGTACCCTAGGCGAATTGCCGGAGAATTTTGTAGGAGGAGGGGGAAAATGACCTTTTGTAAACGCATGCTAATCATCTCTCTCACCTGGGCAGGACTTTGCATCGGTGATCTTGCGCGGGACCAGTCAATTGTTTCGATCCCCAGTCTCGTCTCTTCTGCCGTTGCCAGAGTTGGTCGGCCGCTGACCCCTGTTAGTGTGGCCGGTGTCGCTCGGCGAACGACCCGGCGCTGTGCCGCGGGTGTCTATAATTGCTAGTGACGCGCTTTCGACCACCGCTCAGAACGGGTCTCGCTGGAGCGCCTCCTTGCAGCGCAGGCGGAGCTCAATGCACTCGCAAAACAACGGTTGTTCGCGAAAACGAAACTGATTCAAATAAAGCGTTCTTGCATCGGCGACAGTTAAGCCACCGTGGAGCGGATTCCGGGGGAGAATTTCATGTTCAAGAAGCTTTGTGCAGAATTTCTCGGGACGTGTTGGCTTGTTCTCGGCGGTTGCGGTAGTGCGGTGCTTGCCTCCGCATTTCCGCAGGTTGGCATCGGCTTGCTCGGGGTCTCCTTCGCATTCGGTCTCACTGTTCTGACCATGGCATATACGGTCGGCGGAATTTCCGGCGGGCATTTCAATCCTGCCGTGTCGCTGGGGCTTGCCGTGGCCGGCAGAGTTCCGGCCGCCAGCCTGGTCAGCTACGTCATCGCGCAGGTCGCAGGCGCGATCATTGCTGCCGCGGTGCTTTACGTGATTGCTACCGGCAAGGCGGATTTCCAGCTGGGGAGCTTCGCCGCGAACGGCTACGGCGAGCACTCGCCGGGTGGCTATTCGCTGACGGCAGCGCTCGTCACGGAGGTCGTGATGACATTCTTCTTCCTCATCATCATTCTCGGCTCGACGCATCGTCGGGTGCCAGCGGGCTTCGCGCCGATTGCGATCGGCCTCGCTCTCACCTTGATCCATCTTGTCTCCATCCCGGTCACCAATACCTCGGTGAACCCGGCGCGCTCGACCGGACAGGCGCTGTTCGTCGGCGGCTGGGCGCTTTCCCAACTCTGGCTCTTCTGGATTGCGCCGCTTTTCGGTGCAGCAATCGCCGGGATCGTCTGGAAGAGCGTTGGCGAGGAGTTTAGACCGGTAGACTAGGCCGGCTCGACGATGCGTCGCTGCCAAGCGCCCAGCGCCTTATCAGACGCACAAGGGGCGTTGTAGCATCTTGAATTGCTGCATGTTTCCTTGAATCAGTTCCCATCTAAGCAAACAATGCAGCCGAACGACAGGATTAGCCCGCACGCGGGGGATGGTGTATTACCGCATGCGAACTTTGCGAGTGTTCGCCTTTCCCTCAAAAGGAGAGCTGTCCGACCCAAGTTTTTCAAAGCGGGCATGTTTATCGTCGAACGTGCGGCGAAATCACTCGAGAACGTCCCTGCGGCGCGTTTCGAATTCGTTACGCACCAGTGCGTTGCTCTGGATCGCATAGTTGCAGCGGGCGACGAATGTCTTTCGGCCAGACCAAGGCGGCGATCGAGCGGACGCGAGTGTGCGCCTGAAATCTGGCGCGCGCTGCGACGAAGGCGTTCCGCGTGCGAGCGCCTACCACTCCAAGTGCAAGGCGAGGTCGATCGCCCCGATCAGCCGCGACGAAGCCCCGAAACCAGAGCGGGACAGCAGTTTTCCGCCCTGCTTCCCGCCCCTAGCATAAGCGGTCACGCGACGTGGGGCCGCTTGCGCGTTTACGCTCGAAATTATGAGAGTCCATCGCACGTATGATTTTGAATTGATTCAATCCAAAATCATCATGGTTTAAGGTTAAAGGCCTACAGGTGCCTTGTTCGCCGCCAGTTCGGCGGCCTTGCTCATGTTGAGCGCTTGCTGCGCGGCGGCGGCGTTGTCGCTTCCTCCCGAGACATGAACGGTTGGAACCGCGATCTTGATGCCGTTCTCATCAAATGCCTTCTTGATCATCATGAAGGCTCGTCGCTTTATAGTGAACTGCGCGCCCGGTTTGGTCATCAGCTTCATCCTGAGCACGATCGCAAAGTCGCCGAAGCTGTCGACGCCCTGCATCTTCAAGGGCTCAATCGTGTCGGCCGCGAACTCCGGATCCGCAGCCAGCTCCTGGCCGACCTTCTTGATGAGCTTCCGTGCGAGGTCTACGTCGGCATCGTAAGTGACGTTGAGAGTCATCTTGTCGATCACCCAGTCGCGGCTCATGTTCTGAACGGCCCCCAGCTCGCCGAACGGCACTGTGAAGATCGGGCCGCGGTGATGCCGCAGCCTGACCGACCGCAGGCTGAACGATTCGACCGTGCCCTTGTAGCTGCCGCTCTGGATGTACTCACCGACACGGAAGGCATCGTCGAGCATGTAGAAAACGCCGCTCAGGACGTCCTTGACCAGCGTCTGCGATCCGAATCCGATAGCGACGCCGAAAATACCCGCCCCGGCGATCAACGGTGCAATCTGCACGCCCAGTCCGGACAGGATCGTCAGCACGGTAACGGCACCGATGAAGACAGCGAGCACGTTGCGGAATATCGGCAAGAGCGTCCGTAACCGGCCGCTGCGGGCGAGTTCATCGACGTTGGAACCGTCCTTCGGCCCAAGTCCCATCCGATAAGCGATTAACGCCTTTGACATCTGCCAAAGCAGGTCGGCGACCAAGAGGGCGATGATACCGTTGAGCAATCCCGGTATCACGATCGCGCCGGGTTCGCTGCCGGCGAGGGCTGCAGCTCTGATGCGCCAGATGTAGGCGAGCCATGCGACCGCGGCGGCGATCACCGCTGCCCTGGCACCCCTGACTATGACCACGCTCAGTACGATGCCGGGAGGGCCGGTGCGCTGTCTGGTCGCTAAGGCCTGCGCCACGTCGCCAACGCCGCGCACCAGAGGCGGTAAGAGCAGCGAATAGATGCCCAGCCACAGCAGTCCTAGCAATCCCGCTACCCAAGCCGACCAAAGCACGACTAGATAGAGGGTAAGCAGTGACTTGACGACAAGCGGAGCCGGCTTGTCGGGGCGCCGCCAGACGACCTCGACTGCGGTTACCAGAATGCCCAACCCGAACAGAAAGGCAGCAAGCCGGGTCACCTCATTGGAGAAGCTCAAAGCGGGCATGAGACTGACGATGGCCCAGCCGAATAGAAGAAACCCGGCAATAATGCTGATCCGCGAAAGCCAGAAACGACGGGCCGCATCGCTTTCAAAAGCTGACGGCGGCTGATCGGCAATGCCGCTGGCGCCGCTCAAGGCAAACAGCAACTTGCCGATCGCTCGGACGACCCGAAACACGATAAAAGCTAGAAGCAGCGTAAGGATGATCTTACGCAGTAAGGGCGGCCATTCGAATGCCAGGAATGAACCGACGCTGGCCAAGGCAAACGTCAGCAAGGCAGCGATCTCGGACAGGATCTCTTGTCCGGCGTTCTCGTTTGCCCCGGATTTGCGTGCCCGGGCGAAGACCCTCGGGATCAGCCACTCGGCGCCGAGGCCAACGGCAATCAGAACGGCAAATATGCTGACCACCAGCCCGGGCCTGCCCGAGTTCACGTCGCGCGAGACAACAGCGGCGCCGCTTGCCAGCTCCTCTGGTATGCGGGGAACTGCGCCCATAAGCCCATTAAAGCGATCGCGGATGGCGGCCTCCCAGCTCGATATCGTCTCGACGGGCGACCCAGCAGGGGGCTCCGCGGCAGCCGAAGGGATCTTACCCTCGAGCCATGTCTTCACCTCCGGATCCGAGAGCAGATCGAGGAACTGTTGTGCCTTTTCGGGCGGCACGCCGACGGGAGCCTGCTGTGCCCAGGAAACTCCAAGCAGCATCCAAAAGAGGATTGGAGCGACGGCCAGCAGCAGAAAACCAATTCGAATGGGTTGTACGCTATTCATGGGGCGCTCCGGATTGATTTTTGGCGGGCAGCGCGACCAGAAGATCGGAGGTTTCGGCTTGACCGCGCGGCCAACTCTCGCTCTTATCCGTCGACCTTGTCGGACGGCATCATAATGTCGGGGATGGGCAGCCGCACGCAGTCCGCCCCTTCCTCGATCAGGGCCGCGTCATCCGTTTTCAGTCGCCGTCACGGTCCTCGTCATGGTGGGGGTTATCGTCATCGTCGAAATTGTCATGAGAAGGATCGACGACGGGGACTAGGAAGACATGTCGACCCTCGTCATCGGAATCCTCACCTGACTGAACAGCCGCCGTCCGGCTTGTTTGCCAGATCTCGGTCTCCTCAGGGGTCGCCGTCCGCAAATGGATGTCCGCGACACCATCCCAGAGTGCGCGACCCTCATTCTGCAAGACAATCAGGTCCCGTAGGAGTCCCCTGTTTGCCAACTGCGCTTGCGCTTCAATGTCGTTGGCTGCGTCAAAAGCGGCGATGCCGCGTCCTGAAATCTCGGCGACGTATATGATCAATTCGAACCCCACTTGATCTAGCACCGGCGTCCCCATGTTCTCCTGGGTACCCTTGAAGTCATTCGTTTGGTGTGATGACGATCGGACCGAACAGTTCCGGGCGCAGCGATGCGAGGCTCATCGGCGCCCAGCCGGCCTGGCAGTTGCCGATTGCTGAGGCATTCGGTCTACTCCTCGGCTTGAACGAAGGGCGGTCCCAGTCTCTGATCGCACATACACCAACACCGCCTTCTGCGCATTGATCTCCATCAAATCCAGGCGGAGCGGGCGCGCTCCCGGCGGACTGGCTTAGGCGCGGGTTGCGTCCGCATAGCTTCTGCTGTGGCAGAGGCTGGGCGAGTTTGTCGGGGAGCATCCTGCAACGCGCCGATATCGACGAAAGCAGCGCCGGACGAGCTTCTCGATTCGCCGGAGCAAGTGTCGATATATTGACTCCGGTCAATGCCAACGGTCCCTTTGGCCTTATCGTCACACGAGGAAGTCGGCGTTCAGCATCTTTCCGCTGCAATTCGCTTTTCCGAATGGCAGCACAGAATGGAGGAGTTCACAATCAGGCGGGATCTCGATGGGCCACGCTTGAGATCGTCGCGGAGCTTGCTTGAGTATGGCTCAACTCAGCTTCGCAGCGATCCAAAGCGCTACAACAACTTTCGCGCGTCTTATAGGCGCGGTGCCGTAGTGGCGGAGACGTCTGTACCGGAGTTCGATCGATATGCTTGTCAAGGATGTGATGACGACAAAGGTTGTCAAACTGTCGCCTGACAACAGCGTCAGACAGGCAGCCAAGCTGATGTTCGACCACCACGTAAGCGGCGTCCCGGTCGTTGACGACGATGGGCGCTTGCTCGGCGTCATCAGCGAGGGCGACCTGATCCGACGGGCGGAACTCTGCAGTGAAGCATCGGTGTTGATGGCGGACATGGCGATCGATCCCGATGACAGGGCGAACGCCTTCATCAGGCGATGCTCATGGCGCGTCGGCGACGTCATGACGGCCAACCCGGTAACCATCGAGGAGGTGTAAGCACCTCTTTTGCCGTTCTGGCAAGCCAAACAAAACCAAAGCGTTGGCTGAAACCGCTGGCGGAGAGGATGGCGGCGCAGGCTCGTTGCCGAGCAGTTCGGGCGCAACGATCGCCTCGTAACGCAGCTTCTCGCAGGCATCTGCGGCATTCGAAATCAGTTCACGTAGGAAGATTTCTTGTCTGAGAAAACCGAGTACACCATCAAATGGAGCAACCCCGCCACATCGGCTAGGGCTTGAATTTCAAGGGCCGTCTTGCGGAGGGTCCTTTTCAGTGCGATGCTTCAGACGATGACGGTCGGCCGGGCATTGCAACTTTTGGGATTTGTCAAACCGCCGTAACAAGGCATTGTTATGCTCTTCGAACCCGTAAAATAAAATCTCATAAAACCAGAGCCATCCACGGGTTTTCAATAATTGGATAATGTTGCGGCCTTGCCGCTCGCCTTCTTTGACGCAGATCACCGCTCAACAAAGATCGTGCTCATATTTGTATGCAGGAATGGGGCCGACCTTCGGTCGCGCCGAGGAGTGGACAGATGCCTGAGCAATCCTCGATCCCGACAATACCGACCCTTGCGGATGCCTACGCCTATGCGCTCGATGCCTGGCAACGCTCCATCCTGTTTCTGGACGTGATGCGGCAGCGCGCGGCGCAGTACGAAGAGCATACGGCGCAGCCCGCGCCAAACGTGCTTGACTACGATGCGGAACTCGTCTGCGACGGCCGCAAGCTCGATCGTCCCGTCAACTATGCACTCGTCCGGATCGTGCCGCCCGCCGGCGCGGTGATCGATCCATTGAAAAAGCCGTTTGTCGTCGTCGATCCGCGCGCCGGCCACGGACCCGGCATTGGTGGCTTCAAGGCAGACAGTGAGATCGGGGTCGCGATGAAGGCGGGCCACGCCTGTTATTTCATAGGCTTTCTTCCTGAACCGGTTCCCGGCCAAACCATTGAGGATATCACTCGCTCCGAAGCGATCTTCCTCGAAACAGTGATCGCCCGCCACCCCGATGCCGATGGCAAGCCCTGCGTCATCGGCAACTGCCAGGCCGGCTGGGCCGTGATGATCCTTGCCTCGTTGCGCCCGGAACTGTTCGGCCCGATTATTATCGCGGGCGCGCCGCTTTCCTATTGGGCAGGTATCCGGGGCCAGTATCCGATGCGCTATTCGGGAGGCCTGCTTGGCGGCAGCTGGCTGACTGCGCTGACCGGCGATCTTGGCGCCGGCATATTCGATGGCGCCTGGTTGGTGCAGAACTTTGAGAACCAGAACCCCGCTAACACGCTCTGGACCAAGCAATATAACCTCTATTCCAAGGTAGACACCGAGGCTGGCCGCTATCTCGGCTTCGAGCGCTGGTGGGGCGGGCATGTGAGGCTGAATGCAGAGGAGATGCAGTTCATCGTCGATGAGCTCTTCGTCGGCAACAAGCTTGCGGCGGGCGAGATCCAGACCTCCGACGGCACCACCATCGACATGCGCAACATCCGCTCGCCGATCGTCGTCTTCTGCTCAAAGGGCGACAACATCACTCCACCGGCGCAGGCGCTCGACTGGATTTTGGATCTTTACGACAGCGTCGACGAGATCCGTGCACACGGCCAGACCATCGTCTACACGGTGCACGAGAAGATCGGGCACCTCGGCATCTTTGTTTCCGCCGGTGTGGCCCGCAAGGAACACGACGAGTTCGCCTCGAATATCGACCTGATCGACGTGCTGCCGCCCGGCCTTTACGAAGCGGTGCTGGAGCCAGTGGGGCCGGCTGTCGAGAATCCGGACTTGGTCAGCGGCGAATGGATTATGCGCTGCGAGGCGCGCACGCTCGACGACATCCGTGCCTTCGGCGGCAACGATCTTGAGGACGACCGCCGCTTCGCTGCGGCCGCCCGAGTCTCGGAGATCAATCTGGCGCTGTACCGAACCTACCTGCAGCCTTGGATCAAGGGGATGGTGACGCCACCGATGGCGGAGGCGATGCGGAGCATCCACCCGTTGCGCTTGCAATATGAAGTGTTCGGTCCTGGCAATCCCGTCATGGCTTGGGTCCAGGCGGCCGCCGGGCTCGTCCGCGACGCGCGTCAACCGGCGGCGCCTGACAACCCGCTCCTCGCGCTACAAGAGAACATGTCCCGGCAGGTCGTCGACGGGCTGGAAGCTTGGCGACAGATGGTCGAACATCTTTCAGAACAGACGTTCCGCGCGGTCTATGGCGCGCCCGCCTTGCAAGCCGCGCTCGGTATCGACACGAAGACCGAGCGCCGTCCACGCAAGGCGGCAAAGAACCTGCTGCACCACGCGCTGCTGGAAAACAGGATCGCGGCGCTCAAAGCTGACATGGCAAAGGGCGGGCTTCGGGAGGCACTCGCCCGGGCGCTGCTCTTTGTCGGCATGGCGCGCGGCAGAGTCGATGAGCGCGGTTTCGAAACGGTCCGTCGACTTCGGCGCGCTCATCCCTCCGCCAAGCAATTGACGCTTGCCGAGTTCAAGGCACTGATGCGCACGCAGTATTTCATGTTGCTGGTCGACGAGGAGGCGGCGCTTGCGGCCATTCCAAAATTGCTGCCGGAGAAAATCGAGGAACGCCGCGCTGCCTTTGCCGCGCTACGAGAGGTCCTGGAGGCTCCCGGGCTGCTGACTGGCATTGCCGCCGAGCGGCTGCAAAGCGTGACAGCGCTTTTTGGCCTGAGCGGCGAAGCGCCGGTCCCTCTCATGGTGCGCAAGGCCGCACGTGATCGCAACGCATCCTGACTGGAGAGGGAGTTCCGAGTGTCCGAGGTGACCACGCTGGCGACCCAGCCGTCCAAATATGACCGCCTGATTGCGGCCGCACGAGCCGAGGCGCCCGCGGTCACCATCGTGGCGCATCCTTGCGATGAAACTTCGCTGAGTGGCGCCATAGAAGCCGCCGAGATGGGGCTAATCACGCCTATACTGGTCGGGCCGGAAGCCAAGATCCGCAATGTCGCGGCGGAACACCGGCTCGATCTTGGGCGGCGAGAGATCGTCGATGTCCCGCACAGCCATGCCGCGGCCGCCAAGGCGGTCGCATTGATCCGCGAGGGCAGGGGCGAACTCCTGATGAAGGGCAGCCTTCATACCGACGAACTGATGCACGAGGTCGCCGCCTCTGCCACGGGCCTTCGGACCGAGCGGCGAATCAGCCACGTCTTCGTGATGGACGTGCCCGGCCACGCCGACACGCTGTTCATCACGGACGCGGCGATCAACATCTTTCCTGACCTCGAAGCCAAGCGCGACATCGTGCAGAACGCGATCGATCTCTGGGTCACGATCGGTCTCGGCGAGCCCCGTGTTGCCATTCTTTCGGCGGTCGAGACGGTGACGGCCAAAATTCCTTCGACGATCGAAGCCGCCGCGCTTTGCAAGATGGCCGAACGCGGCCAGATCACGGGCGGCCTGCTTGAAGGACCACTGGCCTTCGACAACGCGATTGATCCGGGAGCCGCGCGCATCAAGGGAATCAATTCGCCGGTTGCCGGCCACGCCCACATCCTCGTGGTGCCGGATCTCGAAGCCGGGAACATGCTGGCCAAGAACCTGACTTTTCTTACCCATGCTGATGCAGCCGGCATCGTCCTTGGCGCCCGTGTGCCGATCGTGCTCACCTCACGGGCGGATTCGGTGCGCACGCGCCTTGCATCATGCGCTGTCGCTGCGCTCTGCTCCGCGCGGCGACGGGCCGCGCAAGTGGCAGCGGTGTAGCGCCATGGACGCGCTCCTTGTCGTCAACGCCGGCTCATCGAGCCTCAAGTTCCAGGTTTTCGGCATCGCCGGCATGGACCTGACGCATCAGATTCGCGGGAAAGTCGACGGCATCGGGACCCGGCCGCGTCTGCAGGCGACGGCGGCCGACGGCACCCAACTCATCGACCAGACCTATGACGCGAAGGCAGTTCGCGATCTTCCGGCCGCCATTACCGAGGCTAGACACTGGCTCCTAACGCTGGAGGGCTTCGAGTTGCAGGCAGTCGGTCACCGGGTCGTGCACGGCGGTCCCGACTACAAGCGGCCCGTGCTGATCGATGCGGACGTGCTCGACCGCCTCGCAGGCTACCAGGACCTCGCACCTCTGCATCAGCCGAACAACCTTGCGCCGATTCGTCTGGCGATGGAGATCAATCCGGATGTGCCACAGGTCGCCTGCTTCGATACTGCCTTTCATCGTGGCCACGCCAGGCACACCGATTGCTATGCCCTGCCGCGAAGCTTCTATGATGAGGGTGTCCGGCGCTACGGCTTTCACGGACTTTCGTATGAATATATCGCCGAGCGGCTCCGAGACGTGGCGTCGAGAGCGGCCAAGGGGCGCGTCGTCGTCGCTCATCTCGGCAGCGGTGCTTCGATGTGCGCGTTGCGCGACGGCCGCAGCATCGAGAGCACAATGGGCTTCACCGCCCTCGACGGGTTGCCGATGGGGACGCGGCCGGGCCAGCTCGATCCGGGCGTCGTCCTCTACCTGATCCTCCAGAAGGGCATGAAGGCGCAAGCCGTCTCGGATCTCCTCTATCATGACGCCGGGCTCAAAGGGTTGTCGGGCCTCTCGAACGACATGCGCGATCTTCTGGCGAGTGACGACCCACATGCCGCGCTCGCCGTTGCTCATTTCGTTTACCGGTGTGTGCTCAATGCGGGCATGCTCGCGGCGGCACTGGGAGGAATCGATGCCTTCGTCTTTACCGCGGGCGTCGGCGAGAACTCGCCCTCGATCCGCGCACGTATCGTCGAAGGCCTCGCGTGGCTCGGGGCAGAGCTCGATCCGGCGGCAAACGAGGCTGGCGCTGCGTTGATCTCAACGGCCGAGAGCCGGGTTGCCGTTCATGTCCTTCAAACCGACGAAGAGCTGATGATCGCGCGCCATACCTTGGCGCTCATCAGCGCTCCCAACGCCTGACTGGAGACTGCCGCATGTCCATTCCAACCGTCAAGGCCAAGCTTCTCGAAGGTCGTAAGGGCCTGATCGTCGGCATTGCCAACGATCGCTCTATTGCCTGGGGTTGTGCCCGCGCGTTTCGTGCCTTGGGCGCGGAACTCGCGGTGACCTATCTCAACGACAAGGCAAAGCCACATGTCGAGCCGCTGGCACGCGAGCTCGACGCCCCGATCTTCCTGCCGCTCGACATGGCGGTGCCTGGACAGATCGAGGCGGTCTTCGAGCGCATCGGCGAAACCTGGGGAGAGCTCGACTTCCTCGTCCACTCGATCGCCTTCTCCCCGAGGGACACCCTCGGCGGGCGTGTGACCGATGCGCCGCGCGAGGGGTTTCTGACTACGATGGAGATTTCCTGCTGGTCCTTCATCCGTATGGCGCAACTCGCGGAGCCGCTGATGAAGAACGGTGGGACGCTTTTCACAATGACCTATTACGGGTCACAGGTGGTGGTGGAGAACTACAACATCATGGGGGTCGCCAAGGCAGCGCTCGAAAGCGCCGTGCGCTACATGGCCGCCGAGCTTGGCTCCAAGGGCATTCGCGTCCACGCCATATCGCCGGGGGCGCTTGCCACCCGAGCCGCTTCCGGTATCCCGGAATTCGACGCGCTGCTTGAAAAGACGAAGCTGAAGGCACCGGCCAACGAGCTCGTCGACATTGATGACGTCGGCATGGCGACCGCGTTTCTCGCCCACGACGCGGCGCGACTCATAACCGGCCAGGTGCTTTACGTCGACGGCGGCTACCACATCGTCGACTAGCGCGGGATAGGAGCTGTCAATATCAGGCAGGCGGCCACACGCCTCGTTTCGATCGGTAGCGCGCAGGCCGGCGTTCGACACAACATGAGCCTCAAACAGGCCTTTGTGAGACGGGCGCCCTCAAACATTCTGCTTTGATGGGGGGAGCAACGATGATGGCGGAGGCGCACTGCGTTGTTCGCATACGAGGCCGCGCGGCGATACGTTCTTCATCGACGGCGGCTACCACCCTATAGAACAGCTTTCCCGCATCGACTAACTTTCCCACGGGACTGCGAGGCGCGCCACGCTCAACCCCATCGCGAGCGCGCTGATCACGAAGATCCCTGCCCCCGAGGCCTGCATGGCCTCGAGCGTCTGCCCCCGGTTGAGCAGAACAAGCATCTCGAATACGTAGAGACCCGGAATCATGATGACGACCGGCGCGGTAACAATCGCCATGAGCTCTGCGTCCAACCGCCGGCTCACAAGAATGGCGATGATTCCTATCAACAACGCGGCGATGAACGCCGCCGGCGCCAACGGCATTCCCATGTCGATCAGGACGAGGCGCACGCTATTCGCCGCCAGCGCCACGATGCCCGCGACAACCAACGAAAGTGGCGTGCTGTTGAACAGCATGGCGAAGCCGCAGCCGGCAACGAAGCTCGCGACGGCGCGCAACGAAAGGCGCAACGGATAGGCAAGCTCGGCCGGCGCCGAGCGTGGCAACAGCTCGATGGCCGCAACAGTCACCACGATGCTCAGCCCCGAAGCGACGATGAACAGGATCAGCGCGCCATATGCCAGCCGGCTCAAGGCGGCCACCGTCTGATGCTGCAACAGATCGAACAGTCCTGCAATCAGCGAAACGCCGGGGATGAGAAATAGTATGGTGGAGATGAAGCCCGCAGCATAGTGCGAGAACGCAAACCCTGCACGGCGCGCCAGCGCTGCCACCAGAACGTAAGTTCCTGCAGCGGTTATGGCAGCCAGTGCCGCCGTGCCGAAGTGTGTCAATTGGCGGCGGGTCAACCACCAGCGCAATCCTTGACCTATGCCGCCACCGATCGCGGCGCTGGCCATTTCCGGCAGGGCCGCTCCGTTGAGGAACGCAAAGCCTCCGCTGGCCAGGCCGATCGCGATCGCCATCTGCCAGCCGGTATATTGAGGCGCCCGCGCTTCGATTTCAGCAAGTTCTTTCGCTATCCGGTGTGGCGGTGCCGTTGGCTCTAACGCGTTCGCAAGCCGCTCCAACTCACCGATGCGCCTGAAGTCGATTCCGGGCGGACCGACCTCGCGCATCGCTACGAACTGTTCGCTGCCGTGGTAAACACTGAGGGTGACGGACTCGAGCGTGAGACTCACCGATGGCGTTTCCAGGTTGAGGCGGTGCGCCATCGCCCCCACCAGTTCGCGGGTACGGATCGCGGTGCCCCCGGAACGAAGCATCATAACGGCAAACCGCAGCAGCATGTTGATCGAGTCGTCCGACACGCCGGAGTCAGGTCTTTTATTATCTGCAGACTGCGTCACACTCCACCCTTTCAGGTATTCTAACGCCAAGAATTATTCGATGCGATCACCGATAATCTGCACCTTGCTCTGCGGTTCACCGACACCTTCCGGCCGTGCTTCTCCCGATGATCGATGAGGTAAAGCGTCGTCTTAACTGGAAGAGCTCTCAGCGGCGGGACCAGGCCAGGTCCACTGCGTAGGCCGTGCCACGCTGCTGAGCGTTCTGCCGGAGACCCCTCGAACTCATTCGTTTGGTGGGACGACGAACGGACTGAACAGTTCCGGGCGCAGCGATGCGAGGCTCATCAGCGCTCCGCCGGCCTGGCAGTTGCCGATCACGCAAGGCTTGCGTGGTCGGCTCGCCGCTCGATGGGGACGAAGGATCGCTTCAGCGTGTCGACAACGCCGCCCCCGGGCGGGATTATCTGGGCGAGCACAGTTGACCGGTCTATCGAGCGTGCGACCGTCGAGGACAGTTCCGCGTCCTAGTTCAGCACGTGCGGAGCGGTCTGCGCGCTGTATTCTCGGTACTGTTCACCGCGCTGGCGCATCACGTCGAGAAGCAGGATAGAACGCTGCCAGGCATCGAGCGCATAGGCGAGGCGTCTGCGAATGATGAGATAGTCGGCTGAGGCATTCGGTCTACTCCTCGGCTTGAACGGAGGGCGGTCCCAGTCTCTGATCGCACATACACCAACACTGCCTTTTGAGCATTGATCTCCGTCAAATCCAAGCGGACCGGGTGCGCTTCCGGGCGGACTGAACTAGGCGAGGCTTGATGGACATACCCGATCCGCATGGCAGCACTCTGCTGTGTCAGACGCTGGGCGAGTTTGTCGGGGAGCATCTGGCAACGCGCTGATATCGACGAAATCAGCGCCGGACGAGCTTCTCGATTCGCCGGAGCAAGTGTCGATATATTGACTCCGGTCAATGCCGACCGGTCCCTTTTGCCTTATCGTCACACGAGGAAGTCGGCGTTCAGCATCTTTCCGCTGCAATTCGCTTTTCGGAATGGCAGCACAGGACGGAGGGGTTCACAATCAGGCGGATCTCCATGGGCCACGCTTGAGATCGTCGCGGAGCTTGCTTGAGTACGGCTCAACTCAGCTTCGCAGCGGTCCAAGGCGCTACAGCATCTTTCGCGCGTCTTATAGGCGCGGTGCCGTAGTGGCGGAGACGTCTGTACCGGAGTTCGATCGATATGCTTGTCAAGGATGTGATGACGACAAAGGTTGTCAAACTGTCGCCTGACAACAGCGTTAGACAGGCAGCCAAGCTGATGTTCGACCACCACGTAAGCGGCGTCCCGGTCGTTGACGACGATGGGCGCTTGCTCGGCGTCATCAGTGAGGGCGACCTGATCCGGCGGACGGAACTCTGCAGTGGAGCATCCGTGTTGATGGCGGACATGGCGATCGATCCCGATGACAGGGCGAACGCCTTCATCAGGCGATGCTCGTGGCGCGTCGGCGACGTCATGACGGCCAACCCCGTAACCATTGAGGAGGAAGCGCCCCTTGCGCGCGTTGCAGGGCTCATGCAGGAACGCGGTATCAAGCGCATCCCCGTAATGCGCGATGGGGAACTGGTCGGCATCGTCAGCCGCGCCGACCTGCTGCAGGCAATTTTTTCAACGAAGCCAGACGAAACAGCAGCGGGCGACGAAGCCATTCGACGCAGCATCCTTGTTCGCCTCGGCGAAAACACGGGTCTGGAAGAACTGGACGTGACTGTCACGGTCACCGAGGGGATCGTGCACTTTTGGGGCCAAGTCGAGACGGCCGCTTGTCGCAGGGCCGCGCGGATCGTGGCTGAGAGTGTCCACGGGGTCAGGGGCATCGTGGAGCATTTTCCAGATCCCTACACTCAATAGCGCTGCCGTTCACAACGCAAACTCTCGGCACCCCCCTGAGAGGTGTCTCTGAAGCCGTATGAGATGGAGGGGAATGCAAATGGCACAGACAATGAAGGCGGCTGTCGTACGCCAGTTCCGCGCTCCGCTGACCATAGAGGAGATGGAAGTCCCAACGCCTGGCGCGGGGCAGGTCCTGGTAAAATATGAAGCGACGGGCGTGTGCCATACCGATCTGCATGCGGCAAACGGCGATTGGCCCGTTAAGCCGGCCCCGCCCTTTATTCCAGGGCATGAGGGTGTTGGCTTCGTCTCAGCCGTGGGCGCCGGCGTGAGGAGAGTGAAAGAAGGTGACAAGGTTGGGGTGCCATGGCTCCACACCGCTTGCGGTTACTGTACCTATTGCCGGACCGGTTGGGAAACGCTGTGCGCTTCGCAATCGAACACCGGGTACTCAGTGAACGGCACCTTCGCGGAGTTCGGACTGGCAGATCCCGAGTTCGTCGGAAAGATTCCTGATGGGTTGGAATTCGGAGCCGCCGCGCCCGTTCTCTGCGCGGGAGTGACCGTCTACAAGGGGCTGAAGGAAACGGAAGTCCGTCCCGGTGAATGGGTGGCCATCTCGGGCGTCGGGGGTCTCGGCCACATGGCGGTGCAATATGCCAAGGCAATGGGAATGCACGTAGTGGCCGCCGACATATTCGAAGACAAGCTGGCGCTGGCTAAGCAACTTGGCGCCGACATCGCAATAAACGGCAAGTCAGAAGATGCAATCGAGCAGGTACAGAAGGCCACGAGCGGCGGCGTTCACGGAGTGCTCGTGACCGCTGTCTCTCCCGCCGCCATGGAACAGGCCTTTGGTTTCCTGCGGTCGAAAGGTACGATGGTCTTGGTCGGCCTTCCCCCCGGAATGATGTCCTTGCCGGTTTTCGAGACCGTCCTGAAACGCATAACCGTGCGTGGATCAATCGTGGGCACCCGTCAAGACCTTGAGGAATCGCTCGTGTTCGCGGCGGAAGGCAAGGTAAAGCCTTATTTCTCGTGGGAGAGCCTCGAGAACATCAACGACATCTTTCATCGCATGGAAGCGGGCAAGATCGACGGTCGCATAGTCGTGCGATTGCAATAGCTTGCATCACAGCAAGCCGGAGAGATTTCAGTAATGTCATTATGATCGGGAGGTGCAGATGACTTCGCTTGAAACGGCAGCGATGAACGAGACAACATCAGGCAAGTCACATGTAGCAGCCGTGCTGTCATCCGCGGAACTCCGCTTGATGGACGCCTACTGGCGAGCTTCCAACTATCTCTCAGTCGGCCAGATATATCTGCTCGACAATCCGCTATTGCGGGAATCCCTGAAGCGCGAGCATATCAAGCCGCGACTGCTCGGCCACTGGGGGACGTCGCCCGGTCTCAACATGCTCTATGTGCATCTGAACCGGGTCATCAAACGCGACGATCTCAACATGATCTACGTCATCGGCCCCGGCCACGGCGGACCGTCATTGGTGGCGCACGCTTATCTCGAAGGCACCTATAGTGAGTTCTATCCGAATATCAGCGAGGATACGGAAGGGATGAAGCGGCTGTTCAAGCAGTTCAGCTTCCCCGGCGGCATACCGAGCCATGTCGCGCCCGAGACACCCGGCAGCATCCACGAGGGCGGCGAACTCGGATACGCGCTCAGCCATGCCTATGGCGCGGCATTCGACAATCCCGATCTGATCATCGCCTGTGTCGTTGGCGACGGGGAGGCCGAGACCGGTCCGCTCGCGACCGGCTGGCAAAGCAACAAATTCCTCAATCCTGCCCGCGACGGCTGTGTGCTGCCGATCCTTCACCTGAACGGCTATAAGATTGCCAACCCCTGCTTCCTCGCCCGCATTCCCGAGGAGGAATTGCGCAAGTTCTTCGAGGGGATGGGATACAGGCCATATTTTGTCGAGGGCCGTGATCCCGAGGATGTTCACCAGAAGCTCGCAG
Organism: Sinorhizobium meliloti; assembly: GCF_017876815.1. Taxonomy (NCBI): domain Bacteria; kingdom Pseudomonadati; phylum Pseudomonadota; class Alphaproteobacteria; order Hyphomicrobiales; family Rhizobiaceae; genus Ensifer; species Ensifer meliloti. The sequence goes on along the minus strand of NZ_JAGIOS010000003.1, from coordinate 775,154 downwards.
GCGTGCTCGACACTGTGGTCGGCAAGATCAAGGAAATCTGGGCCGATGCCCGCACGAACGGCAATCTCAAGCGCCCGGCATGGCCGATGATTGTCTTTCGGACGCCAAAGGGCTGGACGTGCCCGCCGGAGATCGATGGCAAGAAATGCGAGGACTACTGGCGATCGCATCAGGTGCCCATGGGCGAGATGGACAAGCCGGAGCATATCCGCATTCTCGAACAATGGATGAAAAGCTATCGGCCCGAGGAGCTTTTCGACGAGACCGGTCGGCTCACGACTGAAATTGCATCGCTCGCTCCGGCGGGCCACCGCCGGATGAGCGACAACCCCCACGCCAACGGCGGGTTGCTTTTGCGTGATTTGAAGATGCCGAATTTCAGGGACTACGCCGTGGAGGTAACCAGCCCTGGCGCGACTATGGCCGAGTCAGCCCGCGCCATGGGCAAGTTCCTGCGCGACGTGATGAAGGCGAACCTGGAGAGCAAGAACTTCCGGCTGTTCAGTCCGGACGAGAACAACTCCAACCGCTGGCAGGATGTGCTTGAGGTAACCGATCGCTGCTACATGGCGGATATCTATCCGGAGGACGACCATCTCTCGCCGGACGGCCGCATCATGGAAGTACTGAGCGAGCACCAGTGCCAGGGATGGCTGGAAGGCTACCTGCTGACAGGCCGCCACGGCTTCTTCTCCTGCTACGAAGCCTTCATCCACATCATCGACTCAATGTTCAACCAGCATGCCAAGTGGCTCAAGGTGTGTGGCGAAATCCCGTGGCGCAGACCCATCGGCTCACTGAACTATTTCCTCAGTTCGCATGTCTGGCGACAGGATCACAACGGCTTCAGCCATCAGGACCCTGGCTTCATCGACCATGTCGTCAATAAAAAGGCGGACGTGATCCGCGTCTACCTGCCGCCGGACGCCAACACCCTGCTGTGCGTCACGGACCACTGCCTGCGCAGTCGCGACTACGTCAACGTGGTCGTCGCCGGAAAACAGCCTGCGCCGCAATGGCTGACGATGAGCGAGGCCGTTAGGCACTGCGCCATGGGCCTCAGCATCTGGGATTGGGCGAGCAGCGACAAGGGCAGCGAGCCCGATGTCGTTATGGCCTGTTGCGGCGACGTCCCGACCCTCGAAACACTTGCGGCGGTGCAACTGCTCCGCGAACACCTGCCCGAGCTGAAGGTGCGGGTGATCAATGTCGTCAACCTGATGAAGCTGCAACCTGCGGAGGAGCATCCGCATGGGCTATCGGACCGTGATTTCGACGCCTTCTTCACAAGGGACAAGCCGATCATCTTCGCCTTCCACGGTTATCCGTGGCTGATCCATCGGTTCACCTATCGCAGAAAAAATCACGGCAACCTGCACGTGCGCGGTTACAAGGAGGAAGGCACGACGACCACCCCGTTCGACATGGTGGTCCTGAACGAGCTCGACCGGTTCCACCTCGTCGAGGATGTCATCGATCGGCTGCCGCAACTCGGTGCCCGTGCCGCCTATTTCAAGCAGGCAATTCACGAGAAGCTAATCGAGCATCGCGAATATATCGAAAAGCATGGCGACGACATGCTTGCGATCAGCGGATGGAAGTGGGGCGTGAAAGACACGACAGCAGTGTCCCGGAAAACCTCTACGGAAGGGGACAACGTCTGAGCCGGGAGGGCTGGACGTGAACGTATTCGTGATCAGGCATGGGGAGACCGAGTGGAGTCTGAGCGGGCAACACACGGGCACAACAGACGTCCCCTTGACCGACAACGGACGACGACAGGCGGAAAGGATGCGGCCGGTGTTGGCTCGGCACACGTTCGCGCTCGTTCTCGTAAGCCCGCTGCAGCGGGCACGGGAGACTTGTGACTTGGTGGGTCTCGGCGCCGCCGCCCTCGGCGACCGAAGCTTGATGGAGTGGAACTACGGCGAATACGAGGGGCATACACCCCAGCAAATCCAGGCGAAGAGGCCGGGCTGGTTGATTTTCCGGGATGGTTGCCCCGGCGGCGAGACGCCCAGTCAGGTGGGTGCTCGTGTGGATCAGGTCGTGACGCGCGTCCGGGCTGCGAAGGGCGACGTTGCGCTATTTGCGCATGGGCACGTGCTGCGCGTGCTTGCAGCGCGATGGATCGGCCTGCCACCACGCGCAGGGCAGCATTTTCTCCTGAATACCGGCACGTTAAGCGTCCTCACCTACTACCACGAGGTACCCGCAGTGAGAGTATGGAACGGACACGTCGCTGGCTAGAGCAATTCCGGGAAACGTGTGCGGCATTTTATTAGTTGCATGATTACAAAGGGTTAAATCATTTCACCGTTTCGGTGCGACATGAAATGATCTAGCCCGCGGAGGCTCCGGCGGCGGTTACCGTGATGGTCCTGCTTTCGAAGTCCATGTCGTCGGTTGAGCTGGGAAACGTCAATGTCAAAAACAAATCAAGGCCGCAGACCGCCCGAGGTGACGAGACACGACAGCTCGCCTGAGCTGGCGGATACAGGCCCAGCCGTCGCCCTGCTTTCCAACGGCCGTTACAGCGTCATGGTTACTGATGCAGGCGCGGGTTGTGCCATCTGGCGGAGCCTTGACGTCACGCGGTGGCGCGAAGATGTCACGCGAGATTGCTGGGGGCAGGTTTGCTACGTCCGCGACCAGGCGGACAAAACGGTGTGGTCTATCGGCAAGCAACCCGTTTTCCAGCCTGCAAACAGCTACGCGCACTCTTTTCACGGAGACCGGGCCGAGTTCTCCTGTCGTTCCGAAGACATTGAAATCTCCTGGAAAGTCTGCGTCGCGCAGGATGCCGACGCGGAAGTGCGTGAGCTTACCGTCGTCAACCATGGCGGACGAGAGCGGACCCTCGATCTTACCAGCTATTCCGAGGTCTGCCTGAACGATCGCCGCGCGGACAGGGCGCATCCGGCCTTTGCCAAGCTCTTCGTGGAGACGCAGCACGATGACGCGACCGGTGCTTTGTTTGCGCGACGCCGGCCGCGCGATGCGGCAGAGCCACCCGTCTGGGCCGTCCATGTTTCATCATCAGATCAACAGATCCGGGCAGAAGTCGCCCATGAGACCGATCGGCTCAAATTCCTCGGAAGGGGCCGCACGACGGCTGACCCCGCGATGCTGGACCCAGGTGCCATGCTTTCCAAGTCGACCGGGCCGGTGCTCGATGCGATCTTCTGCCTGCAAAGGATTGTCCATCTGAAACCCAAAGCCAAGGTGCGCGCCGCCTTTGTCACGGGAGCGACGGACAATCAACAGGCGGCCCAGGAAATAGCCGAACGCTACTCGACAATCGAGGGGGCGGACCGCGCCTTCTCCGAAGCGCTGGAGGCGTATCAAGGCGAGCTTCAGGGCTCGAACTTAACCCCCGGCGACGTGTCGCTGTTCAACCAGCTTGCCGGGAGCATCCTGTTTGCAAATCCGGCCATGCGATTGGCCAGGGCACTGAAGAAAAATCCACTGGATAGGGGAGCGCTTTGGTCCCACGGAATTTCCGGTGATCTTCCAATCATGCTGGTTCGCGTGAATGGCGACGGGGATGCCGCGCTCATTCGCGAAGTGAGGATGGCGCACGACTTCGCCCGCCGCCGAGGTCTGCTGTTCGATCTTGCGTTATATGACAGGCGTGGCGCGAGTAGTGCCGAGCGGCTTGCCAAAGATCTGCGAGCCGGCCCGCAAACCGGAATGCTGGGCAAACCAGGCGGAATCTTTGTCCTTTCTGCAGCGACGGTCCCGAGCGATCACCTGGATGCAATCACGGCCGCAGCGCGGATCGTCTTGCCGGATGGCGGCAGGCCTCTCGCAAGCCTGTTCGACCGGCAATCCCCCGCCGCATCACTTCCTGCACGTATTCTGGCCGCTCAAACGGGCGAAGAGCCCCCGGAGCCGGCTTCGACCACATCCACTAAAGATTTGCTATATTGGAACGGATTCGGGGGGTTCACCCCCTCGGGACGCGAATATGTCGTCATGGTGGACGGCGTTAAGTCGCGAGCACCGGCCTTGCCGCCCGCACCTTGGAGCAATGTTTTGGCCAACCCGGACTTCGGCTGCCTGACGACTGAGGCGGGGCTCGGCTACACCTGGTGGGGCAACAGCCAAATGAACCGGTTGACGCCGTGGTCGAACGACCCCGTTTCGGATACGCCAGGCGAGGTCATCTACTTGAGGGACGAGGAGAGCGGCGACGTCTGGACTCCGACGCCTCTGCCACTTGGACATGGAACGTTCGTGACTGTTCATCACGGCCAGGGCTATAGTCGCTATGTAAGCCGTAGCCGGCGCCTGAACCACGAATTGACGGTGCATGTTCCGCCGGAAGATCCGGTCAAGGTGATGTATTTGAGGCTGAGCAATGACGACGCGCGAACTCGCCATCTGACCGCAACGTATTTCGCCGAATGGGTGTTGGGAACCCAGCGTGACGACACGGCAATGCAAATCGTCTGCGAACGCGATGCGAAATCGAATGCGATCATGGCACGGAACTCATGGGCCGGCGTTTTCGCGAAAAGGCTTGCGTTTGCGGCCGCCAGCCAGCCTCCGAGGTCGACGACATCCGACCGCGCGGAATTTCTTGGGAAACACGGTTCAGTGTCCTCGCCAGCGGCCCTAGGGCGAACCGATTTGGCAGAAAGCTTCGGTCCCTTGCAGGACCCCTGTGCCGCGCTGATGGTAGAGATCTCCCTGGCACCCGGCGAGAGCAAGGAGGTTATCTTTGTTCTGGGGCAGGCCCGCAGCCACGAGCAGGTCCGCAGACTTGTGCGCGATTATGCCGACCCGGAACGTGCGAGCGAAAGCTTCGCGGCCATATGCTGTCAATGGAACGATTTGCTGGATACGGTTCAGGTCTCGACACCGGACGTCGGCATGAATCTGATGATGAATCGCTGGCTGCTGTATCAGGTCCTGGCTTGTCGCGTCTGGGGGCGGTCTGGCTTTTATCAGTCCGGGGGCGCATTCGGTTTCAGGGACCAGCTTCAGGATGTGATGGCGTTGGTCCACAGCGCGCCGGACGAGACACGCGCACACATTCTGCGAGCAGCCGCGCGTCAATTCACGGAAGGAGACGTTCAACATTGGTGGCACCCGCCGTCCGGCGTCGGCGTGCGCACACGGATCACCGACGACCTCTATTTTCTGCCTTTCGTCGTCCACCACTACGTTTCGGCGACTGGCGACGTTGACCTTCTTAATGAGCAGGTGCCTTTCATCACGTCACCCGTTCTCAAGGAGGGCCAGGAGGAGGACTTCGGCAAACCGGACGTCAGCGAACGGACCGATACGCTCTACGAACACTGTATCCGTGCATTGGAATACGGTTTCCGGCTCGGTCAGCACGGTTTGCCGCTCATGGGAACGGGCGACTGGAACGACGGCATGAACAAGGTCGGCGCCGAGGGCCGAGGTGAAAGTGTTTGGAACGGCTGGTTCTTCCTGACGGTGCTGAAATCATTTGCGACGATCGCGTCATCGCGTGGAGACGAAAGCCGCGAAACTTGGTGCTGCGAACGTGCTGAAGGATTGCGCGCGGCCTTGGAAGAACACGCCTGGGACGGCTCCTGGTACCGCCGCGCCTATTTTGACGACGGCACGCCGCTCGGCTCCTCTTCGAACGACGAGTGCCAGATCGATGCCCTTCCGCAGGCCTGGGCCGTCATCTCTGGCGAAGCCGACGATGAACGCGCGTCAAGGGCGATGAGCGCGGCCTATCAAAGACTCGTGCGCCGGCGGGACAAGCTGATCCAGTTGTTCGATCCGCCATTCGACAAGGGTTCGCTGCAGCCGGGCTACATCAAGGGCTATGTTCCCGGCATACGAGAAAATGGCGGGCAATATACCCATGCGGCTGCCTGGGTCGTGTTGGCCACTGCGCTGCAAGGCGACGGCGATCGGGCGCTGGAGCTTTGGAACCTGCTGAATCCGATCAATCACGCGACGACGAAGCAGGACGCTCAGCATTACAGGGTCGAGCCATATGTCGTCAGCGCCGATGTCTACGGCGCACCGCCAAATACCGGCCGCGGTGGCTGGACATGGTATACGGGAGCAGCAGGCTGGTTGTACCGCGTCGCGCTCGAGGCGATCCTTGGTTTTCGCCGACAGGCCCAGTTTCTTTTGATCGAACCATGTGTACCGACCGACTGGCCGGAGTTCGAAATCAAGTACAGGCACGGATCATCGACATACCGCATCCACGTGGACAACACGGCCGGCGTCTGTCGCGGGGTACGTTCGATTCTCCTTGATGACACACCGCTGGCGGACACAAAGATACCGTTAGCAGATGATGGTCGTTTCCACGACGTCCGAGTGATCCTTGGCTAAAAACTATGTCACAGATGCTATCGATCGCCCCGAAACTCACTCGCATGCCGACCGACCAGGACCTCGGCCGGCTCCAGTTCACGACGCTGCTCTATTACCTCCATTGCACCAACCCGGACAACGGGCTCGTTCGCGACAAGACCGAGCCCAACGCTCCGGCGAGCATAGCCGCGATCGGCATGGCGCTCGCGGCGCTTCCCGTGGTCGTCGAGCGCGGCGTCCTGATCCGCGAGTTTGCGGCCAAGATCGCCCGAAAGAAGCTGGCATTCCTGCTGGCCTGCCCACAGGGACCGGAGCCCGACGCGTCTGGCTATAAGGGCTTCTTCTATCATTTCCTCGACATCGAGACCGGCCGGCGGGTCTGGCAGTGCGAGCTGTCGACGATCGATTCGGCCTTCCTGTTTGCCGGAGCCTTGACCGTAGCCGCCTATTTCGACGGCGACAGCGCCGACGAAGTCGAGGTTAGGCAGCTTGCCAACACGCTCTACGAACGGGCCGACTGGAACTGGGCCTGTGACCATGGGCCTACCTTGACCCACGGCTGGCGACCGGAAAGCGGCTTCATTCCCTATCGCTGGCGTGGTTACGACGAGGGGCTTCTGCTCTACATTCTCGGATTGGGATCAAGGACCCATCCGCTGCCTCCGGACGCCTATTCCGCCTATACCGAGAGCTACGAATGGAGAAACATCTACGGACGCGAACTGCTTTATTCGGGGCCACTCTTCACCCACCAGCTCTCGCATATGTGGATTGATTTTCGCGGGATCCGCGATGAATTCATGCGCGATCACAACAGCGACTACTTCCAGAACAGCCGCCATGCGACCTACGTCCAGCAGCAATACGCCATCCGCAACCCGTTGAACTTTGCCGGTTACGGCGAGCATTGCTGGGGCTTCACCGCGAGCGACGGTCCCGGCTGGATCAAGAGAACAGTCGATGGCGTGGAAAGGGAATTCTACGACTATACCGCGCGCGGCGCGCCCTTTGGACCGGACGATGGCACCGTGTCCCCCTGGGTGGTTGTGGGGTCCCTGCCGTTCGCTCCGGAGATCGTCATTCCGACTGTCTGGAACTTTGCACAGATGCAACTGGGGATGACACGCCTCTACGGCTTCAAGCCATCCTTCAACCAGACCTTTGCGGTTGAAGGCAGCGAAACGGGATGGTGGGTGACTCCTTATCACTTCGGCATCGACCAGGGTCCCGTCGTTCTCATGATCGAAAACTACAGGACCGGCCTCTTGTGGAACGTCATGCGTCGGTGCGAGCCCTTGGTGGTCGGACTGAGGCGCGCCGGGTTCACGGGCGGATGGTTATGACGCAGCTGAAACTCCGGTGGCACGCACGACATGGATTTGCGGTATGGGCTTTGGACACACGGGGGTAAGCTCGTGCGAAATTTGCCCATTGCACTGAACCTCCTGCAGGAAAGGAATCGGCCATGAGCAAGCGCTTGTTCTCTCGTCAGCGTGACGGGCTTACCAGACGAGATCTCCTGTTAATGGCGGGAGCCACCGCCACGCTCGCAAGCTACAGCCACGCTGCCAAAAGCGCTTCTGGCGGACTCACCATCGTAATCGATGATGTGAAACACGGCGAGGACGTCTTTGCATACATCAGCAGAAAGAAAGGCGGTTTCGATCAAGCTGCTTATCAGCAGGTTATCGGCGCTGCGAATGATTTCAAAGAGGGAGATCAAGCGATTGGAGTGGGAGCAGCGGATGAGGCAAGTCGAAGAAAGGCTCGCGCTCTTCTTTCAAATACCAAGATCAAGGATCTTTACCAGCGCCCGCTGTTTGAGGACGACCTCCAGAAACTGATCTGGCAGACCACCGACCAAGCCCAGTACGAACATGTCAAAGACTGGACGATGGGCCAGTTGACGAAATTTCTCATCACCGAAACAGAAGAAAAAATCAAAGCTATTATGGATGGCCTGACGAGCGACACAATAGGCCTGCTTCCGAAACTGATGAGCAATGAGGAGCTGATCTCCCTAAGTCGGAAAATCTTCAATGTGATGCCCGGCACCAAGATGGGTTCAAAGGGATATATGGGCGCCCGTATCCAACCGAATTCTCCCACCGACCATCCCGATGACATCGCCTGGCAGGTTTTCGATGCCTTCTCGTACGCGACGGGCGACATTGTCATCGGCACCAACCCGGTGGACAGCACTGTAAGCAGCGTGGCCGCGGTTGAACGTGCGCTCAAGGACATCGTGGATACGTTCAGGCTGGCGGATGTGATCCCATGGTGCGTGCTCGCGCACATCGATGTTCAGGCCGAAACCGGCGCGAATTTTCCGGGAACAGTTTCCACAATGTTCCAGAGCCTTGCCGGAACAGATGACTGCAACAAGATCTTCGACATCACGAACGAGAAAATCCTGAAATACGCCCGCGCGAAGAAGGGCGAGAGATATGGCCTTTACTTCGAAACCGGACAGGGATCGGAGTTCACCAACGGTGCGGCGAACGGCGTCGACATGATGGTGCTTGAGTCGCGGAAGTATGGCTTCAGCAGGGCGGTCGGAATCGAACTCGCGAAGGTGCAGCCCGAAGGCGCATGGCTGCATGTCAACGATGTCGCCGGCTTCATAGGACCGGAAGTATTCAAGAGCCGGGAACAACTGGTGCGGTGCTGTCTCGAGGACATGGTGATGGGCAAGCTCCATGGCCTCACCATCGGCCTCGATATCTGCACGACCCTGCACATGACGGTCAGCCTCGACGACCTGGATTGGTGCCAGGACCAGATCATGCCGGCTAATCCCGCTTATCTGATTGCGCTGCCTACCAAGAACGATCCGATGCTGAGCTATCTCACCACATCCTTCCAGGATCACGTCCGATTGCGCGACAAGTTTGGTTTCAAGGTCAATGACTCGATGTGGGACTTTTACAAACGAATCGGCATCGTGAGTAGAGACGGGAACTATACCGCGAACTACGCAGATCCTCTCTGGGTCTACTACCAGTACCGGCTCGCCAAGGGGGATGGACGGTCCAAGGACGCGATCTACGCCGAGGGCCGCCAGAAGATGAGGGAAGTTGAGGAGAGAGGTGTCGACCTAGCCGCAGGCCACGGGCCTAATTTATGGGATCTCAATCCGACGCTCGCAGCCAAGGTGAAGGGTCTCTACGACGACGCGAAGCAATCTCTTTGGGCCGAACTTACTCCCGAGTTCATTTCCGCCATACCAGATGTCGTGCCGGTCCGCACCTTGTCCAAGGACCGCAACGATTACATAGCCCACCCCAATACGGGTGAAATGCTCAGCCCGGAAGGAATCCGGGAAATCGAAAGAATAAGGGATTCCTGGGGAGACGACTTGCCGAAGGGCCAGGTTGTTATCTCGGATGGATTGAACGCCAAAGCCATCATGGACGACGGGCATCTTGCACCCTACCTTGCGGAGATGCGCAGGTTGCTTGCCGGGGCCGGTGTCACCGTGGGCGACAAGAACATCATGGTCACCAGCGGACGGGTGCGCGCCGGCTACCGCATCGGCGAAATGCTGTTCGAAAACGCGGATCCAAACAGCTTCAGGGGAATTCTCCATGTTATCGGCGAACGACCCGGGACGATGCACCATGCTTATTCTGTCTATATTACCGTTGCCAAAGGAAAGCGCTGGTCCGAGAAGGGTATCGACCACAATAATACGAAGCTTGTGAGCAATGTCGCCGATACGGCTCTGCGGCCGAAGGAAGCCGCCAGAGAGACTTTGACTATCATAAGGGAAATTGTAGGCAAAGAGGTGAACGGCAGCCGCCGTTACGGCTAGGAGAAATCGTGCCCAGGGCAGCAGATCGACCCGGCGGTGAACGATGCCCTGGTGTTTCGACTCCGACGGTCGTCATTCTGTTGGGGTGCTCGGCGGCACTCTCTCCAACAGCCTGATCCGCCTCTTGTTGGGGCGGTCAGCCTCAGCATGATCAAGACTTGCTGATGATTTGGATGCGCCGGGTACGGCGTCGGAACCCGCTGACCGAGCTTCATGAATACGGCGCTCGACATGAGTATGCGACCGGGTCGAACTACCTTTGGGAAGATTACTACGCTCCACCTTCCGGAATCGTTACACCCGCCTCGCGCAAACCTTCGATGAAATGCTGCTGGTCTTCAGGACGACGAATCCGCAAGGCGATCTCCTTTCGGATGTTTTCGAGGAAGCCCGGAACGTTTGTTTCCAACCAATTCTGTTCCTCCTTTGCTTGCTCCTCTTTGCCGAGTTTCCCAAGAATGGCAAGCAATATGACCCGGTAAATGGGATTGGCGCGAAGGTCAGCCAAGCGCGCCCATCGCTCGGCGGCCACGTAATCGCTCTCGATGTAGGAGCAGATGGCCAAGGCCGCCTCGAAGTATCCCACCGGGCCGGGGTTCCGCTCCACAGTTTGCGATACAAGTTCGCAGCCTGAACGCCATTGACCGGAAAGGGCGCGCCGGAAACCATACTCACCGGCAAGTTCAGTGTCGTTGGGATTGATCGCGAAGGCGCGCGCGCCGACAGCCAAGGCCGCGTCGACTTCGCCACGGAAGAACAAGGTGAGCATCTCCGCCTGCAGGGCACGGACGTCCTGGGAATCCAGTTCTACGGCGCGCGCCGCTGCCGCGACCGCGTGTTCCAGCGAAATCGGAGATGATCGCTCGAGACGATACTGGAAACGGAGCTCGTCGATATAGGTCATCGACAAAAGTGCCCAAGCCGTCGCGTAGTTTGGAAACTGTCGGGTCGCTTGCTGCAGGCATTCTTGAACCGACGAATGCGTTAGCGGGCTCAAGTTGCTGCGATAGCCGTAATAGGCCAAGGTGCACGCATATGCTTCCCAATCGTCGGGAACCGAGCGCGTAAATCGCACGGCGTTCGCCTGGAAAACGACGCCATAGGGTTGTGCCACAGCAGTCGCCACGGCGGCGGCGGCTTTTTCCTGCAACGCGATAATCTTATGCGTCGCAAGACTTTCGTCATAGTTGTTCGCCCACACCACCGACCCGTCGGACCGCTGTACGAGTCTTATTGCAAGTCGAAGCTTTTCGCCGTCGAGCCGAACCCGCCCCTCCAGCGCATAAGCCGGGGCGTCGGCCTGATCAGGTGAGCCATCGAGTTTTTCTCGGCTGACGACAATGATCTCCTTGAATCTGGCAATTTTGTCGACGACCTCGTCCGTGAACCCTCGTGTTATCATCGCCGAGTGCGGTGTTCCGGTAAGATCCTCAAAGGGCATCACAGCGAGTTTCGGGATGTTTGGCCGGAATCCGGCCATATCCTCGCTCTCCGCCGGGGTAATAGAACGAAGCAGGGCGTTTGCCGCCAGACTACCAAGGGCAAAGGCAAGCGCCGCGATCGCGACCCACGCCCATGGCTGCCGAGAGCTCCCGAAGGGCGAATTGCGTCTGACGCTCACGAAGAGGCCGGGGTCAGGTTCAGTATGCACTTTGATGCGCCTTTCGAACGTCGGTACGTAGGCGCCTTTCGGCATGTTTATTATGAGCGGGTCGTTGTGGCCCTCGACCAGATAGTAGCGTTCGAGCGCGCGTCGAATACGGGCAGCTTCAATCCGCACGGCCGGATCCGTTTGAGCGTCGAAGGAAGAATCTCGACCGAAGACTTCGGTTGCTATTGAATAGGCCTTTATACGATCGGCACGGCCTGCAATCGTCTCCCCGACGACATAGGCCAGGAATTGGCGGGCTCGTTCCGGCGCATCGAATTCGGTGCTGAATCGGATTCGATCAAGTTGCGCAAGAACTTCCGCCTCGGTGGGTAGAGCAGTTGCGGGGTCGACCGGGACGCCCTGTTGGTCTGCGTGTACCATGTCCCGCCCTCAGGTCAGAAGCCGCATCGATTGGGCCGGCGCTTTTCGCTTCGGTATCGTCCATGTCCCAGTCCCATTTCCATTGATGTGGATCAATGGCGAGGCCCGTCAAGGGCCGCGGGCCGGTGACGAGCCTCCCGGCCGCCTGCGAGGGGGGGCAAAGCGACCAACGTCAGTTTAAACCCGAACACTGCCGGCCGCCATGCGCCAGTGCGGCTTAGCCCCCGCCAGCCATTCCCCAACGACAATCAGGAGACTTCAATCACCGCTCAGTAGGTTCGCTCTGCCGCAAAGGGCAGGGTGAACAAGAGCAACCTCGCGTCCGTGCTTGTGGCGCTGGACAGGTACGGTGAGCGCTTCGGCATGGATCGGCCGCACCGTCTCGCCCAGTATTTCGCCCAGCTGATGTATGAAAGCGGAGACTTCCGCTACGATCGAGAGATCTGGGGGCCGACGCCGACGCAGCAGCGCTACGACACAAGGACCGATCTCGGCAACACGCTGGAGAAGGATGGTGACGGTTATCTCTACCGCGGCGCACCGGAATGCAGCTCACTGGCAAGGACAACTATCGCCAGTTCCGCAACTGGTGTCGCGCCGCTGGCCTCGATTGCCCCGATTTCGTCAAGGATCCGGACGCGGTCAATGCCGATCCGGGGGAAGGCCTGGTGCCTCTGTTCTACTGGGACACCCGGGACCTTAACCGCTGGGCCGACGAGGGCGACGCCGAGACCATCACGAAGAAGATCAACGGCGGCAAGAATGGCTTGGCCGACCGCTTCGATAGGTTGGCGCGGATCTCGCTCGTGCTGCTCGGCTACCGAGCGGACAATGTCCTTCAGTTCCAGGCCGACCAGTGCGTGGACGGCGATGTCGGACCGAAAACCAGCGCTGCGATGCATACGGCGCTCGTGGCACTCACTCCGGGCGAAGCGGCACGGCCGGAGATCAAGGCGGCGCCGGTCACCGAGGGGAAGCCGGTCCCAGTACCGGTAACGCCGCCCAGCCTCGATGATTACGCCCGGGTTCATCAGGTGTGACGAGGCCCAGTGGATCCAGCCCGCTCTCCGACGATGTCCGCGGCCATGCCCCAAAGCCGATGCGCGTTCGCGCTGTCCAATGCATACGGGGCTACGCCTTCGAGCTTTCCTTCCGGTCTCTGCGCAACAAGCGGAGCTTCCTGGCAGTGGTCGAAATACCGACCGTTCACCCCTTCCACCAGCGGCGAGCCAGCCAGCAGCACAGATGTGGAAGCACCTTGCTCGGGCGTCTTGCGCAGGTGTTCAGGCGTCCTCAGGCCACCCGTATGGCGTTGGAGGTTGGTCGCGATGGCACCCGGGTTGAGCGCGTTGGAAACGATGCCGTCGGAGACCCAGCGGTCTTTGATGCCGATAGAAAGCAGAATACAGGCGGTCTTGGACTGGGCGTACGCGAGGAGGGGATCGTAGGGCATGAAGCGGAAATGCGGGTCATCCCAGAAGAGCGGGCCAAAGAGGCTTCCTGTCGAGCTTACGGACATAACGCGCGCACCCTGGGCCCTCGCGAGATGGGGGTGAACGCCGAGCGTGAGCGCGAAGTGCCCCAGAAAGTTTGTTGCAAACTGGATCTCACAGCCTTCGGGGTGACCGCTCCAACTCGGGCAGCGCCATGATGCCCGCATTGTTGATGAGCGCGTGTAGCGGTTTGTCCAATTGGCCACGAACGTGCGAACGGACCTGAGATCAGAAAGATCGAGCGGACGCACGTCTATCTTCTCATTGCCGGTTTTTCTCCTGAGAGCCTCGGCGACCTCTTCAGCGGCCCCGACGCGCCGAGCCCCGATGGTGACCGATGCTCCCGCGCCGGCGAGGCTCTTTACCGTTTCGATACCGATGCCGCTGGCTCCGCCTGCAACGATCATCGTTTTTCCGGTCAAATCGATGCCGGAAAGTACCTCGGATGCTGTCGAGGAGAATCCAATGGAATATGTTGAGACATTGCTAGGGTCTTTCATGGAATTGAGCTTGTATCTCAGGTGCGTCAGTCCGGATTACGGTCTCGCCGCCAATCTCGATCAGATCAAAAGCACCGGCCTGCCCATCGTTTCGCCGGCTGCCAAGGCCCTCTGGGCTTCACCGACTCCACTGAAGGAAACCACCCGGTCGATGTGCGCTCGCAAACCGCCTCGATCGACGAGTTCCGCAATCCGTTTGAGCGCAACGGTTTGCCGGAGTCGCTGTGCATGGTCGCGACTGATCTGGGGAAGCCCTATGTTCACGAAGCTGATATCCATGTATTTCCATTCGGCCGGGCCGTTTCCGCCGACGGGCCAATCGGACACCACTGTATTGACGAGTCTTCCGTACGAGCCAGTGTGACAGAAGCTTTCGGCGAAATTGCTGTGACCCACGAAGTCGAACACGACATTCGCTCCAGGTTCACCCCGCCAGGAGTGCAACGCTTCCTCGACTTTCGCCGAGCGGTAATTGATGACCGGTTCAGCGCCAAGCTTCTTCACCAGGCCGGCCTTTTGCTCGCTCGAAACGGTGGTCGCTATCTTTGCACCAAGAGCAGCAAGGTACTGGATCGCGATGTGCCCGAGCCCGCCCGCGCCGCCGTGAACGAGGACATAATCTCCTTGCCCGACCCGCCGCTTCTCGAACACCGCCTCCCAAGCCGTCAGTGCGACGACAGGAAGCGCAGCAGCTTCGGCAAAGTCCAGCGTTCCGGGCTTCGCTGTCACGTAGTCGGAGCGTACGACCTTGTATTCGGCGTAGCTTCCCGGATTTCCGGCGTAACCGCCGTCCACGTACCAAACTTCGTCGCCTACTCGGACGTTGGTCACCTCTCGCCCGGCCTCCACCACCACGCCGACACCATCAATGCCGAGGATCGTTGGCCCAGACGGGGAGCCTCCTTCGCTGTCGTAAACGGCTCCGTTCTTCCGGTTCTGCCAGTCAGCCGGATTGATGCCCGCCGCCTTCACTCGGATAAGCACGTCCAACTCGTCCCTAAGGCGAGGGCGGCGGACTTCGCGCAGCTTTAGCACCTCGGGACCGCCCGGTTTGGTTACCACGAGTGCCTGCATTTTCTCAGACATCGTGCGGTTCCGCTTTACCGGACCAGATGGCGTTTAGAATCCGATGCAGGTTTACGGCGTCTTCGAACGTCGGACTGAGATTGGTGTGGTTTGTTATGTCGGACGCTATGCGCGAGTACGCGACGCCAACGCTTTGGCTGAACCCGTCTTCGAGACCGGATGTTTCGTAGTCCGAAGGCACGGGCAACTCGTGCATTTGCTCGTCTCGCTGTGCGCCTTTCAGAGTGAAGCCCCCAAGACCGACGTAGCCGACAGGGCTCGTCAGTATGAGATCACCCTTGGTCCCGTTGATCTCGATATGGAAATTCGTCCCGCGTGAGAGACCGCCCCGGAAATGCGCGCTGAGCGCCGCGCCGTTCTCAAGCAAGCCACCAACTACAATCTGGTCCGGCGCTGTAAACGCGATCTGGTTCCCGGTCTCCGCTATCCTTACCGCGGAACGGCTGTTCGACAGCGCACCGCTGACGGACTTCAGCCGCAAGCCGAGCGCATAGAGGGCAGCGTCAAGCGTGTGGGCGAATGGCACGTGGAGCATGGAGGCTCCGTTGGCCATCTCCAGGGTATACTGGTAGCTCTCGCTGATCTCCTCGCCCCAGATGATGCCGGACCCGATGATCGAAACTGAGAGGACATCGCCAACATACCCGTTTTTGATAAGGTCCCTCATATAGCTGACGGCTGGGACGGAACGCGTTTGAAGGCCGATTGCGGTGAACACGTTCTTCGACTTGGCGAGCGCGAGCATCGTTTCTGCGTCAGGCAGGTTCATTCCCAGAGGCCACTCCGAAAAGACGGCCTTACCCGCGACCAAGGCCTTCGTTACGAGTTCAAGGTGACGTGGGACCTTGACCGTCACCACAACGAGATCGACATTCGGATCGTTCACCAGTTCATCCGTTGTTCCGAAGCCGTGATCCGCGCCGAACTTCAGGGCGGCCGCGCGGGCTATCTCCGGCTTGTTGTGGCTCACAGCCGTGATGCGAAACTCGGGCAACGCTTTGAGAGCAGGGATGTGGGCGGTTGCGGCCCAGCCCTTTTCCGGATGGACGCCGATGATGCCGACTTTGATCGGATTGGAATTCATGCCGCGATCTCCTTCGGCTTGATTTCTAGGATCGTGCGGTGAAGCTCCAGGTGCGCCAAGCGCCATTGTCCGTCTTCGAGCCGCCAGGTTTCGTGATAGTGGCCGTACCCGTGCATCGAGGCCGGGCGGAGGTCATCGCCGTCGGGAAAAAGCAGGTAGTCTTCCATCGACCAGATGGCGCGGACTTCCTCTTCCGTGATGACGTCGATCTTGTGGACTTGGTGAATGGTCCTGGCCCCGGCGAGGTAGGCCTTGGTGGCGGCAAGGAATTCGTCGAAGGAATCGAATTCAGCCAGCGCGATTCCGTCTTCGCCGAAGAAGCGGATGGTGGGTTCACGTGCGAACAACGCAGCGAACTCCACCCAATTTTGGGTGTCCACGTATCGGCAGTAGCGAGCCTTCGACGTTCGGTTTCGACTAACGCGAAATGGTTTTGCAATTGGAATCTCCTTTTCGCTCCACCATATAGCGACGAACAGCAAGAGCTTTCAGTCACGATCGTCCCAAGTTTTGGCTCGATCGTCCATCATAGGAACATTTAGTTGGACCTGTTGACCGACATCTTCTCTTCGATGCGAATGAGGAAGGCTAAGTTCACGACTTTGGAATGTGCTGCCAAAACTACTTCACCTGAAATCTGAGCAGTACCGTAGCCGAGCGTTCCAGTCGGTGCTGGAGTTGCTCGCGGCGGAAGCAGATGCTCCGGGATTGGGTTCGGACGCCGTCGTGCGACGCCTGTTCGAACTGCTCTTCATTCATGCGATACGGGCATTCGCGCAACAAGGGTCGACGCCTAAGCGAGGATGGCTAGCGGCTGTCTTCGACAGGAATCTGGCCTTGGCGATCGAAGCAATGCATGCGAAGGCGCAAATAGCCTGGACGGTGGATGAACTGGCAAAGAAAGCCGGCATGTCCCGTTCGGCTTTCGCGGCCCGTTTCAAAGTTGTCGTCGGACAAACTCCCCTGGCATATCTGACTGAGTGGCGAATTCACCAGGCTGCAAGGCTGATTGAGAGAAACGCGGATAGGCTTTCCGTCATCGCGCGGAGCATCGGTTATCAGTCCGAGGCAGCGTTTACCAAGGCCTTCACGAAGGTAATGGGGATAGTGCCAAGTGAATACCGTAAACGCGTATCCGACACGTACGGAGGCTCGGCGGCCGGCGTCATCGCCGAAATGCGAGAAGCCGCGTGATAGCCTGCAACAGCACCTGACTGTTGAGGGGTTTTCGCATGAAGACCCTGCGATCGTCGGCTCCTGGGAAGCCGAGGTCGTCGATGTCGTTGCGGCCGGTCATCAATATCATCGGCATTGCGGGCTCCCGACTTCTCACGGCTTGCTCCAGCTCGAAACCATCCATGGACGGCATTCTGATGTCGGTGATCACGCAGTGACATGTGGAGAGGTCTTCAGTCGAGAGAAACGACCGAGGCGAGCGGTACGTCCGAACGACGTAGCCGACGGACTCCAGAAGCTCCCGCAGTCCGTCCAGAACCCGTTTGTCGTCGTCCACGATCGCGAAAGTATGGCTGTCCTGCGCTAGCATCCCTTAGTTTCCATGTCGGGAGTGCGTGATAGGTATGCCGAGCTTGGTGGCGATCCGCACCAGGTCGGCCAACGAGTCCGCGTGCATCTTGCGCATAAGATTGCCTCGGTGGATTTGGAAGGTGATCTCGCTGATTCCAAGTTCGGCGGCTCCCTGTTTATTCATCAGTCCACTCACAACGAGGGGAAGGACGTCTCGTTCCCTTGCGGACAGGCGATTCAGTCTGCCTTGCAGCTCATTGAGTACGGATCGGTCGCGACGTGCCTCGCGATCGCGCTCGAGTGCCGTTTGGATCGCGGCAAGCAGTTCGTGATCCCTGAACGGTTTGGCAAGAAAATCCACCGCGCCGAGTTTCATGGCGCGAACCGTCATGGGGATGTCTCCGTGCCCGGTTATGAAAACGATCGGTGGGTGCGGTTCATTTGCCAACCGGGCCTGGAGCTCGAACCCGTCGATGTCTGGAAGTCGCACGTCGAGCACGAGACATGAAGGATTCTCCGGCTTTGGGGCTTTGAGGTATTCCCTTGCCGACGCGAACGTCGTCACGCCTATCCCCCGCGATTCAAGCAATTCGGAAAGCCCATCCCGAACGCGCTTGTCGTCGTCTATGACGAATACGGCATGGTCCCCGTGGGACATTGCGTTATCCTCCGGATAAGGGAAGTGCAAAGGTAAAAACCGTGCCGGATGGTTCCGATGGTGAGGCCCAGAGCGTTCCTGCGTGTGCTCCCACGATACTACGGCAGATCGACAGCCCGATCCCCATGCCGTTGTGCTTCGTGGTGTAGAACGGTTCGAATATCTTCTCGGCATCCTGGAGGCCGACGCCGCTGTCGCGCACGTCCACCAGGATTTTCCCATTCTCGAACCGGGACCGAATCTCCAGCAGCCGCACTGCTCCGTTCAACGTCGCCATGGCGTCCATCGCGTTCTGAACGAGGTTCACAACCACCTGGAGGATGAGGCCCTTGTCGAAGGTCGCGTTCGGCAGGTTCGGCTCCAGATGCGTTCGCAGATCGCATTTCGATCCGGCGATCCTTTCACGCAGCAGCGTGCAGGCCTCCAAAATGACCTCGTTGATGTCACCTGGATATTTCGCTCCGCCCGACTGCCTGAAGAGTGCCTTGATCCGGCTGATAACTTCGGCTGCGTCGCTGGCGGCGTCTGCGGCCTTCTTGGCGCTGGACCTCGCCCTGTCGATGTTGGGTGGCGTCGCACTTAGCCATTGCGCGGTGGCGCTGCTGTTGGTGGTGACGGCCACCAAAGGCTGGTTTAATTCATGCGCTATCGAAGCGGATAGCTCCGAGAGACTTGCAGCGCGCGTTGCGAGTTCGAGCTGGTGCTGGGCTTTCTGCAGCTGTGCTTGCGCCTGGGCCTCATCCTCCACGTCGACGATGACGCCGTACCACTGGAACAGCCTGCTCTGGCGATCGCGCAGGACACGCGCTCGGCAGTCCACAAGATGGTAATTGCCGTCGGCCAGGCGATGGCGGTATTTCAAAGCGATCGGTTCGCCGGACTTGAAGGACTGCTCGAAGCGGTCTCGCAGGAACGGCGCGTCAGCAGGGTGAACGAGGTTGCTGATCATCGGGGCGAAGCCGGAACCATCGACGCCGCGAAGCTCCTCGAGTGTCACACCGGAATACTTCATCAGTGGCTCGTTGAAATAGGTCGGCTGTCCCTCCGGGCTGGCGCACCACACAAAGGCGGGAAGTGTGTCGAGCATCAGTTTCAGCCGCTCTGCGTTTGACCGGAGCTCTTCCTGCGTCTGATGAAGCTCTTCGATATCGACGTTGGTCCCATACCATTCGATTATCTCACCGTCTTCGCCGAGGAGCGGGGCCGCGTCTATCCTGTTCCAACGGTGGGTTCCGTCCTTGTAGCGCAGCCGACAGATCAGCGAGAGCGATGCCTTCCGTTCGACGCAGTCCGCCCATGCGGACTGGAAACCTTCGGCGTCATCGGGATGGACAACACCGAAGTTGTTCTCTTTGATCTCCTCGAACGTGGCCCCGAGATACTCGAGCGTCTTCGGGTTCTGATAGATCGGCTCACCCGACGGGGAGCCGCACCATATCATAACCGGCATCGTATCGATCAGAGTGCGAAGCTGCCGCTCGCTTTCCGCCAGCCGCTGCTCAGCGCGCTTCTTTTCATCGACATCGATGGTCGTTCCAAACCACCCCAGTATATCGCCCTGCGCATCGAAATGGGGGCGTCCGTACGCCTGGAACCAGCGATACTCGCCGTCGGCCCGCCTTATGCGGTGTATCGACTGGAAGGACGTGCCCGTCCGCATGCTGGTGAGCCATGCCTCCGTCACTCGCTCGGCATCGTCGGGGTGAACGGCCTCCAGTCCGGTTCGTCCGGTTTCGTTGAATTCGTCTGTCCGCTTGCCCACGTACTCGACCACGCTGGGGTTCACATAAACAAATTTTCCCATTGCGTCGGTAGCCCAGCCGAGACCTGGCATGCTTTCCACGATCAGTTTCGCGTTGTTCAGATGTTCGTCGGTGTCAATCCGCCGCCGCCATAGGTCGGCGAGCCAGACGATTGCCAGCGCGGACAGCAGAAATGCCGCCGGGCGCGTCAGACCGGCGGAACCGCTGGCTTGAACGAAGACAATGAGAGCGCAGACGGCTATCAGCAGCAACGCGGCCGCCACCGCTAAATGCCTGCGTTTGATCAACATTGTCGTGGCAAGGGCGAGGAACAACGCCCCTGAGGGTTCCTGGTTAATCACTCCCAAAGCCGTTCCGGCGCATCCTGCTGCAAGCGCAGGTGCGTATTGTCGCAATTCTAGCCCCCTCACGACATTCTCCCAGGTTGGCACCACCGGAGTTTCGGCGACTATACGTCGATCCAGAACATCCGACCAGTTGGGCTTTCTGGCCTAACGGAAACATATAATTGCCGAGCCCACCCTCCTGCCTATCCTGGGAGGCCAACGGAGCGATCGCCAACCGCGATCGAAATCGCCCGTCAGCCGCGCTTGTCCAAACCGCGGTTGGGGGATGACCCAATGCAGGATGAACTCCATGACGGTCCGAAAATCATCACTTGCACCGGTTTCACGGCGCACCGTCTTGGGCGGTGCCGCAGGGGCTGTCGGAGCCTCCCTTTTCGGATCGGCAACATTTGCTCCGGTGCCGACCGCGAACGCTCAGACGCAGCAACCATCAGCCGAGGAAAAGACCATGGGCACGATCACTACAAGGGATGGAACGCAAATTTTTTACAAAGACTGGGGAAAGGGCCAGCCCGTCGTCTTCCATCACGGCTGGCCTCTGAGCGCCGATGACTGGGACAACCAGATGCTCTTCTTCCTTGGCAAAGGTTACCGGGTCATCGCGCACGACAGGCGCGGCCATGGTCGTTCGACGCAGACCGACACGGGCAACGACATGGACACATACGCGGCCGACGTCGCGGAACTTGCGGAGGCCCTCGACCTGCGGGATGCGATCCACGTAGGGCATTCGACCGGCGGCGGGGAAGTCACCCGCTATGTCGCCCAGCACGGCAAGGGCAGGGTGGCTAAAGCGGTGATCATCTCGGCGATTCCGCCCGTGATGCTAAAGTCCGACAGCAATCCAGGAGGCTTGCCGATCGAGGTGTTCGACGATCTCCGCGCCCAACTTGCCGCCAACCGCGCGCAGTTCTACCTCGACGTCCCGACTGGTCCTTTTTACGGCTTTAACCGGGAGGATGCAAAGGTCTCGCCCGGACTGATCCAGAATTGGTGGCGACAGGGAATGATCGGGGGAGCGATCGCGCACTATGAATGCATAAAGGTCTTCTCCGAAACAGACTTCACCCAAGACCTGAAGAAGATCGACGTTCCTGTGCTGGTGATGCACGGCGACGATGACCAGATTGTTCCGATTGCCGACGCCGCCCTGCTGTCGATCAAGCTGCTAAAGCATGGCACGTTGAAGGTCTACAAGGGTCTGCCACATGGCATGTGCAGCACGCACCCCGACATCATCAACCCCGATCTATTGGCTTTCTTCCAGGCATGATCGCTCGGCGGCAGAGCGGCTTCAGGTGATGTCCAAGCTCCTTGGAGCCGCCATTCCGGAAAAGGACCTTCCATGACCCAAGACTTAAAGCTTTCCCGCCGCGGGTTTTGTCTGTGCTGCATGGCCGCCTCGACCTTTGCTGTCTCCGGAGGCTGGCTCAGCCCACGCCAGGCTTTCGCCAAGGCGCAGGGCATCGTCGACATGATCCGCGACGAGGCGGCGAAAGCACCGATCAAGGTGCACGAGGTCAGAGCCGGCGTCGCCATACTGGAAGGGTCAGGGGGGAACATTGCCGTTCTAACCGGGGAGGACGGGAAACTCCTGGTCGATGGAGGCATAACCGCCTCCCGCCTCCGGATACTCGATGCCCTGGCTGGGCTTGGCAAGCAACCTGTCATGCATCTGATCAACACGCACTGGCATTTCGACCACACGGACGGAAATGAATGGCTGAACGCTGAAGGTGCGGTGATCCTTGCGCACGAGAACACCAAGAAACGCCTTATGACGATCCAGAGAGTGGACGACTGGGATTTCGAGTTTCCGCGGCCACCGCTTGCCGCCGTGCCGTCGGAAACTGTCGGCGATGAGACCTCGCTCAAGCTCAACAAGTCGACGCTGATGCTAAAGCACCACCCCAACGCGCATACGGACGGCGACATCTCGGTCACGTTCCGCGAAGCGAATATCGTCCACACCGGAGACCTGTACTGGAATGGCATTTATCCGTTTATAGACTATTCGACCGGGGGCGGGATCGACGGCAAGATCAGGGCGGTCGAGGAAATCCTCTCCCGCGTCACCGACGAGACGATCGTCATACCCGGCCACGGTCAGCCGCTGAGCAAGAAATCCGAACTGAGTGACTACAGGAAGATGCTCGTCGATATCCGCGGGAACGTCGCCAGACTGAAAGCCGAGGGAAAGCCGATCGATGAAGTCATTGCCGCGAAGCCGACTGAACAATTCGACGCGAAGTGGGGACAGTTCGTCATCGGCCCCGAGTTCTTCACCCGCCTTGTCTATCACGGCGTCTGAGCGATAAAAACCACGCGACGAGGTATATCATGTCAATGATCGATTGGAATTCCTATCACGACCAGGTCCTCGCCGGCGTCGGTGAACTCGCTTCCTTGAATCCGGATGTGATCAGAGGCTATCAGGCGATCGGTGGAGCAGCTCGCAAATCCAACTTGCTCGGCTCCAAGGTAAACGAACTAATCGCGCTAGCGGCCGCAGTCTCCTTGCGCTGCGATGGATGCATCGTTGTCCACACGGACGCCGCTTTAAAAGCCGGTGCGACGCGCGAAGAGATCGCTGAGGCCCTCGGCACTGCGATCGGCGTCAACGCCGGCGCGGGTTTGGTTTATTCCACTCGAGTAATGGATGCTGTCAAATCGAAGTCGTGACCGTACTCTACCTTACGGCGGGGCGTCCCCGGCGTGGAAGATCGCAAATAATGCGGCAATTTCCGGAGCGACAACGATTAGCGTCGCGACGTTCCCTTCAGCAACCACGGCTACAACGTTGTGTTCTCCAACGCGTTAAAAGATCGAACAGGCTCATTTGACGCCCTTCGTCTCCGATCTGATCCGCTCTTTTGTCTTTGAGCTTTGAGAAACTCGTATTGTGCGGTGTTCCTCACTTGGCGCATGCCACTGCCGTGTAAGCCCATTTCGAGCTTCTTCAGCGCGGGATGGTCCACGCGGAGCGCCGTGCGGAAATCTCCTTGAGAAGAGCGTCGACATCTTCAACGAGGTCTTGATGGTCTTCTAAGCCGACGCTAAGACGCAGAATGAGATCATCTCCGTCCCATTGTGTCACCGACCGGTAGGCCTTCACGGGCATCGGCGCGATCAGACTGCGTGTTCCGCCCCAGGACGCCCCGATCGCGAACGTCTTGAGCACGTCGAGTGAGGGCGCGACATGGCGCGAAAGACCTTCCTTGAAAACAATGCCGAACACACCGGACGAGCCGAGGAAATCTCGTTTCCAGATCGAGTGTCCGGGGCTCGTGGGCAGAGCAGGGTGAAGAACGCGGTCCACGATATCGGCTGCCTGAATCCGGGAGATCAACTGCAATGCGCCTTCGCTGGCATGTCTCATGCGGACGCCAAGTGTTTCGAGTCCTCTCAAAACCAACGAGGCGTCGTCAGGAGAGACGCATATTCCCAACCTTCCAAGCGTAGACCGTATCGGAGCCGTTAGCTGTTCATCCCGGACCGTCAACGATCCCAGCAAGACATCGGAGTGTCCCGAAATATACTTGGTCAGCCCTTCCGTGACGATGTCGGCTCCGAGTGACAGCGGCTTGTAGTTCAACGGCGTCGCCCAGGTGTTGTCGCAGCCAAGCAATGCCCCATACCGATGAGCGATGTCCGCGATCCTCGGAAGGTCCTGGACTTCCATAGTTGTAGACCCTGGCGACTCGCACCAGACGATCTTGGTTCGGTCGTTAAGGCGAGCTTCGAGATCGGATGGATCGGCAGGATCGTAGTAGCCAACCTCGACGCCGAAGCGAGCCAGGTCCGTATTGGCGAAATCGCGTACTGGAGGATAAACGGAATCGGCTAGGAGCACGCCGTCACCCGCCCTGAGGAACGGAAGCATCGCAATTGCGTTTGCTGCTTGACCAGACGGTAAAAGGAATGTCCTGACACCTTGCTCCAGGACTGTCAGTTTGGCCTCGAGTGTTCGAGTGGTTGGCGTACCGTACAGTCCATAGCTATAGCCGTCGGGACCGCGCTTTCCGCGGTTGGCATATGCCTCGGCATTCTCGAACATGATTGTTGAAGCACGGTACACTCCAGCACCGAGTGCCACGAAGCCTTCCGTATCAACCTTTGGTGTAACGACGCAGCGCGTGAGGTCCTTCATCGTGTTTCCTTCTTCATCCTGGCGGAGAATCGCGTCGTTCAGCGAAACGCTAAGTGGCCGAAAATTCCAGCGTGCTGATATCTATGGATATCAGCACGCGAGCAAGATCGGGATTGAGGTCCGAACAGCGGCGGTATCCTCTCAACTTACTGGGCATCCTGATACCGTGATTATCGACATAGTCGGAAACCAGTTCGGTGATCGTGATGCCTGTGTCGCCGTCGACGTGGTAATCGTGCCTGCGCAACAGGAAATCTCCGCCAAAGAAAAAGTCGTGAACACGGGCGGCGGTGTCGAAGCCGGGAGGAAACTCAGCCCTGAGAACCCGCCAGCGGTCGCCGTCCTCATTCCACGGGACCAGTTCGTTCACTTCGACACCCTTCATGGCCAGCAAGAACGGCGTCGTCAGCAAGGTTCGGACCGTACAGCAGGCCAGGAAAGCTCCAAACACCTTGTCCGTTCGCGCCTTAGGGTCGTAGTTCATTGGCATCGTGCGAACGTCCTCGATCTCGCTGATGACGGTGCCGTCTTCGCGAATGATCGATAGACGATTTGCGACGAGATCGCTCCGGCAGCTGAGGCTACCCGAAGGTTCGACCAGCGCCCGCGCGAGATGTGGGTACACCGTAATTTGACGTGTCGTCCCGGACACGCCGTTACCGCAGAGATCGCCCGCGATCAGCGCAGCGGCTCTTACGACTTGATGGTCGTTCCACCGCGACGGGCTCCCGTGGGCCACCATGACCTTGTCGAGCAATTTGTTCAATTCAAACTCCCGTTGCCAAGAATCAACGGCCAGTCACGCCTGATCGGGTGGTACCTCTCTCAAGAGTATACCCGTGAGCAAAATGCGAAATCATATGTTCCATTAGGACGTTAGCGGCCGTCGCATTTGCCGCCTTTGGAGGAGCGGTGCCTTCGCCAGAGGCGGTCCGCTAAAGGTAAATATGATTCCCACCTCTCGGAAGTTCGCGCACAGTCACCTTGAAACGGCTCGCTACAAGGAGAAGAAAAATGCCAACGATGAGAGCGGCGGTGGTCGAGGCGGCAAATGGTCCGTTCCGTGTTTCCGACCTCGAACATCCAGTTCCCAAGTCCGGTGAGGTACTGGTTCGTATCAAAGCAAGCGGCGTGAACCCCCTCGACACTAAAATCCGCGCCGGAGCGGCAGCACATGCCCGGCATCAACTGCCCGCCGTCCTCGGGCTCGACCTCGCGGGGATCGTGGAGGATGTCGGCGGGGGCGTCACACGGTTTTCTCCCGGTGACGAGGTCTACGGCATGACCGGAGGTGTCGGCGGCCATCAAGGCTCTCTGGCTCAGTACGCGGCGGTTGACGAACGGTTATTGGCCATCAGGCCGTCGAACCTCTCCATGCGCGAGGCAGCGGCGCTGCCACTCATCTTCATCACCGCATGGGAGGGCCTCGTTGACAGAGTCAACGCAAGGGCTGGACAAACGGTCCTCGTACTCGGTGCCGGCGGTGGCGTGGGGCATATCGCTGTGCAGATCGCCATCGCGCTGGGAGCCGACGTCTACGGTGTCGATTCGACGTCCAAGGGAGACTACCTCCGCAGTCTAGGAGCGACGGCGATCGACTATTCCTCCGAGGAGGTCGAATCTTATGTGGCGAGGCATTCCGGCAGCAAAGGCTTCGATGTCGTCTATGACACGGTGGGCGGCGCGGGATTGGACACGGCATTCAAAGCCGTCGCGCGCTTCGGACATGTCGTGAGTTGCCTCGGTTGGGGAACTCATGCCCTGGCTCCTCTCTCGTTCAAATCAGCGACCTACTCCGGTGTCTTCACCTTGATCCCGCTCCTGACGGGAGAGGGACGAGAGCACCACGGCGATATCATGCGGGAGGCCACGAAGCTGGTGGAAGCCGGGAAAGTCTCACCGCGCCTTGATCCGAGAACATTCACCCTTGAGACCGCTGCAAACGCCCATGAGCTGATCGAACACCGAAAGGCCAACGGCAAACTTGTTATCGATGTCGATTGATGGCGTCCGACGTTTGCCCCGCCAATCGAGGGTGGCACCAAGAGGAGATTTTCTCATACCCTTTGTGAACATCAAACTCGTGGACGGCGTGTTTACGAGCACCCAAAAACACGCGCTCGCGAAGGCGATGACGGATGTCATGGTGAAGTTCGAGGGTCCGAGGCGTTCAGGTCCGTGACCTGGGTGGTGATCGAGGAACTACACACCGATGCGTGGCACATTGGCGGTAAGCCGTTCTCCGGCCCTCCTTCGCTTTTGGCCACCCTCGGCCGCTCGAAGGCCGTCTACGAGATGATCGACGGGAATCCCATCTCCCGCGACGAATTCGCCGCTGTACTGCCACCGAAGGCAGAGGCTACCTAATCTAACGGATCGGTAGTCCACTCGACCTCGGTGCGAACGGGAGTATGAGCCTCGGTTTTGCGTTTGATGGTGAGCGCGACGAGCAGCCCACGGCTTTCGTCTGTTGACGGACGACATGGTGGCGAAGACGCTCGACGTCACGCCGCAGGCGGCGCGACGGATCGTTTTGGAGCTCGGCCTGCGGGAGATCGCACTCGTGACCGTAGATGACGCCGCTTCCCAGGTCCTTCGAATCGTAAACACCCTGCAAGAATGCTTCAGATGAATTGCCACTTGCTGGCTCCGACAAGTCGGGAAGCAGCAGGCTATGGTCGCGGCGGCGGCGCGGTTCCGGGAGCGCCGCCGCCCGTAGGCATCGCAGAACGAGCCTTTTCCAGCAGCGACGTGGTAAGGTCCACACAGTCTTTCATCGATTCCCGCGGGTCGCAACGGACTGCTACTGTCGCGTCGCCGCTGCGGAGCAGGAAGGCGGCGCCGCGCCGCGGGCCACCGCTCCCGCCGGAAACCTCGTCGGTGATGCTACGCAGCAGGTCTTCGATTTCGCGATCCTGCATCGAGCCCGGGTCGCGAGAGCCGGAGTCGGGCGCGCTCTGACTCAAGGCTGGGAGCGGCATCAGCAGGAGGCCTGCCGTCATGAGAAGAAACTTGTTCATTTCACCTTCTCCTGGCTTCGTGCGCGGTTGGCGCGCAGGAATTCCCAAACCCGGCGTGGTGCACCCCGCCTGCCAGCAGGCACTGGAGCGCACAACCCCTTTCACTTGCGGGCGCATTCGCTGGCGGGATCTGCTTCGTTACCCATCGCGAGTTTCGGAAAAAATCATGCGGTCATACGCATATCAAAACGGCACCATGGCCTAGTCCCGGCACACCCGCCTGCGAACGAAGGCCAGCCAGTCGCCGTTCTCGGCCCGCAAGCTGCGGGTAATAAAGACGCAGTTTTCGTCATTACCATCGGCAAGACGCTCCAACAGTCGTTGCCGCAGGAGACCGCGGCCTCCACCCTGATCGTCGCGGTCTCCGATCAGATCCATGAGCTCATCCCGGCGGTCCCGCCGCGCGGCGATCAGGTCCATGAGCCGCTCGCGCCGGTCGCCGCGGTCGCCGATCAGTTCCATCAGGTCATCGCGGCGGTCCCGCCGCGCGGCAAGGAGGTCCCGAAGCCGCTCGAGCCGGTCGCCGCGGTCGCCCATCGGATCGCCGCCGTCTCCGAGAATATCTGAGAGCTCGTCACGACGGTCCTGTCGCTCGGCGACAAGGTCCCGGAGCAGATCGCCCCTATCGCTGCGGGCGCGAAGGGCATCCCGCAGGAAGTCGCGCACGTCGCTGGCGCTGATGTCGCCGCCGTCCCCCGCACTCAACGACTGTGCAGAGGCCGGGGTTGTCGTTACACAGATCAAGGGGAAGGAAGAGGCAAGCGCAAGCGCTGCCGCTGCCATGCTAGGTAGCCGTGCCATAGGATTCTCCCGTCAGATTGTAAAAGACCGACTTATTTCGACGCGTGAACGCACGCGGTCGTCGCTGGCTTCCGCCATCACGGCAGCTAGGGACAGCTATCGATCGGAGAAGAACTCCGGGCGCCCCAAGCGTTACTCAACAGGAAGGAATAGTATCTATCCAATACTGCCGGAATACTGGTCTCTCTTTGGGGCGAATATATGGCGACCTCGCCATCAGGCAGCGGGCAGCCTCAGTGCATAGTGAGCGGCGGTTTGCCCCTAGGGGAAGCGCGCGCAACAGGGCGCGCCGGCTACGATATAAAGGGGTGAAATACCCCCCTTGAATCGGTGCTTACAGCGACTAAATCGGTACCAGAGCCGCCTTTTAGGGACTCGCTCGAGGAGCGTAGGTCTCTTCGGCGCTCCTCATCGTCCATGTTGGGTAGTGTGCCGAAGGTTCTGCAAATTCACTGAAAGAGGCGGTCATGGCAGGCTGGTGATGTTGAACGTCGCCTGATTCCCTGGAAGGAACGCCACCAGCCGCGACTGGGTGATCGACAAGATGACTCTCTCGGGAAGATTACTACGCTCCACCTTCCGGAATCGTTACACCCGCCTCGCGCAAACCTTCGATGAAATGCTGCTGGTCTTCAGGACGACGAATCCGCAAGGCGATCTCCTTTCGGATGTTTTCGAGGAAGCCCGGAACGTTTGTTTCCAACCAATTCTGTTCCTCCTTTGCTTGCTCCTCTTTGCCGAGTTTCCCAAGAATGGCAAGCAATATGACCCGGTAAATGGGATTGGCGCGAAGGTCAGCCAAGCGCGCCCATCGCTCGGCGGCCACGTAATCGCTCTCGATGTAGGAGCAGATGGCCAAGGCCGCCTCGAAGTATCCCACCGGGCCGGGGTTCCGCTCCACAGTTTGCGATACAAGTTCGCAGCCTGAACGCCATTGACCGGAAAGGGCGCGCCGGAAACCATACTCACCGGCAAGTTCAGTGTCGTTGGGATTGATCGCGAAGGCGCGCGCGCCGACAGCCAAGGCCGCGTCGACTTCGCCACGGAAGAACAAGGTGAGCATCTCCGCCTGCAGGGCACGGACGTCCTGGGAATCCAGTTCTACGGCGCGCGCCGCTGCCGCGACCGCGTGTTCCAGCGAAATCGGAGATGATCGCTCGAGACGATACTGGAAACGGAGCTCGTCGATATAGGTCATCGACAAAAGTGCCCAAGCCGTCGCGTAGTTTGGAAACTGTCGGGTCGCTTGCTGCAGGCATTCTTGAACCGACGAATGCGTTAGCGGGCTCAAGTTGCTGCGATAGCCGTAATAGGCCAAGGTGCACGCATATGCTTCCCAATCGTCGGGAACCGAGCGCGTAAATCGCACGGCGTTCGCCTGGAAAACGACGCCATAGGGTTGTGCCACAGCAGTCGCCACGGCGGCGGCGGCTTTTTCCTGCAACGCGATAATCTTATGCGTCGCAAGACTTTCGTCATAGTTGTTCGCCCACACCACCGACCCGTCGGACCGCTGTACGAGTCTTATTGCAAGTCGAAGCTTTTCGCCGTCGAGCCGAACCCGCCCCTCCAGCGCATAAGCCGGGGCGTCGGCCTGATCAGGTGAGCCATCGAGTTTTTCTCGGCTGACGACAATGATCTCCTTGAATCTGGCAATTTTGTCGACGACCTCGTCCGTGAACCCTCGTGTTATCATCGCCGAGTGCGGTGTTCCGGTAAGATCCTCAAAGGGCATCACAGCGAGTTTCGGGATGTTTGGCCGGAATCCGGCCATATCCTCGCTCTCCGCCGGGGTAATAGAACGAAGCAGGGCGTTTGCCGCCAGACTACCAAGGGCAAAGGCAAGCGCCGCGATCGCGACCCACGCCCATGGCTGCCGAGAGCTCCCGAAGGGCGAATTGCGTCTGACGCTCACGAAGAGGCCGGGGTCAGGTTCAGTATGCACTTTGATGCGCCTTTCGAACGTCGGTACGTAGGCGCCTTTCGGCATGTTTATTATGAGCGGGTCGTTGTGGCCCTCGACCAGATAGTAGCGTTCGAGCGCGCGTCGAATACGGGCAGCTTCAATCCGCACGGCCGGATCCGTTTGAGCGTCGAAGGAAGAATCTCGACCGAAGACTTCGGTTGCTATTGAATAGGCCTTTATACGATCGGCACGGCCTGCAATCGTCTCCCCGACGACATAGGCCAGGAATTGGCGGGCTCGTTCCGGCGCATCGAATTCGGTGCTGAATCGGATTCGATCAAGTTGCGCAAGAACTTCCGCCTCGGTGGGTAGAGCAGTTGCGGGGTCGACCGGGACGCCCTGTTGGTCTGCGTGTACCATGTCCCGCCCCTATGGCCACAATCAAGATTGTGGCCGGCGTCATTGTGGGTTCCCGTAACTTACGCCGCCACCCGGTGAAAGGGAATATGCAAGAGGCGACCAATTATGGTTGCATTTCGTAACCCGGAGGGAGGAACGAATGAACGCGCGATCATATGGGAATAACCACAAAACAAAACCTGGCGGCGGCATCGCGTCGTTTGCCCTGCACGCGCGTTGCAGATCACGGAGTTTCGTCCATGCTGATCGAACTGCCGTTCGGCGCTCGTGAAGAGCGGCGTGCGGAGCGTCAGTCATGCTTGCCATGCGTCAGTGTGCCCGTTCGTTAGAGAGGGCGAATTCCCATTGTCATCTTCGCGACGGTGAACGCCGAGCGTGCTCAGCAGCCACTAGTCCGAAGAGGTTGGTCAGGCCGAGAATGATTGCAATGTTTGCGGCACCGAGTCCGACCGCCACCCCAATGGCGCCTGCATTCCAGATGCCGGCGGCGGTCACCAGACCTTTGACGCTGCTGCCCTGCTTGACGATAGCCCCACCGCCAATGAAGCCAATTCCGGTGATGACACCCGGAGAACACGCGCCCTGGCTTCGTTGTCTGCCGGCGCGCTCGTGTCGATAATCAGGGCAAAGCCGCACGCTGCCAGCGCCACGGCTCTCGCCCTTGCCGCTGCCTGGACCGGCGGACCAAACACGTCCTTCGCCGGGGAAAGCAACGATGACGCCGGCGCGCGCGGGGGACAAGCTGACGTACGTGACGGCGGCCTTCAAACGGCTCGCATCGCTCGTAGCGTGCGTCGGGGGAGGAGCGGACAGTGCCAGATTCACGCCAGCTGCCCGACTAGCAGGGCCGGCCCTGTAACGCCCTCGGGCACGAGCTGTTCTGCGAGTGGCATCTGGTCTATGAAATCATCGTTGAGTGTACCCAGGTGTTGTCTGGCTGGTGCTTCATGCCTTCACAGAATGCACCTCAAGGGCGCGACTCAACTGACTTCAACATTCACCTTAACAAGGGAAAAACCAGATGGATAAAACCGTGCCCCGGCGCGGGCATCTTTGATTGCATCAACCGCGCTCAGCACGTAAATGGAAGTGTCTGTGAACTCGAACGCTCAGACGCTGGGCCTCTTCTTTCGTCGAGAGAGAAGGGGCCCTTTCGCGTCTAAGAACAGACCGACCCGTTATTCTGGCTCTGCACCGCTCGCTCAAGGCTGATCGTCTGGCTCGGCCAACGTCGGTATGGGCTCGATCCGCCTAGCTGCTAGAGCTTTGAGGTCCTCGGCGAGGCCGGCAAGCTGTGCCGCAACGTCCAAAAGATTAGTAGCGGCGCATTGTGCCGGCGCTTTTCGCTTCGGTATCGTCCATGTCCCAGTCCCATTTCCATTGATGTGGATCAATGGCGAGGCCCGTCAAGGGCCGCGGGCCGGTGACGAGCCTCCCGGCCGCCTGCGAGGGGGGCAAAGCTACCAACGTCAGTTTAAACCCGAACACTGCCGGCCGCCATGCGCCAGCGCGGCTAAGCCCCGCCAACCATTCCCCAACGACAATCAGGAGACTTCAATCACCGCTCAGCAGGTTCGCTCTGCCGCAAAGGGCAGGGTGAACCGAGAGCAACCTCGCGTCCGTGCTTGTGGCGCTGGACAGGTACGGTGACCGCTTCGGCATGGATCGGCCGCACCGTCTCGCCCAGTATTTCGCCCAGCTGATGTATGAAAGCGGCGACTTCCGCTACGATCGCGAGTTCTGGGGGCCGACGCCGACGCAGCAGCGCTACGACACAAGGACCGATCTCGGCAACACGCTGGAGAAGGATGGTGACGGTTATCTCTACCGCGGCGCACCGGCATGCAGCTCACCGGCAAGGACAACTACCGCCAGTTCCGCAACTGGTGCCGAGCGGCTGGCCTCGACTGCTCCGACTTCGTCAAGGATCCGGACGCGGTCAATGCCGATCCGTGGAAAGGGCTGGTGCCTCTGTTAACTGGGACATCCGGGACCTTAACCGCTGGGCCGACGAGGGCGACGCCGAGACCATCACGAAGAAGATCAACGACGGCAAGAATGGCTTGGCCGCCCGCTTCGATAGGTTGGCGCGGATCTCGCTCGTGCTGCTCGGCTACCGAGCGGACAATGTCCTTCAGTTCCAGGCCTACCATTGCCTCCGGGTGGACGGCGATGTCGGACCGAAAACCCGCGCTGTGCTGCATACGGCACGTGTGCTCGATCGTGCGACAGCGAACTCGGCTCGCCTTCCCCTTAGGCGGTGCCGATTTGGGGTACAGGAACCCTGCTGACCTCCAAGCGTTACGTAGGGGCCGCACGTAAGTCGCTCCGATCGATTCTTTTTGGCAGAAAGAAGGTCAGGTCTGTGAAAGCCTCAACGCTCGCCTTTGCGGTGCTTGCCGCAGCAATAGGTATGTCGCCGGCAAGAGCCCAAACATGCATAGGAATTTGCAACGGCGGTACGGGAGGCAGCACGAATCACAACCTCTTCATCGAGAGAGAGTACCGAGACTTCCTGCAGCAGCGATATCCAAATTACGGCTCCCGCTATCGCGGCATGAGGCCTGACATCAGCATAGGCCCGGGCGCCACTGTTGGGGGTCCCCGGCCCGGAGTGCGTCAACAATTTCGCCTCCGCCAGCGAAGGGTAATCGACGCGAACAAGCATCTTCGCTGGTGCCAGGAGCGATACCTATCGTATCGACTGGCCGACGACACATTCCAGCCGTTCGAGGGTGCGCGCCGCCCGTGCAACTCACCTTACAACTGAAGGGGCGAGAACGGCCGCTCAGCGCGTGTCCGGCAGGAATTTAATGGCTAGCGCAATGGCGCGCGTCGGCTGTTGTCGCCTGGATCGGTGTGGCGGCGACAATGTTCCTAACTGCATCCAAAGGCAGAACAAGCACCCAATCGAATTGATCCCCCTACAAAATCCGAGACGGGAAACTCGATATCCGTGATGATGTACAAAGCCAGCCCGAGGGTTAGCGCAAAAATCACTACGTGCACCCAACTTTTGGCGCCCACGACTTTACAATCTCAAGACCCAGGCCTCGACCTTCCCCTTGCCCTTGACTTCGATAGCGCCGCGCGGCTCAAAGGCAAACTGGCCCTTAAGCTTTTCGTAGACCGAGCGCGTCACCTGAATGGAGTCGGGGATTCCTCCCGATTCCATCCGGCTCGCGAGGTTCACCGTGTCGCCCCATAAGTCATAGATGTATTTACTCGTCCCGATGACACCGGCGACGACAGGGCCGGTGTTGATGCCGACCCTGAGCTTCATCGAAGCGTTGTGTTCCATGCCGTGCTCGCGGGTAATGTGGACCATGCGAATGGCCATGCGCACCATGCGCTCGGCGTGGTTGGCGACCGGCTCGGGCAGACCGCAGACCGCCATGTATGCGTCGCCCACCGTCTTGATTTTCTCGATGCCGAGATCGTGGGCGGCGGAGTCGAAGCGCGTGAAGAGCTCGTTGAGCAACGTCACCACGTCGTGCGGCGGCATCTCCGATGTCAACTCGGTGAAGCCGACCAGGTCAGCGAAGGCCACTGTGACCTCCGCGAAGCCGTCGGCAATCGCCTCCTCGCCACCGCGCAGCCGATTGGCGATCGGTGCCGGCAGGACGTTCAGCAGCAACTGCTCATTCTCGCGGTTCTTGTTCTCGATCACAACGTTTTTTTGGTGCAGATCCTCAACCATGCCATTGAAGGCTGAGCAGAGCTGGCCAATCTCGTCGTGCGTGCGGACCGGCACGCTGGCCCGGTAGTCGCCGGCAGCGAAGCGTCTCACGCCGGCAGTGAGCTCGCGCAGCGGTCCAAGCAGCGCGCGCGAAAGCCAGGCGCCGGTGGCTGCCACCACGAGCAGCGCCAGTCCCCCGACGACCAGCAGATCCTGGCGCAGGCGCTCGATCGGCGCGAAGGCCTCAGCGCTATCGATCTTGGCGACCAGCCCCCATTTGATGCCCGGAATGGCGAGCGGTCCCCACGAAGCGAGCGTGGGGACGCCACGGTAGCCGACAATCTCGCCCGTGCCCTCGACGCCGGCGAGCGCAGCCTGGGTGGCCTTGGTGTTGATGCGCTGATGCTGCACTGGCGTCCCGTAACGCTCAATTGCGGCAATTTCCTCCCCCGGGGCGCCGACGGACTTGAGTTCGGCGAAGTAGTTCTCACGATTCTCATAGAACGCTCGCGGGCCAGAGCGGACCAGGTAATCGGGCCCGACGAGATAAGCCTCACCCGTGTCGCCAAATCCTTCCTGTCGCCAGCGACGACCGCCGGTGACGACGTTGTCGATCTCCTCGTTCGACAATTGCGCGATGAGCACGCCGATGACGACGCCCCGGTCAATCACCGGTGCTCCCATGAAGGCAATGGGTGCTCCGCCCGATGGCGCATAAGGGGCGAAATCCTCCAGGCATACGGCCGACCGGTCGGGGCTTGCTGCGCAGCGGGCGGCGGCGGCTGCGGCGTTGGAGTGGCGGTAGGGACCGGCCTGGAGGGAGGTGGTAAAATCCACCTCCTTCTCCACCGTGTAGATCAGGCGACCGGATTTGGGGTCGGCTATCATGAAGTCGAAGAAACCGAGCGTTGCGGCTGCGGCGCGCATCATGGGATGATACATGGCGTGCAGCCTGCTGTATTCGCTTCCGTCGCCGGCGTCGTCGAGAAGCTTGCGCCGCTCCGCCGGATGCGGATTGGCGACGATGTAGTGATATTGGAGATAGTAGGGAGCGGCGCCGACTGGCAGGTAGTCGGCCAGAACCGGCTTCCTGCCCAGAACACGCGTAATTCCGGGGATGAAGTTCTCGGTATACCAGGTGCCGACCTTCTGGCGCAATTCGGGTGGCGCGCCTGCCCGGTCGAGCTGGTCGACCACGATCCGGAACTCGCGCGTTGCATCAACCGCCATCTTAGAGGAGGCAAGAAGGCGTAACTCGGCATCGATCGTGCGGAAGTAGTCTTCGACCTGACGCGTTTTGGTCTGACGGGCGGCCGTGAGCTGGTCGAAGACAGCCTTTTCGAGGGCGTCGCGGGCGCGGAAATAACCGAGCACCCCGGTGACCAGGACCGCGATCGCGCCCAGCAGGACGAGGATGGTAAACAGCTTTACCGCCAAGCCCCAACGCACGGGGCGGGACGACCTTTTCACTTTTGTAGAAGACATGAAGCAACTATAACTGATAACCCGCAGTGCCGCGCCGATATATAGCTATCACTTAGCATTACAGTTGCATTTTAGTTCTCAGATGAGCTCGTCGAGCGGCCGCCTGATGGGCGCGCCTCCAGCATGACCATGCGATGACGTAGGCGGGGTTTATGCGACGCTGGGCGAGTCTGATGGCGATGCGCCGGACTATCCTGGATAGACCAGCGGATCAAATCCTGATGGTCGGCATCCGCGGTCTTTTTTGGGGCGTCACGTCATTGGCGCGGTATCGGATCACCGCCATCATGGCGAAGGCGAGCATGACGAGGGAGACGTGGCGATGCCAGCCATGCCATGACCGGGTTTCGTTGTAATCGAGTCCGAGCTCGTTCTTGGCGGTCTCGAAGCTGTCTTCGATCGCCCAGCGATGGCCTTCAACGGAAACGAGCGTCTGGATGCCCGTCCCGGCCGGGCACCATGTGGTGAAGAATGCGAGATCACCGTCGCTGATATTGCGCCGGATCAGGAGGCCACGGGTCCAAAGCCCCGATTTCGTCTCGCTGTATTCGTCGGCATCGAGATCGGCGAGTTCGCAGTACGCCCAGTCATGAAGCCGCGCGCCTTTGGTGCCCTCACCGGCGGAAAGACGCTGCCATGCACTTGGATCGAGATCGCGGGCGATCTCCTGTGCTGTGCCGGCGACCGGAGGCTTCCCCGACCAGGAGCCGAAATGGTGGTCGATTTAACCCCAAGAACGTAGCCTTTGCAGGCTCGCCGCAGGGTCCCTTCAACGTCCCCGACGCCATAGACCGCATCTGCGGCCACCCATGAAAACGGCACATTGGCTGCCAGCGCACGCCGTATCACCTCGACAGCCAGGCCTGGCTTGGTAGCGAAGGCTGTAACCTCAGGAACATGAGCTGCTGCAAGCCTTGCCGGATCGCCAGTCCAGCTCTTGGGCAAGTACAGGGCTCGATCGATAGAGGCATGGCCGCGAACGGACACATAGGCGGCGAACACACCGATCTGGCAGTTCGTTATCTTGCCAGCCGAACCTGTATATTGACGTGCAACACCGCACGATGTCTTGCCCTGCTTGAGAAAGCCCGTCTCGTCGATGACCAGGACCGCATCATCTGTGGCGAGGTTTTCGACAACATACTCTCGCACGATGTCGCGAAGTCCGTCCGCGTCCCAACGCCCGCGACCCAGAATGGCTTGTTGCCGCCACGGGCCGGGATCACCGGCCGCCTCAGCGCGCATCCAACCTGTCTTACGCCGCTCGTCACCCAGCAAGCCGTCCAGGAAAAGAGTTCGCAGATGCTGCAACTCGCTCCTGCGTAAACAGTCCGCGCAGCTTTCACGTCACGCAGCGATGATGCCCAAAGCTCAAGCGTAGTCTCGATTGATGCACCTGTCATCCATGACCTCCGAATCATGGAGACCCATAGATGCAGACCACAGATAGATATGCAACTGTAATGCTAGCAAATAAACTTGACAATGCGGCTGTTCCCGCCGGGGATGGAATTTTAAGAGGGTCTTCCTCAATTTGTGTGGTTCACTCGCCGTTAGACATGATGCCGCTATAGGCGGGTATGCGGACGGAAATGAAGGTAGTGTGCCGAAGGTTCTGCAAATTCACTGAGAGAGGCGGTCATGGCAGGCTGGCGATGTTGAACGTCACCTGATTCCCTGGAAGGAACGCCACCATGAGCAAGAGTGAGGGTAAGACAGCCAGCGCCGCCGTCAAAGACATTTTGCTTTCAAACCCCGATGGGCTGCGCGAGGTGATCCGCACCGTGATGCAGGATCTTGGAAGCGGAGATGGACGAGGCGCTGGGAGCTGCGAAAGGCGAGTTCATCGGCGTTGGAACCGTCCTTAGACCCAAGTCCCATCCGATAAGCGATTAACGCCTTTGACATCTGCCAAAGCAGGTCGGCGACCAAGAGGGCGATGATACCGTTGAGCAATCCCGGTATCACGATCGCGCCGGGTTCGCTGCCGGCGAGGGCTGCGGCTCTGATGCGCCAGATGTAGGCGAGCCATGCGACCGCGGCGGCGATCACCGCTGCCCTGGCAGCCCTGACTATGACCACGCTCAGTACGATGCCGGGAGGCCCGGTGCGCTGTGCTCTGGTCGCTAAGGCCTGCGCCACATCGCCAACGCCGCGCACCAGAGCCGGTAAGAGCAGCGAATAGATGCCGAGCCACAGCAGTCCTAGAAATCCCGTTACCCAAGCCGACCAAAGCACGAATAGGCTAGCTACCTCGGCTATGCTGCCCGCGCCCTTTTGACTATTCTTTCGGTAGACCGTAGCGAAGCACGCGCAGGTCTTCGTCTTCGAGGAAATCTCCAACACCCTATTGATGAGCTCATCGTCATTGTCGAGCTCGATCAGTGCCTGCTCGAACAACTCAATCTGCATGTCGAGGTCCATGCCGGGTGGGCCGTTACGAACAGCCCGGCATGGATGGCGACGTCGGCATATTGTCCCTTGGTGCCCGGCTTGTCTTTTGGTCCCCGGAAATCGACCGAGTTCTTCTGGTTCCGACACAGCGCTCGGCTTCGGCGTCGAGGAGCCGTTCTCCCAGATCGCCCTTGCCCGCAATAGGGGTCAGTTCTCAGTGGAAATCAACACTCATTATTTCACGCACCCAATCCTGCCTTTAGGAGCAGCCTTTGTTGTAGAAGAATTTTTCTACCGCATCGAACGCCTTCTCGGAATACTCAGCCGGATTCAGATCGGCAATAAGATCGGAAAGAGCAAGATCGGCGTTCGCATGGTCGATATAGTCCTGGAGAAATGCGCAATTCTTACCATCTCTGGCGATACGTATGGCGATCGCCTCGATAAAACCAGTGCAGTATCCCTGTTGCAAAGGATCCTTCGTATTTCGGCACATGCCTTGAAGTATTGCGAATGTCGGCTCTGCGGCATGCGAAAGATTGACACGGCTCGAAACCAACGCGAGTAACGAGAGTGAAACTGCGGTCGAAAACGCGGGTCTCTTCATCAGCATATCCCCAAGAAATGCGTTCGACTACGTACTGTGACAGCGTCGAAGGTGGCTACATCTGCGGCTGTCATTTTGCCAGGCGGATGCTTCAGGAGTTCTCGAGCCACTTCTGCGCGTCGGCACGGTTCATCCCAAAGCACTTCGTCGACCTCGTCAGGAAATGGGTCACTCAATGCAGAAACACCGCCGATTACGTCGACCGCCTGATTCTCACATTAAGTGACAAAATCCAAGCCATATTCTCAAATTAACCTGCCCGTTCTCAAATCGAGTACAATGCCAACCAATTGAATTCACTGGCACAGGAGCCTCGCAATTAAAGGTTCATCCTCCAAGGGAGTTCGATTGCATTTTTGACGGCATCAATATCCCGGCGCAAAACGCTGGCGAAACGCATGTTGCCGTAAGCTCGGTTTCA
This sequence comes from Sinorhizobium meliloti, assembly GCF_017876815.1. NCBI lineage: Bacteria > Pseudomonadati > Pseudomonadota > Alphaproteobacteria > Hyphomicrobiales > Rhizobiaceae > Ensifer > Ensifer meliloti. Next base: position 735,649 of record NZ_JAGIOS010000003.1, on the reverse strand, counting down.
ATGGCATCGTCGATCCATTTAGCCAGTGCCTCCGAATTCCTGCTGCCCAAGACGCCTTTGAAGCGCATGGCCAAGCCACGCATTATGGCGAACACTGTCGAGCCCTGCTTCAAAGCATTGACCTTTCTGGCCTGACGATCTGTCAGCATTCCGCGCGGTTTTATGCACAAAGCTGCGGCCACCACAGACGAGATCATATGGCCGGTGTCAGGATCGCGGACGGGTTCTGAAACATCCATATCCGGAGGCGGCTCGCCGGGTTGGATGTTTTTGGCTTCACGCCACACCTTCAACAGGCGCTCCAGATTGGTGCGACTACCCGTGTAGCCGCGGTTCTTGATATCGTAAAGCAGATGGCGCCCAATGCGGTTTCCATTCTTCCAGCATTCAGCCAAAAATGTTTCAAAATACAATGGCGATGTCGCGTTCAATGCTGCCGGTTTCAGTCTCGAGGTGCGTTGGAAGTAAGCCGTATCCGGTCCGCCTTGCAATCTCGCTTGTAGGTGAGGCCCTGCTGGCGCAAAGCTTGAAGCGTGTCGAATATTTCCTGACGAGATTGTCTGTGCGCCAAGCGGGCGCGGCGGTGTTGTGCCGTAGCGCTGGCGATAGCATCTTCGGAGAGAATGGGTCTCACATGGGTGTGACCATAAACGCTCATCTGTTCCTTGATCGCCGCCTTGAGATTTTGGACCAGATGAAAACGATCAGCTACCGGGGGGCCTGCGGTGCGCCCTCCCGGGCTGCCTGGGCATACAGACCGCAGCGACCTCGGCTAACGACCGCGATAGTCGGACGCGCTTGCAACCATGCTTTTGCGCTCTCGACGCTGCGGTCCTCCAGAACATCGACGACCGAATGATGCTCGAGATCGACCATGATCGTGCCTTACCGCGAGGAATGCCGCCAGCTCCAATCATCAATGCCCACAACCCTAACATTGTTTTTTTGCCTGGACTTTGGATTCCTGCGCTTCAATTGCCGCAAGATCGTATCGCCGCTGACCGGCATGCCGATCCGATGCATTAAGTATTCACCCGGACGACCGCCCACAACCGCCGCCACCAGGACTTGCCTGTTCAGAGTCAAGTTGTGAAAATCAAACTCGCGCTGAACCGGTGGCAATGTAGACACCGGGAGTGCGTGCGACGAACCTTCACGGACAGATTGCCCGAGATTGCTTCACGCTACATGCGACGAACTGAACGGATGGCTGAGATTGTTGGCTTGATTGGCCATAAGATGCCAGCCGTGCCGATGCCGGCTTCGGGTTCCGCAATCCGGGCAGATTCCGACAGGTTTCGCAGCGGCAGAAACAACCCAGTTTTCTTCATCTTGCGAAGACGATCTGGTTCAGCGATGCCCAGGATAATCCCTGTCGAGACCAGATGAACCTGGAAGGCGTGAACATCCTCAAGATCAAGCCGATCCGGTGACCGACCGAAATAGCGGCTGAACTTCTGAACGGCGTTGATGTAGGATCGCTGGGTTGCCGGAGACAGATCGCGGACCGTCACGTCCTCGATCATCCGGCGGCGAAAAGGGCTAAGCTCAGCCATCTGGACCTCCTGTCTGAAGGGTGGGTTGCAACACCACCATCCAATCAGTCAGGAGGCTCCGGTCAAAGTCGGCCCCATTCGCCGCGATAGCGGCTTAGTTCAATCCTCACGCCGATTCCGCTTTCATCGGACGCGCTCTAGGTTCCGATGTTGCCCTCAGAAATTGTCCGCAATCCCGCAAGGGCCCGTCCCAAGACGTGCGAGAACAAACCGATCTTCAGTCGGTTGGTCCCTACGTGCGGTGTCGTTCCCGAATAAAAGCAGGGTTGATCATAGATCCAACTCCCAGTTGATCCGCAGATCGAGGGGACGGCTTCCGTAAAATACGTGGTTGCGCCCTTGTTGTTACCTATCAAAGCGGTATTTTCTTTGTGCAAGTCGAACTAGATGTGGCGATCGAGGAATGGGCTTTGCCCACGCAGAGTTAATCCCTCGACTTCGCGGCGACGACAGCGGTTGGATTACGCGCATTTCGATCTCGAGCTTAGTCATGCCGTTCGCGCGTTTTGCGAATCGCTCAATATAGCCCTAGCTGTGGGTCTTGGGAACAGCTTGCACGACCTCGCGAAGATCGGTGCTGCCCAGCCGCCTCGTTCCAGGCAGGCAAGGCGAGATCAATCCTGTTTCCCGGTCCGTCAGTTCGCTTGCATACCGTATTGCGCGTCGGGCATATTGCAGACGTGTGAAATCAGCCCGGCGTATCGTGGTCTGCGTGCGTCCTATGCAAACGAACAGACCCACAACTGGCTGATTTCACTCAACTCTCTTCCGCTGGGCTCTCATGATGGGCGTTACGCTGTGGACTACATCTAATGCTGTCAAAGCTTGTTACATCGCAGTTCAATTTGTTTCTGAGAGGTACTCATGAACACACCGCCTATCGTCACAGACCTTGCCTCTGTCGTACAGACATCCCTTGCGCCGGTCTTTTTGTTGGCTGGTACCGCAGGCTTTGTCAGTATCTACACCATTCGCCTCGGGAGAGTATCGGACCGGCTGAACGAGGTCGCCGACAAGGGCAATCAAGGCAAGTTGTTTCGCATGCAGCTCGCGTATCTGCGGCGAAGGGCACTTGCACTGGAGGTTGCGGTAGTGCTTGGGGTGATAGCCGGCATTTGCACGGGCGGCGCAATCCTAAATCTTCTTGCTGGCGCTCTTGCCATTGGGTTGCGTCAAGAAAATCTCTTCTGGTTTTTTGGTGGCGCCATAGTCTCGCTCATCGGATCGCTTGTCGCATTCCTATTTGAATTGCTGATCGCCGGACGGAACATGTTGCGGCAAATACGAATGGATCAAATTCCCACGGGGCAAGACTGACCAAGTGCTTCTCACGCTGGGAGCTAAACGCAACGAATTGATCGTACTGACCATGCCGAAAATCACGGGGCCGATTCTGCAATCAAACGGGATCGAGCCGTCGCAGGGCTTGCGGGAGCGGCGTGGGCGGCGCTTACGACGGCCTTCCGGTAGATGCCGATAGAGCTTCAGTGCATAATCTTCCTTGCAATAGATGAAGCGGTAGATCGTCTCGGTGCAGACACGGACGGCGCTCACACCGTCGGCAAGCAGGCGGCCGGCGATCTGCTCCGGCGACCAAAGGGCCTCCAGTGTATCCCTCCGGTGACGGCCGCCTTGCTGAGGTAGGCTGAAGACTGCAAGTCCTAGTGCAAGCACTAGGAGTAGTCCTATGACGAAGCATCAGATTGAGGTCATTACGTCGGTCGAACGGCGTCGGCGCTGGTCTCGCGAGGAGAAGGAGCGGCTGGTCGCGGCGACGCTTGAGCCAGGAGCAAGTGTTTCGGAGATCGCGCACTCGGCCGGCATTCATGTCAGCCAACTCTTCCGCTGGCGCAAGGAACTCTGCCAAATCTCCACGCCGTCCGTCCCGCAGCTCATTCCCGTGGAGGTCGTCGAGACGCTGCCTGGGCCATCGATCCCGCCCGAGCCGCCGCCGGTTTCCCGGCCGCGCAAGAAAGCAAGCCTGGTGATGATCGAGCTTGGCGGCGGCCGTCGCCTGCGGGTCGGGAGTGACATCGACACCGAAGCCTTGGCTCGGATTCTCGATGTGCTGGAGCGGCGATGATCCCGGTCCCGAGCGGTGTGAGGGTCTGGCTAGCGACGGGCTATACCGACATGCGCAGAGGCTTTCCCGGCCTGTCACTGATGGTGCAGGAGACGTTGAAGCGCGATCCGATGAGCGGCCATCTGTTCGTCTTCCGCGGCCGGAGCGGCGGCCTGATCAAGGTGATATGGCACGACGGCCAGGGTGCCTGCCTGTTCACGAAGAAGCTCGAGCGCGGCCGTTTCATCTGGCCGTCAGCGGCCGACGGCACGGTGGTGATCACGCCGGCGCAGCTCGGCTATCTGCTCGAAGGCATCGACTGGCGAATGCCGCAAAAAACCTGGCGGCCTAGCTCGGCCGGATGAGCAAAACCGCTGGCACGGCGGCAGCGAATATGATTCCATCCCGCCATGACCGATGCGGCCGATCAGCTTCCCGACGACCTTGCCAGCGCGCACGCGATGATCCTCGCGGAGCGTGCGGCCCGCCGTGAAGCCGAAGCACTTGCCGCCCGCGCCCAGGCGGTGAACTCACATTCGGATGCACTGATTGCCCGACTGAGGCTTGAGATCGAGAAGCTGAAGCGCGACATCCATGGCAGCCGCTCGGAGCGCAAGGCCCGGCTTCTCGAACAGATGGAGCTGCAGCTCGAGGAGCTGGAGGCCGACGCCGGCGAAGACGAGCTGGCGGCGGAGATGGCGGCACGCTCCTCGACGGTCCGGGCCTTCGAGCGCAAGCGTCCATCGCGCAAAGCTTTCCCCGAGCATCTGCAGCGCGAACGCGTCGTCATCACCGCGCCAACCAACTGCCCGTGCTGCGGTTCGGCCAAGCTGGCGAAGCTGGGTGAAGACGTCACCGAGACTCTGGAGGTGATCCCGCGCCAGTGGAAGGTGATCCAGACCGTGCGCGAGAAGTTCACCTGCCGCGAATGCGAGAAGATCACCCAGCCGCCGGCACCCTTCCACGTGACGCCGCGCGGCTTTGCCGGGCCGAACCTCTTGGCGATGATCCTGTTCGAGAAGTTCGGTCAGCACCAGCCGCTGAACCGGCAGAGCGAGCGGTACGCCCGCGAGGGCATCGACCTCAGCCTGTCGACGCTCGCCGACCAGGTCGGGGCCTGCGCCGCGGCGCTGAAGCCGGTACATGCGCTGATCGAGGCGCATGTGCTGGCTGCCGAGCGGCTGCATGGCGACGACACCACCGTGCCGATCCTGGCGAAGGGCAAGACCGATACCGGCCGCATCTGGACCTATATCAGGGATGACCGGCCGTTCGGCGGAACGTCGCCGCCGGCGGCACTCTATTATGCCTCGCGCGATCGACGGCAGGAGCATCCCGAGCGCCATTTGAAGAGCTTCACCGGCATTCTGCAGGCCGACGCCTATGGCGGCTACAACCCATTGTTCAAGGTGGATCGCGATCCCGTTCCGCTGACGCAGGCGCTGTGCTGGGCGCATTCTCGGCGCAAGTTCTTCGTGCTTGCCGACATCGCCAGCAACGCCAAACGCGGCAAGAATGCTGCCGCGATCTCGCCGGTTGCGCTCGAGGCGGTCAAACGCATCGACGCCCTCTTTGATATCGAACGTGACATCAACGGGCTTGCCGCCGACGAACGGCTGCAACGACGTCAGAAGGACAGCCGTCCGCTCGTTGATGAACTTCAGACCTGGCTTCGAACTGAGCGAACAAAGCTGTCGCGCAGTTCACCGGTCACTGAGCCGATCGATTACATGCTGAAACGCTGGGACGGCTTCACGTCCTTCCTCGGCGACGGCCGGATCTGCCTGACGAACAACGCCGCCGAACGAGCGCTGCGCGGTTTTGCCCTCGGCAGAAAGTCGTGGCTCTTTTGCCGGCTCCGATCGTGGTGCCGATCGCGCCGCCTTCATGGCGACGCTGATCATGAGTGCCAAGCTCAATGGGGTCGATCCGCAGGCGTGGCTTGCCGACGTCCTCGCCCGCATCGCCGACACCCCGATCACCAGGCTGGAGCAATTGCTTCCGTGGAACTGGGTGGCACCGTCGGCGAAAGCCGCCGCCGCGTAGGGGCACCTGATGGCTCACGATACCGACAAAATCCGCGCTCTTGTTCGCGATGTGTTGCTCCGCGACTGGGATCCGATCGGCATATCTGACATTCCCGAAGCGAAGGACGAATACGACGCCTATGCCGACGTCGTGTTCGGTATGCTCATCAACGAGAACGCAACGGCAGAAGACATCGCCAACTACCTCTTCAAAATAGCCACAGAGCACATGGCGCTGCCCGATCGCGAGATGGCGAAGCTGTCCGAGACAGCCGCAGCAGCAATCGTGGCCCTCCGATCAAACCGCTAGGCGTAAGTCAGCTTCGAGCTACCTGCGGTCCTCACCGGACGGATACCCTCCAGTCGATCGATGACCAGTTCGCGTAATTGCGGGTGGCGGCTGAGCTTGCGCAGCCGTCGCCGACGCTCCTTACTGATGTCGTTGGCGATACCGCTGTAATAGCCGCTGTATTCCGGAAACTCGGCATCATGAAAGGTATTGCGCTTCAGTTCACGATAGATCGTCGATCGATGCCGACCGAGTTGGCGGGCGATCTCAGCAATCGGGACCTTGCGTTCGAGAAGCTGATGCACGCGTCGGCGATCGGGGAGGGTGAGCTGCAAATAGCACTGCGACATGCAAAAATCTCCAAGGGGGTAAGTCATTGTTTTTATTTCCATGTCGCACTTGAAAATAGAATGCACTGAAAGAATTTGGATGCGCGCGTGATACGGTTCGCCGATATCTTCGAGTCAAGAAGAACGCACCTGACGACCCGAACCTAGAGACTAGATAGAGGGTAAGCAGTGACTTGACGACAAGCGAAGCCGGCTTGTCGGGGCGCCGCCAGACGACTTCAACTGCGGTCACCAGAATGCCCAACCCGAACAGAAAGGCAGCAAGCCGGGTCACCTCATTGGAGAAGCTCAAAGCGGGCATGAGACTGACGATGGCCCAGCCGAATAGAAGAAACCCGGCAATAATGCTGATCCGCGAAAGCCAGAAACGACGGGCCGCATCGCTTTCAAAAGCTGACGGCGGCTGATCGGCAATGCCGCTGGCGCCGCTCAAGGCAAACAGCAACTTGCCGATCGCTCGGACGACCCGAAACACGATCACGGCTAGAAGCAGCGTAAGGATGATCTTACGCAGTAAGGGCGGCCATTCGAAAGCCAGGAATGAACCGACGCTGGCCAAGGCAAACGTCAGCAAGGCAGCGATCTCGGGCAGGATCTCTTGTCCGGCGTTCTCGTTTGTGCCGGATTTGCGTGCCCGGGCAAAGACCCTCGGGATCAGCCACTCGGCGCCGAGGCCAACGGCAATCAGAACGGCAAATATGCTGACCACCAGCCCGGGCCTGCCCAAGTTCACGTCCCGCGAGACAAACAGCCGCGCCGCTTGCCAGCTCCTCTGGTATGCGGGGAACTGCGCCCATAAGCCCATTAAAGCGATCGCGGATGGCGGCCTCCCAGCTCGATATCGTCTCGACGGGCGACCCAGCAGGCGGCTCCGCGGCAGCCGAAGGGATCTTACCCTCGAGCCATGTCTTCACCTCCGGATCCGAGAGCAGATCGAGGAACTGTTGCGCCTTTTCGGGCGGCACGCCGACGGGAGCCTGCTGTGCCCAGGAAACTCCAAGCAGCATCCAAAAGAGGATTGGAGCGACGGCCAGCAGCAGAAAACCAATTCGAATGGGTTGTACGCTATTCATGGGGCGCTCCGGATTGATTTTTGGCGGGCAGCGCGACCAGAAGATCGGAGGTTTCGGCTTGACCGCGCGGCCAACTCTCGCTCTTATCCGTCGACCTTGTCGGACGGCATCATAATGTCGGGGATGGGCAGCCGCACGCAGTCCGCCCCTTCCTCGATCAGGGCCGCGTCATCCGTTTTCAGTCGCCGTCACGGTCGTCGTCATGGTGGGGGTTATCGTCATCGTCGAAATTGTCATGAGAAGGATCGACGACGGGGACTAGGAAGACATGTCGACCCTCGTCATCGGAATCCTCACCTGACTGAACAGCCGCCCGGCTTGTTTGCCAGATCTCGGTCTCCTCAGGGGTCGCCATCCGCACATGGATTTCCGCGACACCATCCCAGAGTGCGCGACCCTCATTCTGCAAGACAATCAGGTCCCGTAGGAGTCCCCTGTTTGCCAACTGTGCTTGCGCTTCAATGTCGTTGGCTGCGTCAAAAGCGGCGATGCCGCGTCCTGAAATCTCGGCGACATATATGATCATTTCGGACCCCCACTTGATTTAGCGCCGGCTTCCCACGTTCTCCTGGGTACCTTGAACTCATTCGTCTGGTGTGATGACGATCGGACCGAACAGTTCCGGGCGCAGCGATGCGAGGCTCATCGGCGCCCAGCCGGCCTGGCAGTTGCCGATCACGCAAGGCTTGCGTGGCCGGCGCGCGGGTCGACGACGACGAAGGATCGCTTCAGCGACGGCCTCGGGCGGGATTACCCGGGCGAGCGCACAGTTGACCGGTCTATCGAGCGTGCGGCGTTCGACGACGAGTTCCGCGTCCTAGTTCAGCACGTGCGGAGCGGTCTGCGCGCTGTATTCTCGGTACTGTTCACCGCGCTGGCGCATCACGTCGAGAAGCAGGATAGAACGCTGCCAGGCATCGAGCGCATAGGCGAGGCGTCTGCGAATGATGAGATGGTCGGCTGAGGCATTCGGTCTACTCCTCGGCTTGAACGGAGGGCGGTCCCAGTCTCTGATCGCACATACACCAACACTGCCTTTTGAGCATTGATCTCCGTCAAATCCAAGCGGACCGGGTGCGCTTCCGGGCGGACTGAACTAGGCGCGGCTTGATGGACATACCCGATCCGCATGGCAGCACTCTGCTGTGTCAGACGCTGGGCGAGTTTGTCGGGGCAACGCGCCGATATCGACGAAATCAGCGCCGGACGAGCTTCTCGATTCGCCGGAGCAAGTGTCGAGAAATTGACTCCGGTCAATGCCGACCGGTCCCTTCAAACAGGCGGGATCTAGATGGGCCACGCATGACGACGTCCGCAAGGAGCGCGCCTATCCCGACCAGCCGCCAGTCATCCCGCATTCGATCGAGGGCTACCACTTTCGGTCAACACCAACCGATGCCTTTCCTGCCACAAGCGCGAACTCACGCAGGAGTCCGGCGCGCCGATGATCAGCGTCACCCATTACATGACGCGGGAGGGGCAGATGCTCGCCGACGTTTCGCCGCGGCGCTATTTCTGCACAGCCTGCCACGTACCGCAGGCGGACGTGCGACCGCTCGTCGGCAACACCTTCCGGGACATGAGCGAGATGGGCGTCAGCCAAGCGGGGAGCGAGTAGGCCATGGCTCGGATAAAGCGCCTCCTACTCTGGGTGTGGAAGATCCTGACTACGCCGGCCGCAACGCTCAGCCTCGCCTTTTTGACACTCGGCGGCTTCGTCGGGGGCGTGATCTTCTGGGGCGCCTTCAACACCGCCTTGGAGCTCACCAACACCGAGGAGTTTTGCGTCTCCTGTCATGAGATGCGGGCCAACGTATATGAGGAGCTTACGCGCACGGTTCATTTCTCCAACCGCTCGGGCGTCCGGGCGTCCTGTCCCGACTGCCACGTGCCGCATGAATGGACGGACAAGATCGCCCGCAAAATGCAGGCCTCCAAGGAAGTGTGGGGCAAGATTTTCGGGACCATCAACACGCGCGAGAAGTTCCTCGACCACCGCCTGGAACTCGCCAAGCATGAATGGGCGCGGCTCAAGGCCAACGACAGCCTTGAGTGCCGCAACTGTCACTCCTCGGCGGCGATGGACCTTTCCAAGCAGACGCAACGTGCTGCCGAGATCCATACCCGCTATCTGTTGCCGGGAAAGGCGACCTGCATCGACTGCCATAAGGGCATTGCCCACGAACTGCCCAACATGCAGCCGGGGTGGAAGCTGCCGCCCGAACTCGAAGGAGAGACGTTGCCTTCTGCTTCGGCAATCGACGACCTGAAGAGGTAATGAATGACTCCACAGGGGTAGCCTTTGGCAATTGATGCTCGCAAGTCATGGTCGAATTGTTCCGGACAATGGAAGGTTGACTTGCACCGTATGAATTTCAATTGGCTGGAGAGTGCACGCCCGTGACCCCGCTGCGATACTGCATACATCAATTCGATCTTGCAGTGGACAAGGGATTGCACTCACAAGGCATCGGCGAAGCTTGTCACAGACCTTCATGAAGAGCTTTGATGTGCAAAAAGGCGGATGGCAGCCTTTCCGGTGCAATTTGACCATTGTTGATCACAATCAACGACTCAACCGATTAACAGCGTAGAGTTATTCGGCATGCGGAGTAACTTGGGCCACCGAACGAGCGTCGCCGACGCGCCGACAGGATCGCTACTTATTCCACCATCCGGCTTGTGGCACATCGGTCTACGCTGCTGGGAAAGATACAGGATCCGTTCTGGCCGTCCTATATTCAGAAGCATTGGAGATCGGCATGCGAGCAACGTGGGTAATTCCGGTAACCGCTCTGGTGCTCCTACTCGACAGCTCCGATGGATCGGCTGGCCAACCGGGCAAATCAGTTGACGAGCCCAGCAAATACGTACCCAGTGTTGGCGAGATCATGACCAAAATAGATCTCAGCCGCTCTAAGCTTTGGTACTCAGTCAAGTTAAGAAACTGGTCTTTGGCCGGCTATCAATTGGAACAGGTAAAGACAGGCTTCAATGACGTTTCTCGCCATCATCCTGACAAGTCCAACTTCGATTTCGCTAACGCGCAAAAGATCGCCAATTTGATCGAAGAGGCCATTGTCGCAAGAAGTGACGAGCAATTTCAGCAGTCCTTCGCCCTGATGACAACCGAATGCAACGACTGCCATAGTGCAGTTGGAAAACCTTTCCTCCACGTTGGAGCGCCAAAGATCCCTTCCCCTTACAGCGACAAGATGCTCGAGCCAGGAGCCTTCCGCTAACTTGATTTGCTTTGGCGCGATATTGTGGCCCTTCGTCTGCGATCCTAACCAATCACTAAAGGCATAAATTCTGAAGGGCTCGATATCCCACGAGTTCAATACCGCGAGCGCCATGTAACTCGATGAAGCCCCTGTGCTTCAGCTTCGTCAGCGAGCGCGAAACCGTCTCAACCGTCAGCGCGAGATAGTCCGCAACATCGACACGGGACATGGACAGCTCGAACCTGCGTGAATAGCCCGAGCGCTCCGACATCTCGAGCAGGAATGCCGCGACGCGCTCAATCGCACTTTGACGACCGATGACGAGCTGATGCTCTTGTGCGGCGGAGACGTTATCCAGCGCCGCGGAGAATAGAGCTGGCCGAAAGAGCGGTTCTTCCTGAAGGCTGATGCATCTTACGCCGGTGACCCCAATCGCTTCTGCATTCGAACTGTGCCGGTCCCGACTTTGCAGGCCAAACCAGTTGCCACCAAAATGGAATGCAAGGATCTGTCGCCTCCCATTCGCGGCTAGCCTATAGACGCGGACAGCGCCGAATTCGACCTGATAGACTTGATCGGCGCGTTCTCCGAAAGAGTAAATGCACTGTCCGTCAACGAAGCTGCTGAGCGGCGCCAACGCCGCCTCGCCTGACTGCGGGGGAATGGCATTTATATACCTGCCCCAGGATGCCGATATCGAGGTATTCATTGCTCCACTCCCAGAACTTTGGGCCGCCCGGTTCGCGAGGCTCCCGCCGCTGTTCCCTGTCGTTAACCCGCGTAAGAACGCTGCCCTTCGGATGAGCAGGCAAAATGCCTGCAGTCAAAAGGACCCGTCCGCCGGGCCAAGCGCTGTTGCAATCTCTGCTGCCAAGCTCTCTATCAGCCCCTTGAACTCGGCGCGGCGCTCCTCGCGAATATGCAAAGGAAGCTGATCGACGGCCGCGAGTGCGTTCTCAGCGGCTGCAAAATCCTCGCACATTCCCCTGAAGTCCTCATCGCGCATCGACAACTCCCTGATTTGCAAGGAGCGCGCCGGAAACCGCCGCAATGCCGCTGCCATGCAGTGTTTCCAGTCCGGTTCCCCATACATTGCGCTCCCTCCACCTTTGGTTTCAAAGATGTCTTTTATCTCGTCGGATTGTATTGCGCTCTGCCGGGGTATGGACGTAATATACGAGAGTATACAGAGCAGTTTTTGCAATCTTACGTTTTGCCCATGAGGGGCGGACATGACAATCGCTGGCCGGGGGAGCGTCCGAGCCGGATCGCCCACCGCTCTCCCTACGAACACGGAAATTCTTGTACAACTCGATCGAATACGGTTAAGCGCCGAATTCGACGTGCCGGATCGAGCGCGCAAATTCCTGGCCTACATTGTCGGAGAGACAATTGCGGGCCGTGCCGACCGGATAAAGGCCTATTCGATCGCTACCGAAGTGTTCGGGCGGGATTCTTCTTTCGATGCTCAAACAGATCCAGTCGTACGGATCGAAGCAGGTCGTATCCGACGCGCCCTCGAGCGTTATTATTTCGTTGCTGGGAGCAACGATCCGATCGTGATTAAAATTCCCAAGGGCGGCTACGCGCCGGCCTTCGAGAAACGGGACGGTGCGCCGTACCCCCTAAGCTCCGGACAGGCCGCAAACGTTCAGTCGCGTTCCATTCCGCTTGAGCAGACCGCGCTGTGGGTCAGTGTGGCCACAGTGGGTCTCCTGACATGCGGTTTGCTAGCAAATGCATTTTTCGGCTCGGCGGCAACGACAATCGAGAGCCTCACGAAGCCTGGCGGCACTCGACCAAACATTCCGAAGCTGATGGTGATGCCGTTTGAAGACCTTTCACAAACGCCGCAATCGGCGATGATCACGCGCGGCCTAACAGATGAGGTCATCAGCAACATCGCCAAGTTCAAGGAGATTGTTGTGGTCGCCGGGCCGGCAGCCCCGAACTCGCATAGCGCCGAAAGAGAATACCCGGCCTTTGCGTTAGAAGGCCGGGTCCGGCTCGATGGCGACAAACTTCGGCTGGGTATACGGTTAGTCCAGCATTCCGATGGTTCAGTCGTGTGGGCGAACACCTATGACGAAGTACTACAGCCGCGTAAGATCATCGAGTTGCAGCAGAACGCCGCTGCTGCAGTGGCTAGCGCCATCGCACAACCATACGGCATTGTTTTCCAGGCCAACGCCACACACTTCATGCGCTCTGTCCCGGACGATTGGCAGGCTTATGCGTGCACCCTGGCCTACTACGGGTATCGGGGCGATCTGAATCCGCAGACACATGCCTCCGTTCAAGAGTGTCTTCAACGCGCAACGACACAGTTTCCCGATTATGCTACGGCATGGGCACTACTCTCACTGACCTATGTTGACGAGCTTCGCTTTCGATATCGCCTGAACCGATCGACGACCGTGTCGCTCGCGCACGCCATCGAGGCTGCGGCGCGTGCGGTGGAACTTGACCCTCAGAACGTTCGCGCACTGCAGGCGGAGATGCTTACATTATTTTTCCGGGGCGAAGTTAACGCTGCCCTGACGGTCGGCGCGCGCGCTTATGCTATCAATCCCAACGACACTGAGTTCTCGGGCGAATATGGTTTCCGGCTCGCCCTGTCTGGTCAGTGGCGTTCGGGGTGCGACCTTGTATCGAAAACCGTAGCGAGCAATCCCGGGCCGGTTGGATATTTCGAGGCCGCGCTGGCGGTCTGTTGCTATATTGAACACGACTACGTCGCCGCGGAACGGTGGGCCCGATCGGCGGACCTTCACGCCAATCCTGTCTACCATGTCATATTGCTTGCCATCCTTGGAAAGCTCGGCAAGATGGATTTGGCTCGTACCGAGAGAGAATGGCTTGAAACCAACGTGCCTGGCTTCCTCGAGAACGCACGCAACGAAGTCGCATTACGAATTCACCGCCCGGAAGACCAGCAGCATTTCATAGAGGGTTTGCGCCAGGCAGGCGTACCGGTTCCCGGAAAATGAGGTATCGCGCCAAGCGCCACAGGACTGCGTGTTATCACATTGGATTCGGCAGTTTCGATGGCCCCAGCCGCAGCCTTTCCGATCCTACGGTGTCCGTGTTCATCCATATTAATAGTAAACTGTGGAACACGCTGAGAACGATCGGCCCCAGAAAAAGTCCTATCAATCCGTAAGAAAGCGTGCCGCCGAGCACACCCAACAAAATCACGAGTGTCGGTGTGGAAAGTCCGCGCGCGACCAGGATTGGCTTCATGACATTATCGATGATGAGGAGCGGTATCAGCAAGATCGTGAACAAGGCAGCCATCCCGAATTCCATTGAGGTCCACGCCCAGACGATTACCGGCAGCAGAACCAACGCCGGTCCAATCTGAATGATGCAGAGGATAAGGACGACGAAGGCGATTGCACCGGGTGCAGGAACTTTGAAAAGACTCAGGATCAAAACGCAGATAAAGGCTTGCAAGAGAGCGACACCGATCACACCCCGCGCCACGTTGCGGATCGTTGCCGCTGCCAGTTGCAGAAAGCCAACGCCTCTATCCCCACCCATTCTGCTCGCAAATCCCTGCGCACTGTTTGCCAGCCGTGCTCCGGACCCGAAGAGAAAACCGGCGACAAGAACGGAAACCACAAAGCTGAGCAGGTCGGCACCGATCGACGCGATTTTGCCGAGCGCCTTGCTGCCCGCTTGCAGGAGCGAAGGCTTGATCTGTTGCAATACGGCTTCAAGATTGTCGGAAGCCATACTCCAGACGGAATAGATGCGCTCGCCGATAAGCGGAAAACTGCGAATACTGTCGGGTGGCGCCGAAATCAGCAGAGATCGATCATTGAGTCTTGCAAGCACCACCTGTACTCCCTCGGCAAAACTGATCGCAATGGCTGCGAGCGGAGCGACGATAACGAGCAGCCCCAGCATTGTAATGACGAGCGCCGCCACGCGGGGCCGGTGGCCGAGAATAGCTGAAAGCGCAGCATAGGCTGGATAAAGGGCTACAGCCAGGATCGCGGCCCAGATAAGAATAATCGCAAACGGCGCGATCAAGGTAAAAGACCAGTAGGCGAAAAGTCCAACCAGGCCGATCCGCGCGATCTCCGTGATTCTCGGCTCGATAGACGGCCGCGCGGCGGGATTAACCGGGCCCGGGTTTCTTTGGGATGATGGATTGTCGTCCATGGCGCACCTCGCGTTTAATGCCGGAAACAAAAAGCTCATCCGCGTGGTTTTTGAGGCTTGTGCGTTCGACCCGGTCGCGCAGGGCCATTTCAGTTGAAGCAACGCAAGACCTGTCTTCCGCACCGATCGTTCCGTCGCGGGGGCCAGGTCACCCTCATGCAGAAAAAGATGATCGTTGATCGTACGCCGCTTATCGGTAGCACAGCAGTAACATACCGTAGCATACGTCAATCAACGTTCCGGCTTTGCGCATTTCGTCGTACACAGAACTTCGCTCATAGGCAGGTTTTACAAGCGCGTGAATGATGAGGAATTGACGGGACCGTCCGCAAGTTATTACCTATCGATATTGACCACGATCAATGCCACCGACGCGTTCTGGCGTAATATTAGACTTAAGGAAATTGAGGTGATTAGTCCCCTTCTCTACTTGCCTTAGGTTCAAGCATTTTTGCCGCAGCCAGCGGCTCCTGCCACTTTATGGGAAGGGGGAGCGCAGAGATGGAAGATTCCTTGCATCCGGCTGCGGTTGCCCATCTGCCGCCGTTCATCACCGCGCCGGGTCAGACCGACGTTCTTTTCAACGTGATGATCGTCTTCGTCTTGCTGATGGTCTTTGTGGTCGGCATCCTTTACCTGCGCCTGCACGCTTTGCCCGAGCACATGGCGCATGGCGCCAGCAAAGTGCAGTTGCAGATCGTCGGCGTCTTGGCGCTGGTCGCGCTCTTCACCCACAATCACTTGTTCTGGATTGCGGCTCTCCTACTTGCCATGGTCGAATTTCCGAACTTCTCGTCTCCAGTCGAATCGATCGCTCGCTCGCTGGCGAAAATGGCCGACCGCCACGATGGAACCGACGAACCCGGGACGAGTGCCCAGCCGGCGGCGATGCCCCCGCGAGCCAGCGAATCCCACGCAGGCCCGCCACAATGGGTGCCGCTCGAGATAGAGCCCGTGGCAGGTGACGAGAAGGCGGAACGGAGGGGGTGAAATTGTGCTGGAATTCCTGATCTGCTCGCTGCTCACCATTTTTCCGGACTACCTCGTCCGCCGCTATGTCCAAGGCAAGCGTGTCGGCCGTGAGATAAATCTCTATTCCATGTGGTTTGAGCTCCGATACGGCATAACGGCCTGCCTTATCCTAACCATTTCACTGATCACAATGATCTTCTACTTCCATCCATCTACCAGCAACGTCACCGCGGTGTTCCGCACGGTAACGATCATGCCCGAATCAACCGGGCGAGTAGCAGAGGTTTATGTTGACCTCAACGAGAAGGTTTCTGCCGGTGCTCCCCTCTTCCGCCTCGACGATTCCGAGCAACGGGCAGCACTTGAGACCGCCCGCCGACGCGTCGCCGAGATCGAGGCAGAGGCAATTGTTGCGCAGAGCGAACTCGCCTCCGCCGACGGCCTTATCGCCCAAGCCGAGGGCGACTATCTCCAGGCGCTGAATGAACTCGAGACGCAGGTCGAATTGAACCAGCGCAACCCTAACATCGTCGCAAGGCGCGAAATCGAGCGGCTTCAGGTCGCTGTCGATGGTCGCGATGGCGCGCGTGCCGCGTCGATCTCCAACAAGCGGACCTTGGAAACGAAAATCGCCTCACTCCTGCCGGCTCAGAAGGCGAGCGCTGAAGCGGCGCTGACCCAAGCCCAGGTGGAGCTCGACAAGACGATCGTACGGGCTGGAACCGCCGGCGTAGTCCAGCAGTTCGCGCTCCGAGCTGGAGATATCGTCAATCCGATGATTCGCTCGGCCGGCATCCTGGTTCCCGAGCAACGCCGCATTGGCCTGATCGCTGGCTTCGGCCAGATCGAGGCACAGGTGATGAAGGCCGGGATGATTGCCGAGGCGACCTGCATCGGCAAGCCGTTCACCATCATCCCGATGGTGGTGACGGAGGTGCAAGACGTCATCGCCGCCGGCCAAGTTCGTCCGACCGACCAGCTCGTCGACGCGCAGCAACTTGCCAGTCCTGGCACGCTGACTGCCTATCTGGAGCCGCTCTACGAGGGACAGTTCAGCGGCATACCACCTGGAAGCAGTTGCATTGCCAACGCGTACACGAGCAATCACGATGCACTACATGCGCCCGGCATCAGCACACCGCACTGGCTATTTCTGCATGTCGTCGATGCGGTGGGATTGGTGCACGCCATGATCCTCAGGCTTCAGGCCCTGCTCTTGCCGGTCCAGACGCTGGTCTTCAAGGGCCATTGAGGAGGGTCGGCTGCGCCGCGCCCAGCGCAGACGTCAATACCTGTCGGGTACTCAGCCGCAGATTTAGTGCCGATAGGGACAGCAACCCCTAAGCAATAGAGGAGGGGCCAATGGACAAGCACACCGACGACAGAAAAAAGAACAATCACTGGAAGGGGGAGGACAGGAAATCCGCTGCGACCAAGGGCTCCGAAAAGCGGTCCGTTGGAAACTATGCAAAAGAGCTGGCCCGATTGCAGGAGGAGATTGCTCATTTGCAGGCTTGGGTGAAGCAGACAGGGGCTCGGATCGTCATCGTCTTCGAGGGACGAGACGCGGCCGGCAAGGGCGGCGTGATAAAACGGATCACTGAGCGAGTCAGCCCACGCGTCTTTCGTGTCGTGGCCCTACCTGCGCCGACGGATCGTGAGAAGACGCAGATTTACATGCAACGCTATATACAGCAGCTTCCGGCGGCCGGCGAAGTCGTGATCTTCGACCGATCCTGGTACAACAGACCCGGCGTCGAGCGCGTAATGGGCTTCTGCTCGGAGAAGAAGGCAAAGCGCTTTCTGGAGATCGCTCCCCGGTTCGAGGCAGCGATGATTGAAAGCGGAATAGTGCTGCTTAAATATTTCCTCGATGTAAGCGAGGAGGAACAGGACCGCCGATTCCGGCAACGCATCAATGATCCGCTGCGCCAATGGAAGCTATCACCGATGGATGTCGAATCCTATCGGCGCTGGTGGGACTACACTCGAGCCTATGACGAGATGATCAGGATGACAGACACCGACGATGCGCCATGGTGGATCGTCCCATCGGATAATAAAAAGCAGGCGCGCGTGAATTGTATCGCTCATATTCTTTCCTCAATTCCCTACGAACGGGTGAAGTTCGTGGAACCCGACCTTGGCAAGCGTCAGAAGCGGCCGGCTGATTTCGAAGGAGATACGCGCCGCCGCACGGTGCCAAACCTTTTCTGAGCACGTCCGGCGCTGTGCGTCTGCGGTCGTCGGCTCTGCTTGCCGTTTCTTGGGCTACGACGCGCGCCAGCCGAGCAAACATTCCACTCGCTCGAGCCAGCAGAATCGTTTCCATTTAAACTGGAGCGGCTCAAAGCGATGCTGAACTTGCGTGTCATCCCCCGAGGGCCGAGGCTAAGGCCACCAGAATCAAACCAATCGCGACCATCGCAAGCGCCAGACCCACTGGGTTGCCGGAGTGACGTCCCAGAGTATACCCGGCCAGAAACAACAGAGCAGTGGCTATCGCGTTGGAGACCTTCACTGCGGCCAGGGCGTTTGTCATGACGATGAACGGAAAAACGACCGGAAATGTGCAAAGGAAGACCAACAGAAAGACACCTAGCGCGCTGATGACATCACGCGTGGTGGGTCGCGCGCGCACCTCATCGTCAGGGAGGCTGGCCAGGTGCCGGCGTATCCGTTCCAGGTCTTCGGACGAAAGCGCTGGCAGAATGATGCCCGGCAGTGCCTCTGCCACGATACCGCGAGCCGCTTTAACGTCATCAGCTGTCCGCACACGGTGAACCGTTCGCTCCGAAAGCTTGCGCTCAGCCATCGAGCTCATGAAGTACATGACTGCGTCAATGATACCCCACGCCAGATTGCAGCCGACAGCTCCAACCAGCATTGACCGCACATCCGCTCGTCCTGCTTCCGTGGTGCTCAGCGAATTCGTGAACGTCATGACCATGATCAATCCAAAGAGCACCTCGTTGGAGCGGTCAACAGGATTGAGGACGCCGTAGAACAAATGCTTCGAGCCGCCATTACCGGGCACTTTCTCGCTCATTGAGTCACTCCTGGGGGCAAGAGGAACAGCGTCAACGCAAATATGGCGTAAACCGCCAGTGCCATGACGCCCGCATACCACGCTGCGTGCCCTCCATTGGACAGAAGGGTCGCCGCCATGGTCGCCACCAGCATCATTGCCACCGCGCCGGGCCAGAATTCGAGCGACATCGGCTGGGGCCCAATGAAGTAGCTGACAAGGACGAGTACCGGCGCAACGAACAGAGCGATCTGCGCAGCGCTGCCCAGCGCGATGCCAACGCTGAGGTCCAGGCGATTTGCGCGCGCCGCTGAGAACGCCGTGGTCATTTCCGCAGCTCCGCCAACCAGGGCGATGACTATGAAACCAACGAAGGCCGGTGTCAGTCCTAGATGTTGCGCGGCAGCTTGCACTGACCCGACGAAAATCTCGCTGACCATTGCGACGAGGAGCGTGACGACAATCAAAACGACAATCCCGATCGAAAGCGGCCAGGGCTTCTCTCCCGCCTCGGCCTGACCGACGCTTGCAAACAGTTCCTTGTGCGTCTTCAGGGAAAACACCATGCCAAGTCCGTAGACGGCTATGAGCAGGATCGCCAATCCTAGGCTCAACTGCTGGGAAAATTCCGCTGCCGGGGTGCGATCCAAGCCGCTCGTGAGCGAGGGTACCAGAATCGCAATCGTCGCAAGGAACAGGAGGCTCGCCTGAAAACGTGCATTCACCCTGTTGAATTCCTGCAGATGATGGTTCAGGCCGCCAATGAGAAAAGCGCCTCCAAACATGAAAAGGCTATTGGTGACAATTGCGCCCGCGATCGAGGCTTTGACGAGAAGATACTGCCCGGCCTGCAGAGCGGCGAGCGTAATAATGAGCTCCGTCAGGTTACCGAGCGTTGCATTGAGCAGGCCACCGACCGCATCGCCGGTCTTTGCCGCCACCGATTCCGTCGCGCGGCTCAAGAGCGCAGCGAGCGGTACGATCGCTGCGATCGCCACGAAAAACAATAACGTATGAGCCTTCGGAGCCATCCGCTCCAGGAGAATGACCACAGGTACGAAGAAGATCAACGCCAGAAGTGGAGATCGTCGAAGCTCCCTTAAGACCGCTTCGATTGCAGATCGCGACTGCTTGGTGGACCTTTTCACCTCGAAAGTGGGCATCCGTATGGTCCTCCGGCCCTGAAGGGCTTGTGACTTGGTTTCCGAGTGCATGACGCAAACGGGTCGAACCGCACTTCGCCGTGACGCAACTACCAAGCATGATCCGAGGACTGGACGACGAACCACCCGATCTCATCACTGCGCAGTTGCTCGACGAAGGGACGTTTGACCGCAACGGGGCTCCAGGAGAGGCTCTCGTGGAAGCGCTTCACTCAGGCAATGTCGTTTGCCGGAAGAAGGTCACGATCGTATCGTCGGGAGGTCCGAACCACTCGCTGAAGAATGCCGGGAAATCTTCCGATCGGTAGGTGCGGCTCAACGCCCGGTCAACGACGATTCGAAAATCCTCGTCGTTGCGCGCCAGCACAAGCGCAAGCGGTTCGTAGGTGAAATGGCGCTTCAGTACGATGAGATCGCCGGAATTTTCGCCGCGCGCGGCGGCGTCGAGCAAGAGCGGCAGGTCGCCGAAGAGTACGTCGGACTCGCCGTTCAGAATATTGGCGATTCCCTGATCATAGTTCTCCACAGCAGCGATGGTCGCTGAAAGCTGAAATGTCTTTATCCGCTCCGCAAGCCAATCCTCACTGGTAGTACCTGCGATCGGGGAAAATGTCTTCTGATTGAGTACAGTTCTTGCAGGGGATCCCCGCCAAATGGGCCGGTCAGAGGGGCGACCCTGCGTCAGAACCTCGCGCAGCGCAAGGGGTGCGCTCGCATTCAGTACCGCACCCGTCCCGCTCGGAAAGATCGGTAGCGAGAACGAAACCTCTTTTCGACGCGTCAAGGTCACGGGTGACGCACCACAGAAGAGATCGGCCGAACCTTGTCGTATGGCGTGGTCGGCAGCCTCCCTGGTGAGCTCAATCCACTCGACCGCAAGATCGGCGATCCCAAGTTCACGTTTCAGTTCCTCGACCACCTCCATGCACAGGCTGACGGCATAGCCGGTCGCGCTTTCCCCTTCGGCCTTGAACGAGAATGGGCGCGCGTTCGCATCGTAGCCCAGCTTGACGGTGCTGCTGCTGCGGACGCGATCAAGCGTCTGTGCTTCTGCGCTCGCCCACATGCTGACGGTCATTGCTCCTAGCGTCAGCCCAAATCTGACTATCCATCGTCCCGCTTGACGTCCTTTGCCCGGTGCGGCTTGCATGTTGCATCCTCCCAACGCTTCTCTTGACCTCACGCTGTCCCCACAATTCCCGGTCTTGGGGTGAAGCGAGGCGCGATAAGGCCGTAAATGATGAAGGCAATTCCGGTCACGAGCATACCGCCCAGCACGGCATCCTTTCCGGACGCATAAATCGCAAAGACGCTATAGAGCATGCCTACGATCGCGATCGAAGAATTCAAGCGGAACTTGCTTTCTGAAACGCCAGCCGCCCTCATCATGACGAAGAGTGCGGAAAGGGAGATGATGTAGGGAAGCACGTTGGTGACGACCGCCAGATTGACGAGCGCTGCAAACTGCTCGTTGAGCGTGGGTGAAATCGTCATGAGCGCCAGCAGAGACTGAACAACGCCCATGACGATCATCCCGGTTACGGGCGCACCCATCTCGTTCACCCGCGAAAAAAGGGACGGAAACATGCGCTCGTCCGCGGCGGCCCGCGCCGTTTGCGCGATGGTGAACTGCCAGCCGAGTAGCGAGCCGACGCAGGCGAGAACAGCCAGCGCCATGACGACTGATCCGATGGCGGGGTTGAACATCGTGGCATAGGCAAGCGCGAACGGTCCCGTCGACGCGGCAAGCTCAGCGTTCGGCACGATCCCCTGAATGACTGTGGTCGAGAGAATGTAGATAATAGCGGCGCCGAGCGTCCCGAACAGGCAGGCAAGAGGAACGTCCCGCTTGGGATTTTCCACCGCATCGGAGTTCTGTGCAGCCGATTCCATCCCCAGAAACGCCCAGAGCGTCAGCGAGATGCTCGATCCCATGCCTTGAACGAGGGTCAGTCCATTGGGATTCCAGGCAGCCGCGAAAACCTCCGAACTGAACCATGCCCAACCGATAATACAGAGCAGCCCTACGGGGAGGATCACTCCCCATACCGTGATTGAACCGATACGGCCCGTGACGCGCGGCCCGCCAAAGTTAGCTACAGTCGTAAGCCACAGGAGGATGATCAGGCTCACGCAAGTCGCAATCGGCGTGGACGTCAGCCATGGGAAGAACCCGGCGAGATAGCCGACGGCCGAAATGCCGATCGCGACATTGCCGACAGCGAGCGAAAGAAAGTAGAGTAAGAAAACGAGGAAATAGCCCGGTTTACCGTAGGCATCCTCCGCATAAGCCGACATCCCTCCGGGACGCTGGTTGAATAGACCGGCTTGTGCAAATCCGTAAGCGATCGCCATCGAGCCGACCGCGGTCACCAGCCAGGACAGAAGTGAAATGGCACCGACCTGCGCCATGTTCGCCGGCAGCATTATTATTCCCGAGCCCATCATGTTCACCGCAACGATAAAGGTGAGCTGGACCAGGTTCATTTTCTTCTTCGACGAAGCTTCCATGGCAACGTTGAGCGAATGTTCAGTCATGACCTGATCCTCCCTCGGAAGAGGCGATTACTCGCGCACGGCGTAGGTGTAGAATTTGATCTGGCCGTCAACGCGCTCCTGAAACACACCCTGGACCTCGTAATTGAAGCCGGGGAAACGGTTGAAGGACTCTTGGAATGCCAGGAAATAGTTGTGCATCGGCCGCGCCCTTTCGTCCCAGCGCTCCCCGGGGACTATGACGCCTATGCCCGGCGGATAGATCAACGCGAGCGTGGCCGAAATCCTGCCGAAAGCCTCGTCGAGTGCCACATAATCAACTTCGTTTGCCACGAGGGCTTCATAAGCCGCTTTCGGCGGCATTGCGGGCTCGGGCATGCTCTCCGCCCGGAAGCAGAGGCGCTGCAATTCCTTGACCCCTGCTTGCCGATAGAAGTCGTGCATCTCTTTGCAGACCTGCCGGAGTGTGTATCCTGCATAGCGCTCTCTGTTCGCCGCAAACACGGTTGGTAGAACCTCGGCCAAAGGTGCGTCCCGATCCCATAAGTTCTTGAACTTCACCAACTTGGCTATCAGCGTGTTGAGCTTGCTCTCGTCCTCGGCCGGTGTGAGCAGAAACAGTATGCTGTTGAGGTCGCACTTCTCGGGAACGATGCGCTGTTCGCGAAGATAATTGGCAACGATCGTTGCCGGGATGCCGAAGTCTCGATACTCCCCGGTCGCACGGTCTATGCCTGGAGTGAGAAGCGTGAGCTTGTTTGGATCCACCATTGCGTAGCCATCGGAGTAGCCGGAATATCCATGCCATGAAGCCCCTGGGCGGAAGCGCCAGCACTGCTGTTCCCGTTTGATGACCTCCGTCGGGAGCGCCTCCCAACGGGACTCGACAACATCCTCGGTATGTTTGGAGCCCGAGATCGTGACGACATCGGGTACGAAGGGGTCGAAGAACCACTGCTCCTGGGGCCCCGCACCCGTCGACTCGTAGTACCGGGTGAATTCTCTGAGCTTCTTGCGTGCCTCGATACCCAGCTCGATACAGCGATCCCAGAGCATTTCACCAGCCTTGCCCTCGTGGATCTTGGCATTGACGTCCAACGAGGCGAATAGCGGGTAGAATGGTGATGTCGAAACATGCATGAGAAGCGACTCGTTGAAGCGCTTATGTTCGACATAGCGGCGCTGATCACGGATGTGCTCGTCGCGCTTGTGAATCTGCGAGGCTTGCGAAAAGCCCGCCCCTTGCTTGTGGACGGATTGCGTTGAGAACAATCCCGGCATTTCGGCATCAAGCGTGTCGATCCGCATCGGACTGTGGTCTTCAAACAATGGGTGGAAAGCGTTGTAGCCGATCCACGCCTCGTCCCAGAGTACGTAGTCGCACAGGTGTCCGATTTGTTCCAACACCTTGCGGACGTTGTAAATAGTGCCGTCATAGGTCGCAAGTTGGATGCAGGCGAGTCGGAACGGTCGCTCTGCACTGGCTCGCGTCTTGTCCTCGACCAGGGGATGCCTTTCGATCTGCCGGCGCAGGCTGGCTTCGTCCCAGGCGTCCCAGTCCACGGCACCGATCATCCCGAACGAGTTGCGTGAGGTTGGCAGGTAAACTGGTATCGCTCCTGCCTGCACCAGCGCGCCCTGATGAAGCGATTTGTGATTGTTGCGGTCGAACAACACGAGGTCGCCTGCGCGCAGTACCGCGTTCGTAACTACTTTGTTCGATGTGCTTGTGCCGTTCAGAATGAAGTAGGTCCGGTCCGCGCCGAAAATCCTTGCCGCATTCTTCTGCGCCTCGGCCGCTGGCCCTTCATGGATTAGCAGGTCGCCAAGGTCGACATCGGCATTGCAAAGATCGGCGCGAAATATGCTTTCGCCGAAATAATTGAAAAAGAGCTGGCCTGCGGGCGACTTCCGGTAAAACTGTCCGCCTTGGTGTCCGGGACAGTCGAACGCGATGTTGGCTTCTCCATCGTAAGCCATGAGGCCGCCGAAAAACGGCGGGAGGAGCGTCTTGCCGTAATTGACCAGACTTGAAATGATCTGCTTTGCGTAGAACGCCGGTGTCTGCTGCCCAAGATAAACGAAGCCATCGACTTCGCCGGCCATTTTAATCGCCGCAATGTCCGCAATACCGTGGGAGTCTGCGAGGGCCCATAGCGGCGTGCGGAATCCGATGTCTCTGACCGCACGGACGAACTTCCGGGCATCTTCGAGCCGTCCGCCCTCGACCGTCCCAATATAGGCACCAACCGAAGCGTCCTCGGACACGTCGGCGTTGTAGCTGCCGCGCAACTCGACTTCGAAATTCTCCGCGACAATGTGCGCAAGAAGTCTCTTCGTTTCGAGATTGCGTTCGTCGACGAATGCCACGACCTTAAGCAGCTTGTGGAATGGAATGGGGACGGTCGGAGCCTTCACATCACGCGGTATCATCCTGCCCCTCCTCGACGATGCAATCCACGAGATATCTCCGTCCACTCGGGTTAGCGACGAAACGGAGCCCGTGGATGTCCGTCTCAAATCCCGGGAATTTCCTGTCGAAACTCCGGGCGTAGACGAGATAGTCCTGGATCGATCTTGTGGCGGCGGTGATCCGTTCGCCAGGCATGATGAGCGGGATCCCCGGAGGATAGGGTACAATCATGACTGCGAGTGTTCGGCCGATCAATTCGTCGATATCGATGCTTTCGACGCACCCCTTGACCAAGCGGTTGTAGGCGTCCGCCGGGCGCAGTGCCATTTCGGGCAGCACGGTGTACATCTCGCGCTGGGCATTCGGCACGTCGTCGCTGCGGTACACGTCGTGAATTTTCTCGCAAAGATCTCTGAGCCCCATTGCACGGTAGACGTCCGGATGGGCTGCCGCGAGGGCGGGAAGGGCGCGTGAAAGAGGCGCATTGGCATCATAGAGGTCTTTGAAGTTCAAGAGCTCGGTGATCAGGGTGCTCCACTTGCCCCGTGTGATCCCCATGGAGAAGAGCACCAGGAAAGAGTAGAGACCCGTTTTCTCGATTTCGATCCGGCGAGAAGAAAGGAACTTCGTGACGACTGCAGCCGGAATACCATGCTCCAGCATCGCTCCGCCCGCATTGAGTCCGGGCGAAAGGATCGTTACCTTGATCGGGTCAACCATCACGTGATTCTCAGCCAGGTCTTCGAAACCATGCCACGCGTCGTTGGGCTTAAGAAGCCAATCCGACCTGGCGTCGCTCGGTGCCCGATCCGCGATGGGGGGCTCCCAGACTTCGAACCACCAGGAATCCTGCATCTGTGTCCGCACGGCGTTGACGGCTCGACGGAAACTCATGGCCTCGTCAATGGTCTCCTGTACCAGCGCCCGCCCGGCGGGCTGCTCCATCATGGCAGCAGCCACGTCGCACGAGGCGATGATCCCATATTGCGGCGATGTCGATGTGTGCATCATGAACGCTTCGTTGAAGCGTGTGATGTCGAGTTGCTTCGCCACGGCATGCTGCACATGAAGCATTGAAGCTTGAGAGAAGGCGGCCAGCAGCTTATGCGTCGACTGGGTTGCGAATGTTATGGCGTCTTGCGAGCGCGCGGGCTTCGTTGAAGAGATCGCGTGATAACCATCGTAGAATTCGTGAAAATTGGCGTAAGCAAACCAGGCCTCGTCGAAATGCAGTACCTCCACCGCATCGCCGAGAGCCGATTTGATTTCATCTACATTGTAGCAGAGCCCATCATAGGTGGAGTTTGTCACTACCATCAGGCGCACTTTACCGTTCGTCTCACTGGCAAACGGACTGGCGGCGATCTTGTGCGCAATTGCCTCTGGGGTAAATTGCTCCTTCGCAATCGGCCCGATGATGCCGAGGCCGTTGCGTGAGGGCGTCAGGTAAATCGGCGTTGCACCCGTCATGATCAGCGAGTGCAGGATAGACTTATGGCAGTTTCGGTCGCAGAGGACGAGGTCGTTCCGAGTGACCATGCCGTGCCATACGATCTTATTGGCGGTCGATGTGCCGCCGACAACGAACAGCGTCTCATCCGCACCAAATATACGAGCGGCATTGCGCTCACCCTCGCCAATCGGCCCAACATGATCGAGGAGCGAACCAACGCTGCCGACGGACACAGAAATGTCCGACCTCAGTGTGTTCTCTCCGAAAAACGAATAAAAGAGCTGGCCAACCGGGCTCTTGCGAAACGCCACCCCGCCTCCGTGCCCTGGCGTGTGCCAGGAATAGGCGCCGTGAAGCGTGTATTCCATCAACGCCTTGAACATTGGAGGCGGAAGCCTCTCAAGATAATTCTGCGCGGCGCGCACGATCGCGCGCGCCATGAATTCCGGAGAATCCTCGAAAAGACGCATAAAGGCATTGGCGTGGCGCAGCACGGGCGCCGGCACCATTTCCGCCGTTGTATCGTCGCCAAACAGAAAGATTGGCAGCAGGTTGTTCCGGGAGCGTTTCGCGGCGAGCAGCTCGGCCAAAATCTCCCATCGCGTCGTACTTGATTCCGTCCCGTCGACTGAAATCAGCCAGCAGGACTCGGTGTTGAAGACGTTCACGAGGCGGCGTGCATCCTCATAGGTGAGCCCTCCAACGACCCGATAACCTTCCTTTTCAATCGCCTCTGCGAGGCTGCGCATGCCCCGCCCGGCCGCGTTTTTACCCTCGTAATCTTCATCGATGACAGCGATGGGGAATGCCTTGTAGAACTCCATGGTCCCAGGCTCCTGCGGACGCGGCGGCGAATTCTCAGCTTTCGTTGTAAGTCGTACACGCGCGGCGCCGGCGCGTCGTTGATCCTGATCAAACCTATGCCCGCGAGCTTATACTCATTACCGGAATCAGGTCGGATAATCGTGTTCGATCGGGCACCGGCCGACGGATCGGCGACGGCGACGCCAACGACGCGGGCAGGGCTCGTGCTCACTCTGCCCACCTCTCGTCTGCGGTAAAGGCGATTGTCAACCAGCGATTGTGGCCTTCATCGCCAATAGCAATCCCAATCTCATCTCGAATTCGGTCCCACGACTCTACCGGTTGAGGAGGAAGGTTGCTGGGCACGATGAAATGAAGCTCTATCTGCTTGGCGCGCCCAACCCTGGCGACGTAGGCCCGGTAAGAAAGAAAGCCCTGCTTCCGCACCGTTTCGTCGGCGATGCGCTCCACCCGAGCCCTGAGCTCGCTTGGGGTGATCAGCAGGATATCGGCAAGAGCCGACTTAACCGTACCGATCGGCAGGGGGATGATGACGATGCAGACAAAAGCCAACACCACGGGATCGACGTATGAGGTCATCCAATGCAATGCCGTTTTCTGGACCGCATGGCCGATTATGAAAGCAACCAGCAGCGCCGACGCGATGCCCCCCGACATGATCCAGGCCTTGACATCAAGCGCGATAAAATTCGATCGAAGCCCGCGATTAGCTCGCGCACCGATCACCGCCATCATCGTACAAATGAACACGGTCACTGCAGCATAGGCAATGGCGAAGCCGAACTGGAGCTGATGGCCCCCTTTCAAAACGCTGGTCAGCGCATTGATCAACGCATAAACGGCGATGGCCATCAGCAATGTACCGTTGAGAAGCAAGACGATCGGCTCGAGGTGCCAGAACCCCATCGTGAAACGTTCCCGCATACGGCCGGACAACGCATTGCCCGTTGCCGCTACCGCAATCAGCCTGGAAACCCAAAGCGCCAAGACAGTCATTCCGGCATCGGCGAGCGAGTAGACGCCGTCAAATGTGATGGAGAATGACCCGGACAGAAGTCCCAGGATAATTCCAAATGCCGCGACGACAACGGTGGCGGCGATGGAAGCCCGAAGGAAGGTCTGCTCGTTGAACATATCGCCCTCGAGGTACGGAACGAACCACACACCGGTACCAGGCGCTGCTGCCTGCCCGGAGCGGGATGAGGAAAGGTGCACGCGGTTTTCCACCCCCATCCGCTCTAAGTTATCGCAATCAATCAGGCGTCTGGCCCCGGCTAGGATCATCACCCGGCACGAAGCTCCGCCGTCGCTGCCATATGTAAACGGGGATGCTCAGCAACAGCAGCAATAGCCCGTAGAGAACAGGCTCCGCACCACAGCCGTAAAGCGTGAAAATTGCAAAAGCGAAACCAACAAGCTCGATAAGGGTTACACGCGGTATTACAGTCCCTCCGCTAACCCGTGCGGAGACGAGACTGCTGGCAAGAGCGCAGAACGCATAAGGTATAACGGCGGTCATTGTGCTTAAGCCGACGAATAGACGATAAATGGATGAGAAGCCCTCGGAACCGGCTGCCTGAACGAGCACGAGAATCGTCGCCAGAGTCGCCGAAACGACAATCCCCGTGGCGGGCACATTTCGCACCGAGAGCCGGCTGAACAGAGGTGGAAACAATCCGTCTCGCGCCGCCGCCATTGGCACCTGCCCCATCAGCAATGTCCAGCCGTTCAGCGCTCCGATTGATGACAGGACAACTGCGAGAGAAATCGCTAGCTCACCGGCCGGTCCCCACATTCTCCTTGCTGCCTCGGAGAAGGGCGCCACCGAGTGGACGAGCTCCTCTCTCGGCACCAACCCCATAACGACAATGGTGCCCAGAACGTACAGCGTTACAGCAATGGCGATTCCAAGCACCGTTGAACGCGGGATCGTACGTTCGGCGTCGCGCACATCGCCAGCGGGCACCGTGGCAGATTCAAGCCCCAAATAGGCGAACATGGTAAGCGGCGCCAACGCAGCGCTCGCCTGAAGGAGCGGCTGGCCGCTTGGATTGAAGTCGGCAAAGTGAGAGAAGTCGATGTAAAACAGGCCCAGCAGCGCGACGGCCCCGAACGGGATCATCTTAGCGTAGGTGGTGATTTCCGAAAAGAGCCCGGCCGCGTGGACGCCGCGTAAGTTGACGAGCACGACAAGCCAGATCACGCCCAACGTGAGCAGCGTCGCCGTTCCGCGCCCGCGGAGGAACGGAAAAAAATCGATGACCACGCCGGCGAACGCCACGGCGATAACGGGCAGGGACGCCCAGATGGAAATCCAATATCCCCAAGCGATAAGAAAGCCCGGAAAGTCTCCATAGGCAAGGCGCGTATATGCATAAGGCCCGCCGACTGCCGGAGAGAGCTTTGCGAGCCGTGCGAACGTCAGCCCGAGACAGATCGCACCCGCTCCCATCACGATCCAAATCACGATAGCGAGATTGCCGTAGGGAGCAACTGCCGCCGGCGAGAGGTAGAAGCCGGAGCCAACCATGTTACCGACGACGATGGCGGTACAGGCGGCCAGACCCAGGCTTTTGCCACTTGACGGTGCTGACATTTGCTCAACCTTTCGAGCGCCGGGCCCCAGGAAGTTAGTAATGATGAGCGCTGACCTGCGTTGCCGGTGTGGCGCGGAGAAGCATGGCGAAACTGGAATCTGATATTGGAGACGGCTCCTTTAACTGTTTCGATCGCCGATCAAGGTGAACGAAGGTACCAATTCAGCAGCGTATCTGAGATCGACAACGCTCGATGCGGCAACAGCCTGCGTCAACGTCGCTTAGAGCACTCGACACCGACACGCACGGCCGGGACCAACCTGTATCGGTGCCATGCTCCCCTCCAGGCGACGGCGCAAACCGCGCGCATGCATTGCTCTACCGCGTGCAGAGCATGCCACTCCATGGATCCTCTCGCATTGATCGCAGTCAAGTGTGCGCGCAGGCGATACCTACTTAGTTAGCCTCCTGGCAGGCGCGCATGGCCTGCATTGCAGCGTCGGTTCCGGCAAGGCTTAGCGCAAAAGGCTTGCGCCCTTCCGGCGTGATCGTCAGCGTCTTCATCTTGGCAAGATCGTAGATGAAGTCTGGATTGTTGACCCAAACGTAAGCTCCATCGAATCCCTCCAGCTGCTGACCGGTTGCCTCCCCGCTGAATTTCTGGCCGTCAACGTCGAATATTACGGAGCGTTTCTCACCACTGCCAACGTTTGCCGCCAACTTTGTGTAGAGTGCCATGTAGCCGCGTCTGCCGGTCGTCTCGTCTATGCCCATCAGAACCTGCATATCATCACCCAACTTCTTCGCGATGAGGCAGCCGGGGCCCATGTCCCCTCTCACAATGATATCCCAGCCTGCCGCGGTGCCGTACTTCTTCATGTCCTGTGCCTGAACCACCGTTCCACTGCAGAGAAGACTCACTGCCGTCGCAGCTACGATCCGTGTTTTTGGGGTTAGCTTCATAACATTATTCCTCCTTGTTTCAGCCGTGCCGGTACGGCCAGGCTGTTTCTAATGGCGGGTATGAAATCTTGGATCTAGCCGAGCCAGACACCCGTGCTTGCCTGCCGTCTGCCCGGGGGGCAATAAGATGTGCGTCTTCCAGCGCGAGCGCGGCGCCGATCCAACGAGCTTCATTGAATGTGCGGTATGCTTAATGGATCTAAATCATCGTGATCTAGTCGGTAACCACGCTCCATTTTTCATCCGGATCGAAACGATCTATGAATGGCACGATTTCCTCGGTGCTCGGACCAAGGTCTCGTTCATAGACGATGCCCTGTTGATTGATAACGAAGGTCTTGACCCCCGTTTCGGCATACTTGACCGGCCAGGTGATCAGCGCGAAGCCGGCGATCATGTTGCCGTTGATGGTGTAATCGTACTTGCCGCCGGCGATATTCTCACCTTGAGAGGTCAGGACGCGGAAGCGGTATCCGAAATAGCCCTCTCCAGTCCTTGCCTTCTCTAGCGCCGCCTCGCTGATGGCCTCACCGACCGGGCTTTCGCCATTCCCCTGATCTGCCGGCCAGTAAAGCCCATCCGTCTGGCCTGGGCTGCTGATCAGCTTCTGTGCGTATTCGAAAACTCCGTCCCCATCGCGGTCCTGCGATACATAGTCCTTCTGTGCTTCGATATAGGCGCGCGCCGTCTCGATCGCCTCCAATTCGTTCTCGCCAACGCGTCGGTTGACGATCTCCTCGAGCCCGACATAGGTATCGAAAGCCCATTTGCCGGCCTCGTCCTTGACGATAGGAAACGGCAGTGGCCAGAGCCGGTCGCCGATGACGATGATCTTGCGACCGTCAAGATCGCGCACGACAACGTTGCGGGCCGCACCCTCGCGAACCAGATTGAAGGTCTCCATCGCTCCTTCGCCCGTCTTCAGTTTTGCGGCGTTCAGCCCCAGAAGTCGTGCAAGCCCGTCGAAGTCGTTGGCGGCAAGGACCGACTTAAATGCTTCCACCGCCTTCGACGGGTCGTCGAACATCGGGGGCTCTTCCGCGGCAGCATAATCGTCCAGGTCTGCCAAATCCTGTGTCTGAGCGAGAGATGCGTCCATCGGGCCAACGACGGGCGCAAGTGAGATCGCCGATCCCAGGAGAAGTGTGTGCAAGAACTTGATCATGGTCTGTCTCCCGTAACCGTTCAGCGCCTGCCTCCGCCGCGTCCGCCACCCCCGCGTCCACCACCACGTCCGGCCCCTCCCATCGGCGGCCGGCCGCCGCCGCGACTCATCTGCGGCCGCCCGCCGCCTCGTTGCCCGCCGCCCATGCTGTGGCCGCCGCGCCGTGAGGCAGACACCTCCCGCCGGCCGGAGTTGACGTTGCCCAGCCCGGACGGTTTTTTCGGCCTGTTCTGCGCCTTGGAAGCCATCTTCTTCTTGCCTGCTGGCCGATTGGCCGAGGACTTCTTGCCCTTGGGGCGGTTGACACCAGCTTTCGCGCCGCTGGATTTCGCCTTTGCCACCGCCTGTCCGCCGCCGGGCTTTGCGGTGGGACGTGCCGCGGCGTCTCGTCTCGGCTGCGCCTTCAGGCCCTCGAGCGTGCTCTTGCGCACGTCCTTTATTTGGCTGGCGCCACCGCCCGGTCCCGACTTTAACCGATCGCGATTGATCTCGGTAGCGCGGTTGCGGATGTTGTTTTCGCCGTTCGCCTTGATATTGTTTTTTAAGTTCGTCCTGTCCAACTTCTGGAGCTGGTCGCGATCGAACGTCAGCTTGCTGCGGTCGACATTTTTCCAATCGATGTCGTTCCACTTGACCTTGCCGTCTATATCGACGTTGTTGAAGCAATTGTCGCAGTCCACATCAATGTCGCCGCCCCAGTCTCCGCCCCAGACCCCCCAGTCGTCCCAGTCGACGATAGCGCCGAAGACCGCGCCGGTGACCGCCCCGGCAAAAAAGGCTGCGCCTGGGTAGTAATAGGAGGGATAGGGCGTGTCATAGTAGTCGATGGGCACCGGCGCGTAATCCGGCTCGTACAGCATTTCCGGAGGATATTGCGGCACGTAGATAGTCTCCGGATTCGCCGACTGGATGATGATGTTGTCGCCCTCCTGGACCAACATCATCTTGTCGTCCGACTTGATAATGTCCTTGGCTACCGCTTCGTCGCGCAACTGCTGGATCGCAATCAGCACGTCCTTCTGCTGATAGGCGACTGCCTGACCGAAGGCCTGCGTCCATTCAAGGTCGTCACTCATCATCTTGACGACGTCGGGATAGTTCAGCAGCGAAATTACGCTGCCATCCCAGCTTTCCTTCGGCTTGAGGTCTGGCTTCTTTTTGTGGTTCTCAAGAAACCGCTCCGCCTCAACGATCTGTAAGGGGTATAGCGACACGGCTGAAATCAGCGCAACCAACTCGTCCGGGTAAAGCGCGATCCGCGCCACCAGGACCTCCAGTTCGTCGTCAGTCAACGGCTCCGGGGTTGACACGGTACCGGTTGCAGCTTTCGTAGGTTCTTGTGCAAGTGAGCCGCTGACTTGCATCGACAGCATGAGCGTCATTGCGCCCGCAAGTGCAAGGGTCGTCCCTCTCATCATCTTTCCGCCTCCCAGGGGCCGGGCCTTTCGCGATTATCAAGATCGTGCTTACGTCAATACGGCCGCGATCTCGGCTTCGAATGCGCCGCGCCGAAGCGCACCCCCTCATCTTTCTTTCCTGACAGATGGAGCGGCGAGACATCGGGCTATGCGAGCCCGGTCCGCGATTGCAGCGTCAGACCTGATCCGCGGTGGCGGGCTCTCTGCAATCTGCACCAGGTTACGGGCGAACGGTGGCTGTCGGTGCGCGCGCTGCTGGGGCCGGCTTTGGCACGGAGCCCGTAGTTGATGGAGGCGGTTTCTGGGCGGCGGCCCTACGCTTCAGTAGGTAAGTATTAATGGGCTGTCTTTTTCCGTCGATTTGGCGTTGGTTGATGTCGATGCCTTCATAATACTCGTCTGCAGCCGCTGGCACGGCGGCGCCCAGGAATAAACAGAAGGCTACCATCATCGCCCGGATGATTGGAATCGTGCTCATTTTCTGATTCCTTCGCTGCAATTGGCGCAAACCCATTTTTAGTTAGTCTCGAACGACAAGTCGTTGATCGTGGTCAAGAACGACAAAAAAACCGCCGTAATGTTGGGGCTGCTTTGGCGCGAATGTGCATGCGAGCAGTTGATCGCACGGCGAAGTTACATTTTCGGGAGAATTGTTCCTGATCAATGCCGGCGCTTGCGCAAAGAGCTATTCTATCCGCAGCGAATACTGAGGGGGCATCCACAGGCTGCAGAACTGTTTGGCTCTGGCCAAAATGCTCTTCCCCAAGCGCCGGGATGACCGTCCAGTCCGACTTTCGCCGAATTTCGACCAACGCAGGCGAGTCTGAGTGTCGCGGAAGGAGATGCCAATGCGTACTGTCGGTGTCTATTCGGAAGTCGGTAAGCTTAGAACGGTGATGGTCTGCAGACCTTCCTTGGCTCATCAACGACTGACGCCGGGTAATTGTCACGACTTGCTTTTCGACGATGTCGTCTGGGTGCAGGAGGCGCAGAAGGACCATTACGATTTCGTTCTGAAAATGCAGGAACGAGGTGTGGAGGTCCTTGAGTTGCACGACCTTCTAACCGACACCCTCATGGATGCCGAAGCGCGCAAGTTCGTGCTTGATCGCCGGGTCGCCCCGAACGTCATGGGATCCCAGATCGCCGAGCTTATGCGTCCTTGGATGGAGGAAATGGACTCCAGGCGGCTGGCTGCCTTCCTAATCGGTGGGATCTCTATTGCAGACCTTCCCGAAGGACAGGGCAAGGCTCTCATGGCATCTGCCTTCCACTCCACCGAGTTCGTCGTCCCTCCGATACCCAACACATTGTTTCAGCGCGATCCGTCCTGCTGGATCTATAACGGAGTAACGTGCAACCCAATGTTCTGGCCGGCACGGCGCGCGGAAACCCTGATTCAAAGGGCGGTCTACAAGTTTCATCCATCCTTCAAGGGCGCGGCCTTCGACATTTGGTGGGGCGACTCCGACGAGCAGTTTGCCAATGCCACGATGGAAGGCGGCGACGTCATGCCCATCGGCAACGGTATCCTGCTGGTGGGAATGGGTGAGCGGACCACCTACCAGGCGGTGGGCCAGGTTGCCAAGGCGTTGTTCAAGGCCGGCGCCGCTACTCGCGTCATCGGTTGCCTGATGCCGAAGAGCCGGGCGGCGATGCACCTCGACACGGTATTCACATTCTGCGATCGCGACGTGGTGACGCTCTTCGCCGACGTTGTAGATCAGATCCGTTGTTACAGCCTTTTCCCGCTCGACGACCAGGGAAACTTCGAGGTGCTGCAGGAAGACCGACCCATGCTCGAAGTTGTCAGCGAAGCATTGGGCATCGACAAGCTTCGAACCATCGCCACCGGTGGAAACGCCTATGAGGCTGAGCGCGAACAATGGGACGACGGAAACAATGTCGTTGCCCTCGAACCGGGCGTTGTCGTTGCCTACGATCGGAACACGTATACCAACACCCTGCTGCGCAAGGCAGGTATCGAGGTCATCACGATCCGCGGCGCCGAATTGGGCCGAGGACGCGGCGGCGGTCATTGCATGACCTGTCCGATCTGGCGAGAGCCGGCTGACTGACTTTGCAAACGGAATTTCAGCAATTGGAGCAACACCATGAGTTTTAATCTCCGAAATCGATCGCTTCTGACCGTGCAGGACTACACACCGCGGGAGTTTCGTTACCTCGTAGATCTCGCCCGCGATCTGAAGCGCGCGAAATATGCGCGGACCGAACAAGAACACTTGAAAGGCAAGGAAATCTGCCTGATCTTCGAAAAGACATCAACGCGTACAAGATGCGCATTCGAAGTTGCCTGTTCGGATCAAGGCGCTAATGTTACCTATCTTGACCCTGCCGGCTCGCAGATCGGGCACAAGGAGTCTTTCAAGGACACCGCCCGCGTACTAGGCCGCATGTACGACGCCATCGAATACCGCGGCGCCTCACAAGCCGGTGTAGAGACTCTCGCGAAATATGCGGGTGTGCCGGTCTACAATGGCCTCACCGACGAGTATCATCCCACGCAGATGATCGCCGACGTTATGACTATGCGCGAGCATAGCGACAAGCCGATCAGCGAAATCAAATACGCCTATATCGGCGACACCCGTTCTAACATGGGTCATTCTCTGCTCATTGTCGGCTGTTTAATGGGGATGGATGTGCGCATATGCGGTCCTCGATCTCTGTGGCCGTCAGAAGAATATCAGACTATCGCGAAAGGACTTAAGGCTCAGTCTGGCGCGCGCCTCATGATCACGGACAATCCGAGGGAAGCAGTGGAGGGAGTTGACTTCATTCACACGGACGTCTGGGTTTCGATGGGTGAGCCGAAAGAGGTCTGGAAAGAACGCATTCAGTTGCTTACGCCCTATCAGGTCAATGCCGAGTTGATGGCCGCAAGTGGCAACCCGCAAACTAAGTTCATGCATTGCCTCCCGGCCTACCACGATACCGAGACCACTATCGGAAAGCAGATTTCCGATGACTACGGCATGTCGGACGGTCTTGAGGTCACTGACGAAGTGTTCGAGTCGCAAGCCAACATAGCATTCGAACAGGCCGAGAATCGCATGCATACGATCAAGGCACTGCTGGTTGCAACCCTGGGAGACTGACTATGCGCGTCGTGATCGCCTTAGGTGGCAATGCCCTCCTGAAACGAGGGGAGCCGATGACCGCCGAAGTACAACGTCAGAACATCAAGATAGCGGCCGAGGCTATAGCGCCGATCGCCGCCGAGCATCAGATAGTGGTTACTCACGGCAATGGACCGCAGGTCGGGCTATTAGCCCTGCAGGGATCGGCATACAAGCCCGAGGAGGCCTATCCGCTCGATATACTTGGAGCCGAAACCGAGGGCATGATCGGCTACATGCTGGAGCAGGAACTTGGAAACGTCCTTCCTTTCGAGGTGCCGCTGGCAACAATCCTCACGATGGTTGAGGTCGACGGCAACGACCCCGGATTTCAGAATCCCACCAAGTTTGTTGGCCCAGTTTACGACGCAAGCGAGGCGGGAGAGCTTCATCAGCAAAAAGGATGGGTATTCAAGCAGGACGGGAATAAATGGCGTCGCGTGGTAGCGTCGCCGATTCCCAGGCGTATCTTCGAGCTTCGCCCTATCCAATGGCTTCTCGACAAAGGTGCTGTTGTCATCTGTGCCGGCGGTGGCGGAATTCCGACAATGTATGAGCGGGGAAAGGAACGGACACTGATTGGCGTGGAAGCGGTTATCGACAAGGATCTCTGCTCGGCCCTTCTTGCCCGGGATATTGAAGCAGACCTGCTCATATTGGCGACCGACGCAGAAGCTGTATTTACCGGATGGGGAACCCCGGAACGGAAGGCAATCTTCAAGACGAATCCCCAGCGGCTAGGCGAGTTCTCGTTTCCTGCCGGGTCTATGGGACCGAAGGTCGAGGCCGCCTGTCATTTTGTCAATGCAACGGGCCACGATGCCGCGATAGGTGCATTGGCTGACATTCCAGCGATGGTGCGTGCTGAGCGGGGCACCATCATAAGCTCGTCGTTTTCTGACATCACGTGGCACGTTGAGGTTCCAAATCCAGGTCCGGCCTCCCGTCCAGTCTAGATTGTCTGCGCACCGTCGGCGGGTACGAAATCGTGATTGCCTTCGAGGTGACGGATGAAGGTGACTGGAACCTCCGATATTCAAAACCGTGCGCTTGCGAGAAAAGGTGCAACTGCGCACGACGAATTCCCAAATGGCGTCCCCAGGGCGAAGGCCACACAGATATGGCGAGATGCGGCTTGCCACCCTTTGAAAGTGGAGCAAGGAAATGGCTGAAAAACAACATATCGACTTGGATGCCGCACCTGCGAGCGCCAAGGACCTCCGTATGCAACTCCTTCAACGACAGATGGAGGAAATGGAGAAGGAACGACAGTTCAAAGCGGTACAGGAGCAAAAGCTGACTGACTTTGCCGGCGTATTTCTCGAGGAGCACGTGACGCCAGAGGAGGTCGCGGTCGTGCGCCGCCTCGTGGCGAACGCCGTACGAGACGGAAAGTTCGAGGCGATGGTTTACAGCTTCCCTTCGAATCTTTGCACCGATAGTGGCCGCGCAATAAACAGCGCCGACCGCGATTGGCCGCAGACCCTCCAGGGCAAGGCGAAGGAATTCTATGAACGATATCAAAAATTCGGCAAGCCTCAGGGCTACAAGCTGAAAGCTATGATTGTCAACTTTCCCGGTGGAATGCCAGGTGACGTGGGCTTCTTCCTGAACTGGGCTCCTGATGACGCTTAGGAATGAAGCCCGCAGACCCGAGTTAGGCGACGCCTTTGGACGACAGACCTCTTGTCGAGACCGGTAAGTTCTCCGGAGTTGAGCACGAATTGTTAGGCCTAGTCCAAGCCTATGGATTGGCGCATCGTCTCCTGATTCGCCGCTCAGAACGTATCTTGCTGGAGCGCCTCCTGGACGCGCCGGCAGAAAGCGTGACTCAATCGCAAATTTCCGGCGGGCATTTCAATCCTGCCGTGTCGCTGGGGCTTGCCGTGACCGGCCGAGTTCGGGTCGCCCGCGTGGCGCCATGCTATCTCTCGCGTTTGAAGCAATGGCCAACGGTGTGGAGGCATGGGTGTTATTTCGGCTGGCTATCGCGTGTGGTCTTATTGCGGCAACCGTCGCCGTTCAGGCGTCCTTCATGTCCGCCGGACTTGGTGTTTTTCGCAGGCTGGAAGAAGATCGCCGAGATTTTCTGCTTCGTTACCCGACCGTGACGACCGTCATCTGGGTAGTCTACCTGATCGTTCCGATCGCACTTGATGTCGTGCTCTGGGCCACTTTCTATTATCTCTCGCAAGCGCTGCCTGACTTTGAAGACGCGCTCTACTTCTCGACCGTCACATTCACGACGGTGGGCTATGGCGACATCGTTCTCGGCAGAGACTGGCGCCAGGTTGCAACTTTCGAGGCCGTCAATGGCTGGATCATCTTCGGATGGGCAACGGCACTGATGATGGCCGTGATCCAGCGTCTGCATTTTCGCGGGAACGACTAGGCAGGGCCACGGCCGTGAGTGGCGAACGCCTGTGCACTCACGCCGGTGGCTGCTGCTCATCGTCATCCTGCCCATGATTGCATTCATTGTTCAGTGTGCTGCCAATCAAGGGCTGCACGACCCCCGGCGGCGGACGGGTTCAGAGGCGATTGACAGTTCGGCACTCGGCCCGCTCGCCAGTTAAGCGATGGCGAAAGACATCATTGCGAAGGAGACGTTCCATCTTCCGCAGGAGCGGGCCCCAAAGGTAGATGCCACCACGGGCGTCATAGAGGAGCGCCATGTCGCCCGCAAATCTCCCGAGCCTGAACCTCGGAGATCGCCGTATTTCTTTTCGAGGGCAACGGAAAGGGGGCCACTATTCAACCTCGGGCTCGACGATCGTGGCCGGCAAACACCGGGTAGGACGCGATCTGGGCGAAGAGCTGGTCGCGGTGTCCTTGATTCCCATTGGCCGGGATCAATCGGGAGATGCTCCTTTATTTCGCGGCGAGGCGATGCCGCCGCCAGATCGTTAGCGCGCCGCGGATCGCCGCGTCGGCAGGCGCTGGCGCGAGTTTCACG
Source organism: Sinorhizobium meliloti (assembly GCF_017876815.1). NCBI lineage: Bacteria > Pseudomonadati > Pseudomonadota > Alphaproteobacteria > Hyphomicrobiales > Rhizobiaceae > Ensifer > Ensifer meliloti. Next base: position 696,369 of record NZ_JAGIOS010000003.1, on the reverse strand, counting down.
CCGAAGGCTACTGCCACCCTCCCATAGACCTCGACAAGATCGTCGTCGCCGACGACCGCGATCGTGTCACCCTCCTTGAACCAGCCACCGGTCCGAGCCTCCACGAATTCCCACCCGATGATGAGACCGGAAAGGCGGCTTTTCATTTCATCCGGCGCAATGGCGCCCGCAAGCCAGCCGGTCCTGACGGTAAAGAGCCGGGTCAACAAGCCGCCGGCCCGGGTGCTCTCTTCCTGCGCGAGCGCAACGCCTTCCGCGAAGGCCTGAGCGGCGTGATCTCGCTCGGCGGTGGCGACTTTCGACAGGAAGGAATGGTCGGCCAGCGTCGCGTATATCTCACCGGTGACGAAGGTGCGGAACCGCTCGATGTGGCCGCCGCGGATCTCGGCCCATTTGGCGTGAGTTCCGGGAAGGACGACGATTATGTCCTTGTCCAGGCCGAAGCCGACAAGCTGCGCCTCCTCTCCGCGCATGACGTCCGGAAATGGGAACCCGGTGGGATCAGTCAAGCCAGGCAGGAAGGTGATCCTGTCCCCTTCCGGCAGGCCCTCGGTGCGGGCCGCTGCGGCCAGATCCGCTGGCGTTGCCGGGGTCGGCACATAGGGCATCTCGATCCATCCGTTTCGGCTTCCAATCATCCCTGCCGCCACGATATCGAGGGGCCCATACTCGGCGCGCCAGGATGCAAGCGCCTCGCTGACGACGCGCCCATGCTCCCCCTTCGCGATCGACTGAATGCCCCGTTCGCCTTCCTTTTGATCGACGAGCGAGCCGTCCGATCTCACCAGGAAAGCCCGAAAGCCTGTGGTGCCCCAATCGAGCACGACCGTGACGGGTTTGAAAGCAGAGTTGGACAAGGTCGATCTCCTTCGAAGTTCGATGATTGACACGACCTACCATGTCCGCGTATGGTCCACAATATAGAAAACACGTCTCACAATATGGATCATTTCATGCGGCTGACAGGAATTCTCCCGGTTCTCCCGACCCCTTTCACCGAAACGGGTGTCGACCTTGATGCCATGCGCCGCATCGTTCGTTTCGCTTTGGATGCCGGCGTAGCGGGTGTGGTCTTCCCGGGCTTTGCAAGCGAGGTGGAGGCGTTAACGGGGGAGGAGCGTCAAGCCCTTCTCAAGGTGGTCGCGACCGAGGTGGGGGACCGCGTACCAATCGTGGCCGGCGCCAGCGCGCCGACGGTGGACGAAGTCGTCGCGTATGGTCGACAGGCGCTCGGGCTCGGGATCACGCGGCTGATGATCCAGCCGCCGAAATCGATCGGTGCCGGCGCCGGTGCGGTGACGGCTTTTCTCGCGGCCGCGGCCGCGCAACTGCCTGAGGTGGAAATCATCCTTCAAAACGCCCCGGCGCCGCGTGGTTCGGATCTCGCTCCCGAGGCAGTCCTCGAAGTCGTCCGTCGGGTTGCAGCCGTTCGCTACGTCAAGGAGGAGACGCTGCCCGCGGGGCCGGCGATTACGGCCATCCTGGCGAACGCACCGGAGCATATGCTTGGCGTCATCGGCGGCGGAGGAGCCCGCTACATTCTGGACGAGTACGATCGAGGCGCATGTGCGGCGATGCCGGCACTGGAGATCGCCGATCTGCATGCCGCACTCGACCGCAGTTACCGTGACGGTCGTGGAAGCGAAGCGCGGGCGCTTTACGTCAAGTCTCTACCTCTGTTGGTGTTGCAGGCGGTTTACCGTATGCGCTTGACAAAACATGTGCTCGGCTTGCGCGGGGTTCTCGACAACCCCATTGTACGCGCGCCGACACCGGATCTCGATGCTTTGGCCGTGCGGGACATCGAACAATGCTTCCAGGAGTGTGGCCTCGGCTCCGTCGGGGCGGACAAATGGAGGCGGACAAAATGAGCGATCGCGTCAAAAAGATCGAAAGCTTCACTCTGACGCTGCCGCGCGAAACGCCTTATCTCGGCAAACCGCGGCCGGGGGAGGAGCCGAACGGGCGCGGCTATCTAGTGCGCAAGGGCAACCGGACCGTCTATCCGACATTCGATCGCAGCGTGCTCGTGCGCATCGAAACCGAGAATGGTGCCGTCGGATGGGGCGAGACCTACGGGCTGGTTGCCCCACGCGCCACGATGGAGATCATCGATGATCTCCTTGCGGATTTCACGATTGGCCGCGACCCCTTCGATGCGGCGGCGATCCATGACGATCTGTACGACCTCATGCGGGTGCGCGGCTACACCGGCGGCTTTTACGTCGATGCGCTCGCTGCGATCGACATCGCCCTGTGGGATCTGGCCGGCAAACTCGCGGGACTGCCTGTCTGCAAGCTTCTCGGCGGACAGCGGCGCGATCGTATCGCGGCATATATCTCCGGGCTGCCGGAGGATACGCGCGCCAAACGCGCAGAACTCGCCGCGGCCTGGCAGGCAAAGGGATTTTCGTCTTTCAAATTCGCATCGCCGGTCGCCGACGACGGCGTCGCGAAAGAGATGGAAATCCTGCGCGAAAGTCTGGGTCCGGCCGTGCGCATCGCCTGCGACATGCATTGGGCCCATACCGCAAGCGAGGCAGTCGCGCTCATCAAGGCGATGGAACCGCACGGACTGTGGTTCGCCGAAGCGCCGGTGCGCACCGAAGATATCGACGGCTTGGCCCGGGTCGCCGCGAGTGTCTCGACGGCCATAGCGGTCGGCGAGGAATGGCGAACCGTCCACGATATGGTGCCGCGCGTCGCTCGCCGTGCGCTCGCGATCGTGCAGCCTGAAATGGGTCATAAGGGGATCACCCAATTCATGCGCATCGGCGCATATGCCCATGTCCACCACATCAAAGTCATCCCTCACGCAACGATCGGGGTCGGCATTTTCCTTGCTGCGAGTCTGCAGGCGAGTGCGGCGCTGGCGAATGTCGACTGCCACGAGTTCCAGCATTCGATCTTTGAACCCAACCGGCGGCTTCTCGTCGGCGATATGGATTGCCTGAACGGCGAGTACGTCGTGCCGACCGGCCCGGGTCTCGGCGTCGAGCCGTCCAAGGAGGCTCAAGGGCTGCTCAAGAAGCATTGAAAGAATATTCTCTCGGAGGAGTGGAGGAGAAAATGAAGACCATCGGAAAATACGCCGTCGCGGCAACGGTGACCGCAATGTTTGCCTGCACCGCCTCGGCGGTGCCCGCAAGCGCGGAAGTGCTCAAATTCGTGTCATGGCAGAAGGATGAGAAGGGCATCGGCGACTGGTGGGGTTCGGTGATCAAAGAGTGGGAGGCGAAGCATCCAGGCAATACGATCGAGTGGACCAAGGTCGAGCGCAGCGCCTACTCCGACACGATGACGACACTGTTTGCTGGCGGCACGCCGCCGGATATCGTCCACCTGGCCTCGTTCGAGTTCCAGACCTTCGCCAATAATGGCTGGCTTGAAGATCTCGGTCCCTGGGTCGAGAAGGCGGGGCTCGAGCTCGACGGCTGGAGCGGGCAGGACATCTGCAAGTTCCAGGATACGACCGTCTGCATCATGATGCTCTATTACGGCACGATCTTCGGCTACAACGAGGAGATGTTGAAGCAGGCGGGCGTCGACGTACCTACGAATTATGAGGAATTCCTTGCCGCGGCTCGAGCGACGACCAAGGACCTGAACGGTGATGGCATTGTCGATCAGTTCGGAACCGGCCACGAAACCAAGGGTGGCGGTGGCCAGTACATAGCCGAGATGGCGAGTTACCTTTTCGACGCCGGCGCGCGCTTCACCAATGCAGAAGGCGAGGTGACCATAGACACCCCTGAGATGGTTGAGGGGCTGACGCGCTGGAAGACGGTGGTCAAGGAAAACCTGACGCCGCGCGATCTATCGGCCGGCGAAGTCCGCAAGCTCTTTGCCGATGGGAAGATCGCGCTGAAGGTCGACGGTCCCTGGATTTATTCCATCATGCAGCAGGGAGCGGCGAAGGATAAGCTGAAGCTCGCCAGCGTTCCCTTCGATCCGCCGCTCGGCGGCTCCTCCAACATTCTCGCCATGCCGAGCGAGATTTCCGAAGAGAAGAAGCAGCTTGTCTGGGATTTCATCGCAATTGCGACTTCCGACAAATTCCAGACCAGCTTCGCAACCCTTGCCGCTTCGACGCCGCCGAGCCCGCGCGCCGATCTCACCGAAGCCAAGGCGCAGATTCCGCATTTCGACCTGATGGCGCAGTCGCAGAAGGCAGCGGCAGACCACAAGATCGACCGCATTCCCATCGGCCTCGAGATCCAGTTCAACGAGTTCTCGAAAATGATCCAGGAGGAGGCGCAGAGGATGATAATCGAAGATCTCGATCCTGCTGCGGTCGCCAAGACAATGCATGAGAAGGCCGAGGCGCTTCAATAGGCGCTTGCCGCCCTCGGCACATAAAGGAAAACCGGGCGCCCCTTATGTGGCGTCTGGTCCCCGCAAGAAACAAGAGGCAATCATGAGCCTACGCTTCCTCGATCTGGCACGGCCGAGCCGGCAGCATTGGCTGGGCTATCTGTTGTTGCTGCCGGCCGTCGCGCTGGTCGCCCTGATCATCGTCTATCCGCTGTTCGTGTCCCTCGACTTGTCTTTCCAGAAGATCGGCATGGCGACGCTCAGCGCACCGCGCAAGCCGTTCACACTGGAAAACTACCACAAGCTATTCGCCTCGCCGGATTTCTGGAACTCGTGCTGGGTGACGATCAAGTTGGTCGTGGTTGTCAGTGCAGCCTGTTTCGCCGTCGGTCTGGGAACGGCCTTGCTGGTCAATAACCGTTTCAAGGGGCGGACGCTGGCGCGTCTCTTCGTGGCTCTGCCCTGGGCCGTTCCCGAAGTCATCGCCGTCGTCATTTTCGCTTGGATCTTCGATTCTTCCTTCGGCTTGATGAACTGGCTCTTCATCAAGCTCGGCATTACGAGCCAGATGATCAACTGGTTCTCCGAACCCACCGCCGCATTCTGGGTGGTGGCGATAACGATGATCTGGAAGGGTTACCCCTTCGTCTCCATCATGACGCTTGCCGGTTTGCAGTCCATTCCGGAAGATTTCTACAACGCCGCCAAGGTCGATGGCGCGAACGCGTTCCAGCGCTTCTGGTACATCACCATTCCCGTGCTCATGCCTGTTCTCGGCGTGACGTCGGTGCTCGTTGTCCTTTGGGTCTTCCGGGATCTTTCAATCATCAAAGTGCTGACCGACGGCGGGCCGCTCAAGGCGACGCAAACGCTCTCGATCATGACCTACGATCAGGCTTTCGGCTTCTTCAACATGGGTTACGCCTCCGCAATCGGCATCGTAACCCTCGTGCTGTGCGTCGTCGCCAGCCTGTTGATGCTCGGCCGCAAGTCCCAGGCAATGTATTAGGAGGTCGAGCGATGCAGCGCACCACCCTTCAAACGCTCTCGCTCTACGTCGGCCTTGCCGTCGTCTGCGGTGTCCTTCTCTTTCCTATCTATTGGCTGTTCGTCACGGCGCTGTCGACGCTCGCGGAAATCCGCCAGTTGCCGCCGTCCTTCTGGCCGGCCGAACCGCAGTGGAGCACCTTCGCCAAAGTGGGTACCGAGCGGCCGATCTTCCTATGGCTGTGGAACTCGACGCTCGCGGCGCTCGGTTCTGTAGCCCTGTCGATGGTTGTTTCGGTCTTCGCAGGCTACAGCCTGTCGCGCTTCAGCGTGAAGGGCGGGCGATCGCTCGGCCTCTTCATTCTCACAGCGAAGATGTTGCCGGCAACGCTGCTTGTCATTCCGCTTTTCGGCATCTTCCGCTCGATGGGGCTGATCGGGAGCCTGTGGTCGCTTGTCCTCGCCCATGCGACGCTGATCATCCCCTTCACCACCTGGATGTTGAAGGGCTACTTCGACACGATCCCGCGCGAGTTGGAGCAGGCGGCGATGGTCGATGGCTGCTCTCCGCTTGGCGCCCTGTTCCGGGTCGTGCTTCCGGTAGCGACGCCTGGTCTAGCTGCAACGGCGCTTTATGCCTTCGTCCTCTCCTGGGCGGACTATGCCTATGCTCGCACCTTCCTGACCAATGCCCAGGGCAGTTGGACGGCCAATCTCGGCATCACCACGATGAAGGGCGAGTACGTCACCGACTGGAACGAGATCTCGGCGGCGGCCGTGTTCATCGCGCTGCCGATCATCCTCATCTACCTGTTCCTCGAACGCTATTTGGTCGGCGGCCTGACTGCCGGCGCGGAGAAGTGAAATGGCCGGAATAAGCATTCAAAACGTCTACAAGGACTACGGAGCGCTCAACGTGCTCAAGGAGTTCTCGCTGGAGATCGCGGATGGTGAGTTCGTCGTACTGGTCGGTCCTTCGGGTTGCGGCAAGTCAACGATGTTGAAAATTCTTGCCGGGCTGGAGCCTGCAAGCGGCGGCAAGATCATGATCGGCGACAGGGACGTGACGGACCTTGCCCCGGGCGACCGCGACATCGCGATGGTTTTCCAGAACTATGCTCTCTACCCGCATCTGACGGTGGGTCAGAATATGGGCTTCGGGCTCAAGATGCGTGGGATGCCCAAGGCAGAGATCGACAGGCGGGTTCGCGCGGCGGCCAAGATCCTCGCAGTCGACCATCTGCTGGACCGGCGACCGAAGGCGCTTTCGGGCGGACAACGCCAGCGCGTCGCACTCGGCCGCGCTATCGTGCGCGAGCCGCGCGCCTTCCTTATGGACGAGCCGCTTTCCAACCTCGACGCCAAGCTGCGCGTCCATACGCGCGCCGAGATCAGCGCGCTTCACAAGCGCATCGGCGTCACGACGGTCTATGTCACGCACGATCAGATCGAGGCGATGACCATGGCCGATCGTGTCGTCATCATGCGTGACGGCGCCATCCAGCAGATCGCCGACCCTGATACTTTGTTCGCCAAGCCGGAGAACCTCTTTGTCGCCGGGTTCATCGGCTCGCCGGGCATGAACTTCCTGCGCGCCAGGATCGAAGCCGGCAAGCTGACGCTCTTCGGCCAGACCTTCAATGCGGCTGTCGGCGTCGGCGCGGGAGAGATCATCGTCGGCATCCGGCCCGAACACCTCGCGCTCGGTCCAGGTGACGTCACATTCACCGTAAAGCCGACTTTGGTGGAAAGCCTCGGCTCGGAAAAGTACGTCTACTTCGAACCTGGCGAGCACGCCTACAGAGCGGATGCGCGCGACGAGGAGCGCGGCAAGGGTCTAATCGCCCGTATCGCACACGCAGGCCCCATCCGCGAGGGCGAAGAGCTTGTGCTCTCGTTCAATGCCTCAGAGGTCCACCTCTTCGACGCAAAGACAGAAAAGGCAGTAAACTGACATGAAAGTGCTTGTAACGGGCTCTGCCGGAAGGGTCGGCGCCTTTCTCGTCCGGCGGCTGATTGCCGGCGGCCATCAAGTCCGGGGCTTCGACCTTCGCTCGGCCGGTATCGAGGACGGCGGCTTCGACGAAGTCATCGGGGCCTTCGACGATCGGGAAGCGGCAATACGCGCTTGCGAAGGCACCGACGCGGTGCTTCATCTCGGCGCTTTCATGTCCTGGCTGGCAAGCGATCGCGACAAACTCTTTCGGGCAAATGTCGAGGGGACGCGCATCGTGCTCGAGGCCGCGGCCGCGGCTAAGGTCGGGCGCTTCGTCTTCGCGAGTTCCGGCGAGGTCTACCCGGAAAACAAACCGGAGTTTCAACCGATTACCGAAGACCATCCGAAGAAGCCGCTGTCGCCATACGGCCTGACCAAGCTTCTCGGCGAGGAACTGGTGACGTTCCAGGGGCGCGTATCGTCGATGGAGACGGTAATCCTGCGCTTCTCGCACACGCAGAACGCAAGTGAGCTGCTCGACCCCGAAAGCTTCTTCTCCGGACCGCGCTTCTTTCTTCGACCCAAAATCGAGCAGCAGGAAAACTTTGGCAATAAGGCTGCGGCCGACCTTCTGCGTGCGGCCGACCCCGGTCGGCCCGCGCTGGTGCTGACCCGCAATGAAGAGGGGCGGCCGTTCCGAATGCATATTACCGACACCCGCGACATGGCCCAAGGCGTGCTTCTTGCACTTACGCACCAAAAGGCAGCCCGTGGTATCTTCAATCTGGGGGCTTCCGAACCTGTTGACTTCGCCCAGATCCTGCCCGTAATGGCGCAAATGACCGGGTTGCCGCTTTTGACGGTGGATCTGCCTGGCGCCGGTGTTTGGTATCACACATCCAATCAGCGCATTCGCGAGACACTCGGTTTCGAGCCTGACTGGCCGATCATGCGAATGCTGGACGAGGCGGTAGCGGAATGGACGATAAGGCAGGCTTAGGCGGGCTGGAGGATCGCGGTGCGCCGGCGGGGGCGGCAGCGCTCGCCAAGGGGCTTGCTCTCCTCGACCTCATAGCTGAGGCGCCGAAACCGCTGCGCTTCGCCGATCTGCAGAAAATGAGTGGTGTGCCGAAGCCAACGCTTGCGCGCATGCTCAAGACGCTGATGGTCTTCCGGCTGATCCGCCAGGACGAGACCACGGGGGCCTATCTGCTCGGCCACCGTTTTGTCGAGCTCTCACATCGGGTGTGGGACAAATTCGACCTCGTCAGCGCCGCCATCCCCGAACTCGATCGCCTTGCGAGCGAGCTCGGAGAGACGGTTGCGCTTTGCCGGCTGGACGGTCAGCGCGTGGTCTATCTGGAAGAGCGGTCAAGCGGTGGCTTGGGCGTGTTGATCGAGGTCGGCCGGCGCGTGCCGGTTCATTGCACTGCGGCCGGCAAGGTCCTGCTTGCGTTTCAGGAGCCGTCTTTCGCCCGGTCGCTGGCGGGGCAGATCACATATGATCGATTTACGCCAAACACCATCACGGATTCGCAGGCGCTGGAGGCCGATCTCGTTCTGACACGTGCCCGCGGCTACGCCGTTTCCTACGAGGAGCATCTGGCCGGGGTCAATTCCGTCGCTGCTCCGATCGCCGGGCGCGATGGAGTGCCACTCGGCGCACTCGTCGTGCTTGGGCCGGCTTCCCGCCTCGACAGTTCCGCCATCCATCCGGCTGGGCGCGAGTTGATGGCGGCGGCGCGACGGATCACTGGCACGGTCGGGGCGGTTGCGATCAGCTCTGGACCACGCCCCCGCACGCGCTCGGGGGGCTTCAGCGACGTGCAATGCGTCTTGCCCTGGGGCGCTCAGCTCGGAGAAGCGCCAGTTTGGGTCGAAAGGGAGAAGCGGCTCTATTGGGTGGACATCCTGCATCCGGCTGTGCACCGCTTCGACCCCGTCACTGGTAAGAACGAGAGCTGTAACGTCGCCAAACTCGTCAGTGCTGTCCTTCCGACGCGGAATGAGGGACTGATCGTCGCCTCCCAGGATGGCGTCGAGCACTTCGATTTCGACCGCGGCGACTTCAACCCCTTCGCCGAGCCGGAACCCGGGTTGCCGGAAAACCGCCTGAATGACGCCAAAGTCGATCCGAGCGGCCGCCTTTGGGTGGGATCGATGCGGCTCGACGTGAGCCGCCCGACCGGCAGCCTTTATCGCCTTACGAGTGCCGGCGAAGTAACCCGCGCCGGGAGCGGGTTCACGGTCGCCAACGGGCTGGCCTGGAGTCCGGACAGTTCGACCTTTTACTTCGTCGATACGGTGCCGGGCATCATCTATGCCTACGACTTCGATGCACGCGAGGGGAGCATCGCCAACCGCCGTGTCTTCGTTACGGTGCCCGAGGCGGAAGGGCGCCCGGACGGTCTTGCTGTCGATGCCGATGGCGGGGTCTGGTGTGCGATCTGGGACGGATGGCGCGTGAACCGCTATCGCCCAGATGGCCGGCTGGATCGAGCCGTCGAACTGCCAGTGCCGCGCCCCACCAGCGTTGCCTTCGGCGGGGACGAGCTTGCGACTTTGTTCATCACCAGTGCGCGCACCCGTCTCCCGGCCTCAACGCTGACGGAAGCACCGCTCTCCGGCGGCATTTTTGCCTGCAATCCCGGTGAGCGCGGCCTGCCCACCTCGCTCTTCGGCGTCTGAGGGACAGTTGTGAACACGTATAAGGACATATTTTCGCTGAAGGGCAGAACAGCTCTGGTGACCGGCTCGAGCCGCGGCATCGGGGCCTCGATCGCACAAGCCTATGCAGCGTATGGCGCGCGTGTTGTCCTGCACGGACAGAGGCCCGGCGCTACGGCCGAGATCGAAAAGGCGATACGCGCGGCCGGCGGTGACGCGGTCTCGATCCATCGCGAGCTTTCGCCGCCCAGTGCCGGCCGCGACTTGATTGCGGCGGCTGAAGGCGCGGCAGGTCCCCTGGATATTTTGGTCATCAACGCATCGGCGCAAATCAACGGGGCGCTCCACGATGTGACACCGGAGGATTTCGCCACCCAGATCGATGTCAACCTTCGCTCTACAGTCGAGATGCTGCAGGCGGCGTTGCCCGCTATGGCGGAACGCGGCTGGGGCCGCGTCGTCAACATTGGCAGCATCAACCAGTTGCGGCCGAAATCGATCGTCTCCATTTATGCGGCGACCAAGGCAGCCCAGCATAACCTGATCCAAAGCCTCGCTCGCGATTATGCCTCCCGCGGCGTGTTACTCAACACACTTGCGCCGGGACTCATCGACACGGACCGAAACGCTGCCCGCCGCGACGGCGATCCTGAGGCATGGTCGAACTACGTCCGGACGCTCAACTGGATGGGCCGCGCAGGCAGGCCCGACGAAATGGTGGGCGCTGCGCTCTTTCTCGCCTCGGATGCGTGTAGCTTCATGACCGGCGAGGCCGTCGTGTTGTCGGGTGGCTTCTAGAGGGTCGTCGTATTCGATTGTGTCATGCGGGTAGCGCGTGAATTTCGCTGGTGGAACATGGCACGAATTTCGGTAGACATGGAAACACCTGACACGACTTGCGGTTCGATCGCTGGAATACGGCATTCTGCGACATGGATGTCCAAATCCTGTCGCTCTCCTACAGGACACATCGAGTTACCGCCGGAACACAGGAGCCGCGCTCCAATGAACTTCGTAGCCGTTCGGTTGAAGTGATCTCTGGAGAAGACCGGTTCCGGATCGATGCCGATGCCATACGTTCAGCCTCCTGGATGAAGAGGATTGCTGGAATTGTGGGGCGCGCCGATGCGCAGGCTCCACGTCCGGGAAGGATAACCTTCAGGGTCCGAAATCATGGCTGGACTGAAGAGTCGCCTCTCTCCTTCATGCATGAGAGGGTCGGCGGATGGTCATATGTCATCGCCACGGACGGCCAATGCGTCGAGATGTTGGAAGACGATTATCAGCAACTGCCGATAGGGCTTGTAGGTCGGCACGGGCGATGTCGATACGACCCCGCATCGAAGAACCGCCTCGTCGCGGCCTGCCTTGAGCCATTCGCATCGGTAGCGAGACTTGCGCTCGAACATCGGGTCAACGCGAACCTTCTGTGCAAGCGGATAAAGAAGCGCGCAGAGCCAGCCTCTCGCCCCGTCCTCATCACCGGCGATTATCCCAGTTCAGTTTAAAAGCACTTCCGATCGGGCCCTGCTGCGACAGATCAGCATGGCTGCGGCGGATTTGGCGGGGACTTGCGATGGGGTGCGTGGGTCGGCCCTCGAAAAGAGCTGTGCCTTTTCCTCTCCAACCACGGTGAGCGCGTCACTGCCGAACGGCGTGATGCTAGAATGCGGTCATGTGGATGCTTTGATGGCGGTCATCGGAGCGTTGGGTGTTCATTTCGCCTTGGCGATGCTCACACTCGGCGGAGGAGCGTCAAGGCCCAAGAAAAAACAACTCTCAGTGATAACAGGCCCGCTCACGGTCGGCGCTTCTGCGGCAATGTTGTGTCGACGCAAAGACAGCGCGAAACTGGATGTGCCAAGCCACTATTTTACGGGAGAATTGCTCGTGAAGCCCCGCATTTCTGTGCTGACGCTTGGCGTCGCAGATCTTGAACGGTCTCTCGCTTTCTATCGTGATGGACTGGGACTGCACACCCCAGGGATCGTGGGTCGCGAATTCGAGCATGGCGCTGTCGCGTTCTTTGATCTTTCGAACGGTGTCAAACTTGCGATCTGGGATCAGGACGATTTGGCTCACGATAGCGGTCTGACGAAAGCGCCTGCCAGCAGCACATCGTTCTCGATCGGCCACAACGTCTCGCAACGAAGCGAGGTGGATGAAGTCATGGAACAGGCACGCGAAGCGGGCGCGGCCATCGTGAAGCCCGCCCAAGAGACGTTTTACGGGGGATATGCGGGCTACTTCACCGATCCCGATGGCCATCTGTGGGAGATCGTGTGGAATCCGGGCAATTTGGCGGAGAGGACTGACTTGAGCCCGCTCCCGTAAGGCTTGAGCTTCCGTAAAGAGCGACGCTGCCGAGTGTTTGCCAGCTAGCCCACGTGATCGATGGCTAAAGTGCCTGCGGGTAGCGGTTTGATGAGCGACTTGGCGGAAACGGTCGGATCCAGCCAATCAGCCCAGGCCTTCGTCAACCTGCTGAGGCTGAACTTCGAGGAGTGCGCTGCGTTGACGGCGGATGCAGATGAGTACGAGGAAGGCAACGCCGGCTCTTCCTCACATTAAATAACGTTAACATGGTTGGACAAAGCCTCAGCCAAAATGGCCAGCGCGAGTGGCGCATTGTATAAGGCGGCTAGAGGGTAGCGCTCAGCCAGCCGTCCGCCGCCTCCCATATAACTAGTCCCGCGACCGCTCGAAGAAGCGCACCGAGCGGGCAGAGTCACAGTTTCTAAGCCTGTCGCCGCAGCCAAATCATCCCCTCACCATCGGTGGCGGCTTTTCGTTTCGAGGATTGTCAATGAACATCCCTTCCCAGCCCACCGCCGAGGCCTGTACCGCATCCGCTTCTATAAGCATTACGGGCATTCACCAGCGTGGCAGTTGGTGCCGCAGACAGTGACTTACTTCGAAGAGAGTGGGTTCGCGCGCCCGGCCGTACCTTCCGCCGGATTTCACGGATTCCTGCGTGGTACCCATCGGTGAAGACGGCAAGGCAATCGGCTTCCTCACCTACGACTGCGGCCGGGAGAGCTGGGATATCACGCTCTCCTACGTGGATCCCGAGCATCGACGGAAACATATCCACACCGCTCTTTTCAATGCTCTTCGCGACAAAGCCAAAGAGCAAGGAAATGTCGTTTCAATCACCTGCGTTACGCACGCCACGCGCCGAAAGCCGCATAGTTGGCCCGAGCAGCAGACAGTGACCAACGGCCATTGGGTCCGCCTCTCACCTCGTCGTCTTCGTCTTGGCCATCAGGCTCCAGAAGCAAACCGGACACACTTCATGCTCGGCACGAGCAGATAGCGTTCGGTTCATGCAGCAAGGGCAGTGGTGATGGCTCGTGCGCTTTTATCCGGGATTCATCGGGCTTAGCCAAGAGGTGATGGATGCTCTACCGCGTCACTGAATACGATTCCGGCTTTATGGGTATGCCGGGCATGGGAGCGCTCATCAACGAGTGGGCGGCCAAGGGCTATTCGCTCCATCAGGCAGTGCGGGAAAGCACATCTCGTTAGGTGCTGTTCTTTTCCTCGAGCAAGTTCACTTCCTGCCCCAATTCAGAAATATGGGGAATCGGACGTCTCTTCACCCATCCGGCCGGCTGCCGAGCTCGGCTTTCTCTGGACCGTAGTCGAGAACAGCTGCAAGGGCCGCCGCATCATCGGCCACTGCGAGGAGGAAAACCTCAGGGCGCCATGGCAAATAGGCCCGCGCCCGAGCAGAGATGCAGGTAAAGCAGTGGTTTGGCTTCGTCCCGGATTTCATCATCACGCTCGATGCCGAATACTGCCGGGCATGTGGCGCGCCCGTCTTCACTATTCGCGGACATAACGTGGAAGAGTTCGTCGGCGTTGTTCGCCGCTATGGCGCAAATGCAGCTGGTGTCCGCGCGATCGTAGATGCCGCTCCCGCCCGCCAGAGATAGCCCTGGCTAAGATTATTGCCCACGCTTGCGGCACATGCCAGCTCAGGGTCGCCTGATCAAATCTCGACGATGAGGCCCTGTTGGATCAAGTCAGTAACATTCACAGAACTGGCATTGAGAGCTTTATCAGCATCAACATATTTATCAGCGGTAAGGGACAAAAATACGGCCTGCGCCCTGCCGCCTTCAGCTTTCACATCTGGCCGATCAATCGTCACGCCCTGATACGTGCCTTGAGGTATGGCGTGACCGCGGATCTCGCAATCTCCGAGAGCTTCAAGGTTGATCAGGTGTTTAGCCATGCAGGCGATTCCTTCTTTGACGGGGCTTTGACGGACGAATGGCCAAAGCGAAGCTTTCTGATGAGGTGAAAACCTACATTGTGCAAGCCCTGGCGTGTTTTGATAGTCCATCTGTCGTGGCGGCCGCAGTCAAGAAGGAGTTCGGGGTCGACGTGAGCCGGCAGCTCGTCCAGAGCCATGAGCCGAACAAGAAGGCAGAGTCGGGCCGGGCGCCACCGCAGAATCACGCGGTACCTGCTCTGGCTCGGCCGATATGGCGTGCTGACGACGGCGCCGGCCGAGGGCGGCGAGCCGTTCCTTGCTGCTATGCCGGTAACAGCATCATCAACTGGGACCGCGATTTCTTCGTCATGGACGAAAGCGGCAAGAAAGCGAGACGGGTTTGAGTGGAAGGACAATCCGAAATTTCGCGTTCTGGTCGACGGGCTCTATGTCTCTACAGTTTATGAGGGCGAAGGCCTGACCACTGTCACGGCAACTGAACCGGTCGCACTCGGCGGCCAGCGGCTCAAGGCATCGCGAATGCCATCATCAACGCCTACCAGCTATCCGGGGACTGGCGTTGGCAGCTTTTCATGTCCGGCCAGGAAACGCTTGTCGCCATCAATGGCGAGGCTCCGAAGACCGTCGGCGCCGGCGTCGTGCACCAGATGATGGGCAGCGACCCGATGACGCCTGATCTGAAATACGTCTCGTCGACGTGCTCAGGCACCCAGAAGCACGAGGACGCGATCGAGAAGCAGAAGGAAGCCGCCGTCATGGCCGGCGCCGGGATGTTCGAACAGGAGAAATCCACACAGGAGAGTGGGGAGGCCAGGCGCCTCCGATTCGCGCGCGAGACTGCCAATCTCATGAGCGTATCGCAGGTCTCTGTGCTGCACTGCTCGAGCGTGGCTTGAAAGCCGCCGCTCGAATGAAGGGGCTGGATGATGCCGACATAGTCGTCGCTCCGCCCAAAGATCTGCTCGACAGCACAATGTCGGCTGCGGACTTCGCGCAATTGTTCGGCGTCTACACTCAGGGCGGCATGTCCTGGGAGACCTTCTACGAACGTGGCCAAGCCGACGGAATCTTTCGCCTGAGCGGGACGCGGAAGACGAATACGCCCTCATCAATCCTGAGGGCGCAGAGGACGAGCGGCAGGCAGCCCTCGTCTGACCTTGATCACTCTTGGCCCTTTGTCTGAAATGGGGCTGGGCGCCGTGTTCATCACCCGGCCTGGCGAGACCGATCCGGCAGCGACGCGGTCGAGCAACGCCATGTCGGTAGTCGTTAGTTCCGCCATCGATTTGCTCGCGAAATTTCTTTTGCTAGCAATTTGGCGCGACATCGGACCGGTATGCAATCACGGAAGCGGGGGATCCCGCGTTTTTCGCTTTGAGCTACGATGTTAGTAGCCGTCTTGCGGCAAATGTACATTGCCGCAAGACGGGCCGAGCCGACACTGCACTCAAAGAATGCTGACGTTCTCGGCTTTCGACTTGCCGGTCTTGCGGTCTTGTCCCAGCTCGTAGCTGACCTTCTGGCCATCCTGAAGAGAACCGCCAAAACCGAGCGCCGAGATGTGAACGAATACGTCTGGGCCGCCATTGTCAGGGGTAATGAAGCCAAAGCCCTTGTCTTGGGCGAAGAACTTTACAGTGCCAGTTGCCATCTTGTCCTCGTTGGTTGCTGAGCATCCCTACACGCAATACCGGTCAATGCCCGGGACGGCAAGAGGTCTCAAGGCGAGCAAATCCTTCGATGGCTTTGCGTAGGTATTTTGCTCGAATGCCTGTTCCCAATTCGGATGGCGGGAGGCGCCGACGTGCTTCAATGGCTCGAAATGGTATCGGCGCGCTTTCTGCTTTCCGCCGGTCGCCGTCGCAGGCGGCCCGCCGCAGCTCAAGCGGGATCGAAGTAAAGCGTCTGCGTAACGAATGGCGCGATCGCCGGAGACCGCAACACCGTCTCGACATCGAAGATAGCAAAGGTCAGCAGGATTCGGCAATTCCTTGGCGAGTTCTTGGACGCCGCGCACCTCGACGGGACCGCGATACTGTTCGGGGCCGGCGTAGGCCCGCCTTTGGTGCGGATGCATTACCGCAAGATCAACTTCAATTGCGGTTCCTACTCCATCTTCAAGTGTTCGCATAACGCGCGCCTCTCTGAATTCGGCTGTCTTATCTTCAGTCTTGGTCATGGTGGCGTTCCTTCCAGGGAATCAGGTGACGTTGAACACCACCAGCCTGCAATGACCGCCTCTCTCAGTGAATTTGCAGAACCTTCAGAACACTACCCGTGGTGGGCGACGCCGTGGGGAAAGGAGTGCCTACTCAAAACCAGGGATACTCGCCGATCTGCTATGCGGAAGACGTAACTCAAGCAATGATTGATGCTTTCAGACGACGGTAGCACTCGTTCTGCCGCGTCTTTCGGTGATGGCTTCGCCATCGATGCTCGCTGCCGCTCAACACGACGATGAATGTTTAAATCGTCGGGCTCTCACCTCGCAGGGAAGCTGGAAATTGCCGCGCCAAATGTCAATGCCCGCAGACCGAGCTGTCTTCTCCGCACCCGCATACGCGCCATGGCTGTACCGGACCCAGTCCAGAGCATTGCCGCTCTCGACGAGCCACCGATTTACTTCGCGGCCGTCGGCGCGAAAACAGACACCGACGAGCCTCTGATATCGATCGCGCTCTCTGATGTCGCACCGGATGGTCGTGACGCCGCAAGAATAGATCAAGCGCGTTTGCCGCTGCCTTTCCGCACCGATAGGTGCCGCCATCTCCGTCTAAGAGGCTGCCTCAAAAAGAATTGAGTGATTTCAGCCAGTTGTGATTCCGTCGGATTTGCAAAGATTCGATGGAGATCACGATGGCCTGGACTGAAACCACCCGGCGCAATTATGTCCGGCGGACGAGCGGATATGCAAGCGATGTCACGGATCGCGAATGGGATTTTGTTGCACCGTTCATGCCTGCGCCACGGCGTCTGGGTCGTCCGCGCAAGACTGATTTGCGCGATGTTTTAAACGCCCTTCTCTATATCGCTTCGACAGGCTGCCAGTGGCGGATGCTGCCGAAGGACTTTCCGCCCTGTTCGACGGTGCAGCGATATTTCTATGAATGGCGGGCAATGGGTCTTTGGCCACGGATCAACCATCACCTCGTCATGGAGGCGCGGGAATTGGAGGGGAAAGAAGCCTCGCCGACAGCGGGCGCGATCGACAGCCAAAGCGTTAAAACGACGGAAAGCGGCGGTATCCGTGGCTTTGATGCAGGCAAGAAGATTAAGGGCCGCAAGCGCCACATCATTGTCGACACGCTCGGGCTGATGGTCGGCCTCATGGTGCACAGCGCCGATATTCAGGATCGCGACGGCGCTCCCGATCTCCTGAAATCCATCAAAAACCGGTGGCCGTGGTTGCTTCATGTCTTCGCTGATGGCGGCTATGCGGGCGACAAGCTCAAAAAGCGGCTGCAGAAAATCGGGAAATGGACACTCGAAATCATCAAACGTTCCGACAAGGCCAAGGGTTTTGAAATCCTGCCGCGCCGCTGGGTCGTCGAGCGGACCTTCGCCTGGCTGGGTCGATGCCGCAGACTGGCCAAGGACTTCGAAAAATCCGTCGCTTCAGCAGAAGCGTGGATCACCATCGCTCACATCCGCATGCTCACCAGACGCCTTGCAAGATATGGATATCGTTGAAACCTTTTCGAGTCCGACTCTAAGCATTTTTGCCAACTTTCCGGCGCATCTACACCGTGCAGCCCACACGGTTGCCTGCGACTTCTAATGTGTCTCTATCGATCACGGAGGCCTGGCCAGTGATCGTGTTTGAGCTTGCCGAGGGGGGCGTAGCACAAGATTGCGCATTGGCAGCTGCAATCCCATCGAAGGACGGATTCCATACTGAACGCGTGCTGGGCGCACTTCAACAATCATGCAGCCAACCAGTTTGGGCGGTCCCCGCCCGTTGCGCTTCGTCCTCGTCGACTGCGCACCAGTCGCAAATCCGACATATGTCGATGCCGACTTCCGCACCTCGATGAAGCACGATCAGTTTATCTGCTTTGCGATACATGTGTGAGGCGACATACGCGCGACTCTGCCCCTCATCGTCAACGATTTCGAAGATATACCTCAAACAAATCACCCGGAGTAATTGTACAATCTGAGGAGTATTCGCCAACGCTTGGGGAGGCTTGTACCTTCCGTCGAAAGGACCGCTTTCCATTCTGCCGGATACGCGGCTCCTTGCGACGAGAGTAACAGCCGGCTTCGTGCCTCGATGGCTTATCAGCGTCTTGACCGCGCGAGACCTCCCTTAGGATTTGGAACAGATATCGCGTTCGGCATAACGCCCCCCTCGCAACTCGAAGCTGGAGTCTAGAAGATTCCTGCTTCAGAGTTTCGGTTGTACCCTGCCTTCATATTGATGATCCTTCCCTTCCCTGGACCTCGCGTCATCGCTCCTGTCTTGGATACAAGCCTCAAAGTTCCGGCAACCGCACGGGTCAGACGAAGATCCGGCTGTGGTGCCGCTCCCCCACGGCGCCTGCGGCTTGGAAGGTGACGATCCGACAGCCGGCCGCCGGGCAGGCTGACGGCCCGCCCGGCTATCATCATGCCAGAGATTCACATCCACGAAGGTGGCCAGCAGACCGTATGATGCAGCGTCGGATCGACCTGTCTCAACGAGATCGCTCGCGTCTCTTTGTTGCGTACAAAAAAGGGCGGCCCGAGCGCCGCCCTTCGGATCCGGATGGATCGTGCTAAGGCTGTCGCCTTATCACATCATGTCCATTCCACCCATTCCGCCCATGCCGCCAGGCATTGCCGGAGCGTCCTTCTTCGGCAGTTCGGCGATCATGGCTTCGGTGGTGATGAGCAGCGAAGCAACCGAGGCTGCGTCCTGAAGCGCGGTGCGAACGACCTTGACCGGGTCGATGATGCCCATGGCGATCATGTCGCCATACTCGCCGGTCTGAGCGTTGTAGCCGAAGTCGTCGGTGTTCTTCTCGAGGATCTTGCCGACAACGATGGAGGCTTCGTCGCCAGCGTTTTCAACGATCTGACGGGCCGGAGACTGCAGAGCGCGGCGAACGATGTTGACGCCGGCGTCCTGATCGTCGTTTTCACCCTTGACGGTGATCTTGACGGAAGAACGCAGCAGGGCAACGCCGCCGCCCGGTACGATGCCTTCCTGAACGGCAGCCCGCGTCGCGTTGAGGGCGTCGTCGATGCGGTCCTTCTTTTCCTTCACTTCGACTTCCGTCGCACCGCCGACGCGGATGACAGCGACGCCGCCGGCGAGCTTGGCAAGGCGCTCCTGCAGCTTCTCACGGTCGTAGTCGGAGGTGGTTTCTTCGATCTGGGCCTTGATCTGAGCGACGCGGCCTTCGATGTCGGACTTCTGGCCGGCGCCGTCGACGATCGTCGTGTTTTCCTTGGTGATCGAAACCTTCTTAGCGCGGCCGAGCATGTCGAGCGTGACGCTTTCGAGTTTGATGCCGAGGTCTTCCGAGATCACCGTGCCGCCCGTCAGGATGGCGATGTCTTCGAGCATGGCCTTGCGGCGGTCGCCGAAGCCCGGGGCCTTGACGGCAGCGATCTTCAGGCCGCCACGCAGCTTGTTGACGACGAGCGTTGCGAGTGCTTCGCCTTCGACGTCTTCAGCGATGATGAGGAGCGGCTTGCCGGTCTGCACGACGGCTTCGAGAACCGGGAGCATCGCCTGGAGGTTGGAGAGCTTCTTCTCGTGCAGGAGAATGAAAGCGTCTTCGAGGTCGGCGACCATCTTTTCCGGGTTGGTGACGAAGTAGGGCGACAGGTAGCCGCGGTCGAACTGCATGCCGTCGACGACTTCGAGCTCGGTCTCGGCGGTCTTGGCTTCTTCAACCGTGATGACGCCTTCGTTGCCGACCTTCTGCATCGCTTCGGCGATGTCGAGGCCGATCTGCTTCTCGCCGTTTGCCGAGATCGTGCCGACCTGGGCGACTTCGTCCGAGGTGTTGATCTTCTTGGCCTTGGCGAGCAGGTCCTTGACGACTTCGGCGACAGCCAGGTCGATACCGCGCTTCAGGTCCATCGGGTTCATGCCGGCGGCAACGGCCTTCGCGCCTTCGCGAACGATCGCCTGGGCGAGAACGGTTGCAGTCGTCGTGCCGTCACCGGCAATGTCGTTGGTCTTCGAAGCGACTTCGCGGACCATCTGGGCGCCCATGTTCTCGAACTTGTCTTCGAGTTCGATCTCCTTGGCGACGGTGACGCCGTCCTTGGTGATGCGCGGCGCGCCGAACGACTTGTCGATAACGACGTTGCGGCCCTTCGGGCCGAGCGTCACCTTGACTGCGTCGGCGAGGATGTCGACGCCGCGCAGCATCTTTTCGCGCGCGCTGCGGCCGAACTTGACTTGTTTAGCTGCCATTTTGAAAGCTCCTGGTTTCGAAATTCCGGAACTGGTCCGGTTTCAAATTGCGGAAGTTTGAAGGGTTGCCGGCCGATCAGCCGATGACACCCATGATGTCGGCTTCCTTCATGATCAGAAGGTCTTCGCCGTTGATCTTGACTTCGGTGCCGGACCACTTGCCGAACAGGATGCGGTCGCCAGCCTTGACGTCGAGCGGAACAACCTTGCCGCTTTCGTCACGGGCACCCGAACCGACAGCCACGATTTCGCCTTCCTGCGGCTTTTCCTTAGCGGTGTCCGGAATGATGATGCCGCCCTTGGTCTTTTCTTCAGACTCGACGCGGCGGACGACAACGCGGTCGTGCAGCGGACGGAAATTGGTGCTTGCCATTGTTTAATCCCTCGATCATTGACACTGCGGATATTTGAACGACCCGGTGGTGGTTGTTAGCACTCTTCACGCGAGAGTGCTAGCTCCGTGGCTGAGATATGCCCCGGCTGAGTGTCAAGCATTGATTCGCAACGGGACAGGCCGGTCGCATGCTGGGATTGCCGATCACGATTACGCCATATCGGTTTGGCATTGCGAACAAGTAGTCGGTTGGACCGATGGCCGAATCCGCCATCGCGATTAATAGCTTGACCACGTTGGCGGCGGCGAAACCGGGCCGCCAGCCTCCACTTGTGATCCTCTTTCTGATCATTGTCCGGACGCGTCTCTGCGGTTGAGTGCGGTTGGCGGTCCGCTTGACAAGGTCAACGGAATCCTCCCGTGGCCTGTGTTCGAGAAGCCTTTGGCCAAAGCGCTGAAGCGCTCCGACGGATCGAAGGGCGGGCGTCCGCCGTTTTCCAGCGGTGCTGATGTTCCAGATCCGGATGCTTCAGGAGCTCTAGAATCTCTCCGACGACTAGGCTGAGTCCGTCATCCAGGACCGGCTGTCGCTCATGCGGTTGCCAGGCCTTTCCCTGTCCGAGAAGGTACCGGCCGCCAAAGACAAGCCCGCCAAGCTCGCGCAGAAGGATCGCGATGCGCGTTGGACGGTGAAGTATTCCAAGGTGAATGCAACCGACGAAAACGCCGTCATTTGGCGCGACCAAGCAGTATGACATCGGCATTCCGATGTTCTGCTCGTTCAGAACAAAGCCGAACTGATCTCGATCAACATTCGCCGGCCGGAGGCAAGAGATGCATGAAACCCCGAGGCTGGTTGGGCGGGGTCAATTTCTCGCTTCGCTTGACAAAAGTGGCCAGCTTCCTGGCGCACCGAGGAGGCGACGTAATCTCGAACTGCGCTAGAGTCATCAACGACTTCGTATCACCGTGCCTCCCCGAAACCAGAGATTGAAGAGACGATACTGAGGGCGGCAGAACCTGTCGATAAGTCTTGCCTTTCTCGTACACTGCCTTCCTTCCGACCGAAATATCTGCAGGTTGCATGCTCGATCTCAATTTGTAACAGCTTGTGGAGAAGATCATTGACGGAATCGCACTCAAACGAACTAAGGCTTGAGCTCACCAGCCGCATCGTGTCCGCTTACTTGAGCCGCAATGTCATTGCTCCCAGCGAACTCCCCCATCTTATTCAGCAAACCTACGGCTCGCTGGGTAAGGCTTCTGAACCAACGAAAACTCCGGCCACAGTCGAGGAGCAACGCCCCGCTGTGCCGATCAAGAAGTCTGTGACCGACGACTTCATCGTCTGCCTTGAGGACGGCAAGAGCTTCAAATCTCTGAAGCGACACTTGATGGCAAAATACGCACTCACGCCGGAGCAGTATCGAGAAAAGTGGAAGCTCCCGGCCGACTACCCGATGGTAGCTCCGAACTATGCCAGAAAGCGATCCGAGCTCGCACGCGCGACCGGCCTGGGAAAGAAATCGGCGGCAAACCTCTCCCCGTCTCTGCAAGCGGTAAGATCGGCCTGAAGTTCGGCTGATTTCGGCTGATACCGTGAGGCGAGAGGTACCGATCGCAAGCGGGTAGGTCACCAAAGGAGGAAAATTCAATGATCGACTGGCGAGACCTGACCCAAGAAGATGCTACTCCACACGGCGTGGACGAGCACGGCAAACACGCCACGACATCAGCAGGCCTACAGAGGTGGCGCGGTTTGTCTGAACAGTTTGGGGCGTTTCTCTAGGTGGATTTCCGCCTCGATTATGCTGCCGCCATCATCGGCGTCAGCGTGTTGAAGTAAGCTTGATCCGGCGTCTGCCGGTCAAGGGATGAATGTGGGTGTCGGCAATTGTAGAAGGTGAGATAGCGGCCGATGCCAGCTAGGGCTTCGGGCACGGTTTTGTAGGCGTGGTATAGACCTCCTCGTATTTGATCGCACGCCAGAGCCGCTCGATGAATTGTCCCGCCACGCGCCATTGCCGACCATCGAGATGTCGATCTCCACCAACCCTGTACGCCGCCGCCATCCGACAACTCTGTTCATCCCCATTGGTCACCGTCGGGAATGCCGAGTTTTCATGACAGCGACGCCGTCCGCATCAGGGCAGATGCCGAGCGCCTTAGGTGGCTTCGACTAGCCAGTCGGCGAACAGCCGCGCCTTTGCCGTTGCGCGCGAATGGATCCTCAGATGAAAGCCGACAGGTGAGGGAATGCTTTCTTGCACGAGCTTGACTAGCCGCCCTTCGTTGACGAGGCTCCCGACGAGCCCGTCCCACCCAAGTACGGCCCCGACATCGTCTTGAGCCGCCTGAAGTGCGATCATGTAATTGTTGACGTAAAAACTGCGGCCCTTCGGGGCCGGACATCCGAGTACGGCAAACCAATCGTCCCAGGCCGTCCAACCGGTCTCGTTGCTGCTGGAATGGATCAAGGGTGCTTTGAGCAGATCCTCGAGCCGGGCAATGCGGTGCTCGGCGGCAAATCGTGTCGTTCCCAGCGCGATAATGTGGTCCTGAAAGAGTTTCCTGTATTCTACGCCGTTCTCCTGCGGGTTGCCGTAATGGATAGTCAGATCGCAACGGCTGGTCATTCCAGGCACATCACTGACGACCTGTGACACGGTGATGGAGGGATGGATCTTCCAGAAGGCCGAAATCTTCGGGGTCAGCCAGAGTGAACTGAACGCCGTAGTCGCGCCGATGGTCACGTCGACGGTTTCGGGGCGCTCGCGGATCTGGGTAAGAGTTTCCGAGATAGCCTCGAAGCCGCGTTGAATGACCACGAAGAGGAGCGCTCCCTTCTCGGTCAGTTCGACACCGCGGTGGTGGCGCAGGAACAGGCTGCATTTGAGGTCCATCTCCAGTGCCTTGATCTGGTGGCTGATGGCCGCTGGCGTCACATTCAGCTCTTGAGCGGCTTTCTTGAAGCTCGCATTTCGCGCCGCCGCCTCGAAGCAGACGAGGGCGGTCATCGAAGAGAATTCATAAGGGCGTGGCATAAGGGTCCCGTTATATGTTCTCCCGCAGGAGTGGGTAGGCTTTGAGATTATTTCAGCTAATCCAAAGTGAAATTTAACGCTATTGCCAGACGGTCCGGTTTGCAAGCATGATTGATCTGAATTGAACCATCGCCCGGGAATTTGCCAATGACAGCTAACCCGACCTCGATTCATCAGCGGCTCGATCGCCGTCTATCGGGCTTCAGCCTGGAGCAGCCCTTCTACGTCTCGCCCGAGGTCTACGCGCTCGACCTGCAGCACATTTTCTACAGGGAATGGCTCTATGCCGTTCCGGCCTGCCAGCTCGCAAGGACCGGCAGCTATGTCACGTTACGCGTGGGCGCCTATGAAGTGGTCATTGTCCGTAGCCGTGACGGTGAAGTCCGTGCGTTTCATAATTCCTGCCGCCACCGCGGATCGTTGATCTGCAAGGCACGCCAGGGGCAGGTGGCGAAGCTTGTCTGTCCCTACCACCAATGGACCTATGAGCTTGACGGTAAATTGATCTGGGCGAACGACATGGGTCCCGATTTCGATGCTTCGAAATACGGCCTGAAACCCGTCAACCTGCGCAATCTCGACGGCCTCATCTATATCTGTCTTTCCGATACGCCGCCGGATTTCCAAACATTCGCACAGCTGGCGCGCCCCTATCTGGAGGTTCACGACCTCAAGGATGCCAAGGTCGCGTTCACCTCTACGATCATCGAGAAAGGCAACTGGAAGCTGGTCTGGGAGAACAACCGCGAGTGCTATCATTGCAGCAGCAACCATCCGGCACTCTGCCGCTCCTTCCCGCTCGACCCGGAAGTTGCCGGTGTTCAGGCCGATGGCGGAGTATCTAAGAAGCTCCAGGTGCATTTCGACCGTTGCGAAGCCGCCGGCACACCGGCGCAATTCGTCCTTGCTGGCGACGGTCAGTATCGCCTCGCACGTATGCCGCTGCAGGAAAAGGCGTTGAGCTATACGATGGACGGCAAGGCCGCTGTTTCCCGGCATCTGGGCCGGGTTGCCCCGCCGGATGCCGGCACGCTCCTGATGTTCCACTATCCGTCGACGTGGAACCACTTCCTGCCGGATCACTCACTCACCTTCAGGGTTATGCCGATCAGTCCGACCGAAACCGAGGTCACGACGACCTGGCTCGTACACAAGGATGCGGTCGAAGGAGTCGACTACGACCTCAAGCGCCTGACGGAGGTCTGGATCGCCACCAATGACGAAGATCGCGAGATCGTCGAAACGAACCAGCAAGGGATCCTCTCTCCGGCTTACGTGCCCGGTCCCTATTCACCGGGTCAGGAAAGCGGCGTCATGCAGTTCGTCGACTGGTATGCGGCCTCGCTGGAGCGCGCCCTTGCGCCGCGTCAAGTGGCTGCGGAGTGAGCAGATGACCCAGTTCAAGCAGCTCAGTTTCTGGAGTGATGCCGAGCCGCTTGAATGCGTCACGCGCACGCCGGAAGCTCCCAATGTGGTGACCTTCAGCTTTCAAAGTCCTTCCGGGGCGCTGTTCAACCATGATCCGGGGCAGTTCGTCACTCTGGAACTGCCCGCGCCGGGCGGACCGCTCTATCGCACCTATACCATCTCTTCTGCACCCTCGCGGCCAACCGCACTGACGATCACGGTCAAAGCGCAGGACGGGTCCACCGGCACACGGTGGATGCTGGACAATCTGCATAGGGCATGCGCATCAGGGCTATCGGGCCGGCGGGAAAATTCTCGATCGTGCATCACCCGACTGATAAATACCTGTTCATCTCGGCCGGCTCGGGCATCACCCCGATGGTGGCGATGACCACCTGGCTCTACGATTCCGGACGCGAGCCGGACATTGTCTTCATCAATTGCGCGCGCCGACCCTCCGAGATCATTCTGCGCGACAGGATGGAACTCATGGCGTCGCGCATCGTCGGCATCGACCTGAAATGGGTGGTCGAAGAGCCAGACCCGTTCCGGCCCTGGACCGGCTACCGGGGCATGTTCAATCAGATCATGCTCGGCCTGATGGCGCAGGATTATCTCGAGCGCGAAGTGTTCTGCTGCGGTCCGGAGCCCTTTATGCGGGCCGTCCGCGAGGCGCTTGCCGGACTTGGCTACGATATGAGCCGCTACCATCAGGAGAGCTTCACGGCGGAGCCGGGGCATGCCGAAGACGTCCCCGAGGATGTGATCCCCGATGAGCAGAACCATGCCGAGATCGCCTTCGCCCTCTCCGGCGTCACGACCAGATGCAGCGAGACGGACACGATACTGGCGGCGGCAAAGGCTGCAGGGCTGGTGATCCCGTCGGGCTGCTCGATGGGGATCTGCGGCACCTGTAAGGTGCGCAAGACCGAGGGCCAGGTCCACATGGTGCACAATGGCGGCATCACGGATGAGGATGTCGAGGACGGTTATATCCTCGCCTGCTGCTCGAAGCCGTTGGGACGCGTAAGCGTCGAGGCATAGCTCCTGAATCGGGACCATCAGTTGCGGCACACTCGGCACAACAACTTGCCGGGAAGCTGGTGAGTTGAGGCTCCCACAGCGAAGAGCCGCTTGACAGGTTAGTATCATGGAATACCATAATACGTAATCTAGAAGAGGGCTACCGATGGCCGCTCGAATACGCAGGGAAGTGCTGGAGGTCTCAAGTTGACAGAAAGGCCCTCTCGTTGGCGGCCCGCGCCAGTCCAGGCAAATGAGAATCTAACGGCGGAAACCGTTAACGCAACGATCGCGAGATTTCTGGCGCGCAAAGGGGGAATGACATGAAGGCGGACGTTTTCGACCCGAGAGCTTTGCGCGAGGCGTTTGGAGCGTTTCCAACCGCAGTGACGGTCATCACCGCCAGCGATCCGGCGGGCAGGCCGGTTGGTTTCACTGCCAACTCCTTTACATCTGTATCCTTGGATCCGCCGCTGCTGCTTGTTTGCCTTGCCAAGACTGCGCGCGACTACCCAGCAATGACCGCAGCCGAGCACTTCGCCATCAACATATTGTCAGAGGCGCAGAAGGATGTGTCCATTAAATTTGCCCGCCCCGCCGAAGATCGCTTCGCTGCTGTCGACCGGGCGAGGGGTCCGAACGGCTGTCCGATATTCGCGCAGGTGGCGGCGTGGTTTGAATGTTCGATGCATGATGTTATCGAGGCGGGCGACCATGTCATGATGGTCGGTCGCGTGACAGCCTTCGAAAGCAGCGGCTTGAATGGTCTGGGCTATGCTCGCGGCGGCTACTTCACTCCGAGAGTCGCGGCAAAGGCCAATTCCTCTGCAGCGGGCGGAGAGATCGGCGCCGCCGCGGTGTTGAGCGCCACGGTGCGCTTTTTCCATTGGGCGACGATAATCTGTCCCTTCCGAGTTACAGCGCCGGGGGCGGTGACCCAGCAAAGACGCTGGCGTCCCACCTCGAACAATTGGGACTGAGCGTCCACGATTGGTTTTCTCTGCTCTATAAGGTCAAGCGGACCGGCGACGGGTCTACTAGCAGGCTGTTGAAAAAGGGCCCTGGCGCATAGGTTCTGGTCGTGATTCACTCGCTTTACTGCGATTTGGAGCTGATGGATGCGCGGCGGCGATGTGAGGACAGGCGAACTCTTCAGCTATGTTGATCTGGAGGATCGTGTTCGAAAAGATCATCCTCTACGGGCTATCCGGCAGATCGTGAACGAAGCGCTCGTTTCACTGGAACGAGATTTGGCAGCACTTTATTCACCGATCACGCGGCCGTCGATCGCGCCTGAGAAGCTTCTGCGCGCCATGCTTTTGCAAGCCATCTATCCGATCCGCTCTGAGCGGCTTTTGATGGAGCGGCTGGAATACGACCTTCTGTTCCGCTGGTTCGTTGGCCTTGGCATTGACGATCCAGCTTGGGACCATTCGGTGTTTTCGAAGAACCGCGACCGGTTGCTGGAAGGCGACATCGCCGCGAAGTTCCTGGTCGCAATCCTTTCGCAGCCCAAAGTAAAGCGGTTGCTGTCAACGGACCACTTCTCTGTCGATGGCACGCTGATCGAAGCTTGGGCGTCGATCAAGAGCTTCAAGCCGAAGGACGGCCCCAGGGGCGATCATGGCGAACCACCGTCGGATGCGGGCGGTCGGAATAAGGAAGCAGACTTCCATGGCGAGAGACGCTCCAACGAGACGCATGCTTCAACGACCGATCCGGATGCGAAGCTTTATAGGAAGGGAAAAGGCAAGGAGGCCAAGCTGTGCTTCATGGGGCATGGGCTGATGGAAAATCGCCATGGCCTGCTGGTCGATGCCTATCTGACAGAGGCCAGCGGGTATGCCGAACGGGTCGCGGCGTTGCACATGATCGGGCCCTTCACTGAGCGGACACAAGCGATCACGCTGGGTGTCGACAAGGCCTATGACACAAAGGACTTCGTAAAAGATTTGCGGTCGATGAAGGTCACGCCCCATGTGGCGCAGAACATCAATGGTCGCCGCTCGGCCATTGATGGACGCACGACGTGCCATTCCGGCTATCGGGTCAGCTTGCGCATCCGCAAGCGCATCGAGGAGGGGCGTTCGGCTGGATCAAAACCGTCGCCGGGCAGGATAAGACGAAGTTCCGTGGCCGCGACCGCGTCCGATGGGCCTTCACCTTCGCGGCCGCCGCCTATGATCTGGTGCGGCTGCCGAAGCTCATGACGGAGACAGGCTGATGGCGAGAGTTTCTCCCTTCGCCAAGGCCTTCGCCGGTCGTTGGCGCATCGTCGAGATGGACAACTGGGACAACGACGTCCTCGATCTCGTCGAAGAGGCGCATCTGACATTCCAGGGCACGGCGGACGGCGAAATCGCGTTCGTCGCGCTCAAGGGCTTTCTCGATGTCCGCTACGGCGCACGCGATGGATCAGCCTGTGCGGAGTTCTCATGGGAGGGACAAGACGAGAGCGACCGGGTCTGTGGTCGCGGATGGGCAGCTCTCGGCTCCGCCGGACGACTTGTCGGGCACTTCTACGTCCACAACGGAGACGATTCAGGCTTCGTCTGCGAACGCGACTGACTTCTTCAACGGCCTGCTAGAGCTCACGAGCAGCGGCATCCCGAAAGAATGGGTCTTCCTCATAGGCGGAACGGTTAGAAGGGCATTTACTGCACAGTCCCCGTTGCCCCGGCGTCACGCTCATCGACAATCTCTTGCCGCTATCATCTTCCAATCGCCGCCTTCTCCCTGAAACCGTTTCAATTTGCGTGGCTTCACTTGAGCTGCGCGGAAAGTTCGCAAGCGATCTCCTGATCTGCAACTTGCATGCAACGGTTGACGATGACGTTGGATCCGTTGCCATGAGGGTGCCACGGAGCTCAATTTGGATCGAGCGCCACAAGCGCGCGGCGGAATTCTGGCTCGCTGAGGACTACTTCACCGGCGCCAAGTGCATTGGCGTGATCTAGTGCGCGGGAGGTGAGGTTCTGCGCAATCTCGACTGCGCGGGGCAGGGGCACCCCGCGCGCCAGCCCCGCGACTATCAATCCGGCGAAGAGATCACCAGTGCCAGGCAGGCCGATTGGGAGACGCTTCGTCGGATGGCGGCTGATGATACCCTCGGGCCCCAGGATGACGCTTTCGATCTGACCAGGAGTGGTATCTTCCAGCGCGCAGCCGGTGGTGATCAATTGAGCCTCTGGCGCAAAGCGCAAAATCTGTCGTGCCGCTTCCAGGTCCCAAGTAGTCGCGACTTTTCGCTCGGTCAACCAACTCAGTTCGAACGGGTTCGGTGTTGCGATGTCGGCCATCGGCAGCAACCGGTCACGCATCACGTCGGCAATGGCTTCCGGCACATAGAGGCCAGGGTCCGTATCGCCCATCACCGGGTCGCAGAGGTATATGAGGGCTGGGTTCACGGCCTTTGCCTCCGCCACGAAATCCGCCACCATCAGCGCCACGTCGAGCGAGCCGATATAGCCCGTCAGGATAAAATCCGCCCGTTCTGTCAGGCCCCGTTCCCGTGCGCCCTGCAACAGATCCGAAAAGAACTCGGGCGGCAGCGCACGTCCGTGCTGAGTTGGGTAATTGGGCGTATTCGAAAAGATCACCGTCGGAATTGCCGCCACTTCCAGCCCCGCCGCCTGCATGGGGAACAGGGCTGCCGAATTGCCGACATGACCAAATACGACCTGGCTCTGGATGGAAATCACGAAAGGGGGAGGAGTCATCGGTGCCCTCCAGTCTCTTGCGCCAGTCCTCGACCCGGCCGCTCTCCTGCCGCCACACCGCATGTTTGCGCCAACCCTCGGCCAGCACGTCGAGCTCGGCAATGCCCTTGTTCGCTGGGGTTCAGCCGATGGACATAAAGCGCATGCCAGAGCCGGTGCAGGGGTGCCGGGTTGAAGAGTCGGAAAGATGCCACCGTCAACATTAACTCGTTGTTTGTGTTGATTGCGCCGCGAATCGATTGGCGTAGCGCGGGCAGACCGGCCTGCCTGTCGTGCATTTTCATGGAGCAGCAGGTGGACATGAGCCTCGCGGAAAAAAGTTAACCGGATCAAGGGCGACGCCCTCTTCGATCGCATCAAGCGCCGTGTTCAAATCCTCTATCTCCTCCGCTGCCGCCAAATTTGCCTTGATCTGCTTCTTCGATGCTTCCTTGGCCGCTTTTGGTTCATCTTCGGCGATCCGCTCCCTTTCGGCGGCTTTCGCTTGAGCGCTGGTGCGCCAGGTGCCATCAAGCATAGAACGCCATGCAGGTCGTTCGGATGGCCGATAGAGGCGATGTAGCCGTCTCGGTCGACCACCAACGCCTTCGGGATCTCGACAGAAAAACTCGCCTCCATCAAACCGTGTTCATTGTGCCTGTGTCGTCGAGCGCGACCCGCAGGTTCGACTTCGGGAACCGGCCCACCACGCGTCCCAAAGTCCAGAGCCTCCCCGACGAATGCAGCGCTTTCTTCTGCCACAACTGCGACGGCCCCAACTCCACTGTTCTTGTAAGTCTCCTGCAGCTCTATCAGATTGTGCATCGCACCCTCACAAGATTCACACGAGGTTCCACAAAACTCGCGGATGTACAATTTGCCCGGCTGGAAGCTCGCAAGGATTTGCCACGTATCCAGTCCCGCACTTTGAGTGCAGGCGCCAGAGAGTCCATTTGCAAGACTGGAGCACTCGTTGGAAGTGTTTTGTATGACATAGCTTGGTCTCCAACTAGGACGAGACACTCGGGTTAAAGGGAACGGCATCGCCGCAGCCCCTCGTGGTGCCTCGTGGGGATAAATGGCACAAACCGTGCCAGTTCGCTTTTGTGCAGCGAGCGCACGGATGCGCTTTGAAAGCCTTCCCGGCGTGAGCGTCGCGTGGCATTGCCCGCGCATGGGCCTAAGCGATGCCGCCGTCCAGATCCACGCCACCATCACCGCTGATATTGGATCCTCTCCAGGATAACGTCGACACCGAACCTGAGCGGGTCCGTGGCCGGAAGATCGTATTCCCTGGTCAGAGACGCCAGATAGTCGCGGGCCTCCTTTTCGTTAAGGGCCTCGGTATTGGCGGCGATGCCTACACATTTGATGAAAGGGTTCGTCAGCCGTCCGCATGCAATCGTCAGGTCGATGACATCGCGGATGGTTGGTATCGGTGCCTGCACGCCACGCATGGTCTTGCGCGTCGGTTCGTGACAGACTACGAATACGTCGGGCTGCGATCCATGTAAGAGGCCAAGGGAGACGCCAGCGAAGCTCGGGTGGAAGAGGGAGCCCTGACCCTCGACGAGATCCCAATGACAGTCGGTTTCCGCGTCGGGACTAATCCACTCTGCGGCGCCCGAGATGAAATCGGCCACCACTGCATCGACGGCAACCCCCCGCCCGGAAATGAATATGCCGGTTTGGCCAGTGGCGCGGAAGTCAGCATCCCAGCCCTTAGCGCGCATCGCGGCTTCAAGACTGAGCGCGGTGTACTTCTTTCCGACGGAGCAGTCGGTTCCGACTGTCAGGAGGCGATTGCCACGACGTTTGGTGCCCTTGCCCGTCGAAAATGCGCGATCGGGGATGCGCACGTTGTGAAGGCTGCGCCCGTTGCGCTTGGCTGCAGCAGCAATTGCCGGAATAGCCTCAAGTGTCACATGGAGGCCGGAGGCGACATCGAGTCCGGCCTCCAACGCCTCAACGATGCTGCTCATCCAGCTTTCCTTGAGGATGCCGCCCGCATTGGCTACGGCGACAATCATGGTTTCGGCCCCCTGGGCTTTCGCGTCGCTCGGCGACATGTCATTCAGGTGGACATCGGCCTTGCACCCGCTGAGCCTCCATTGGCCGACGCACCAGCTTTTGCGCCAGTGTGCGATGCCGGCTGCTGTCTTGACAGCCAGGTCGTCGGCCGCGTCTCCGAGGAACAATAAAAAGGGGCGTTTCAATTCCATCGCTGTTCCATTCTATGCGATTACAATTTCAAGAACACACGGCCTGACGATCTGCTGTCCTCAACATGATGACGTCTCGATGAACTCGGGACGTGTGGGTTCAATGACAGCGCACCTTGCTTGCTTGTCACCATGAATCCGCCATCGCCCGCGGACAGGTGCTTGCTCTTTTGCATGCTGAAGCATCCGATGTCGGACAGAAGCCCAACATGTTGCCCCTTGTAGAGTGCGCCATGAGCCTGAACGCAGTCCTCGATGACCGCAATGCCCTGCTCTCGCGCATGGCAAATAATCTCATCCATGTCGCAGCTAGTGCCGTGCATGTGGACCACGATGATTGCCTTGACGTCCGGTGTGATCGCAGCCGCCAACGCGAGAGATGTTGTAGGAATTCGGATCAATGTCGACGAAACGGGGGATCGCTCCAATACGTAGCGGTGCCACTCCTGTGGCAGCCCAGGTATAGGAAGGCAGAAGCACAACGTCCCCCGGGTGGATGCCGAGAGCTATGAGCGCCACTGTCAGGGCGGCTGTGCCGCTACTTGCCGAGACCACATAACCGCCGCCGATCCATTCCTCCATGCGCCGCTCGAACGCATTGATAATGCCCAGTCCCGATCCGGATAATTCTCCGGAAGAGATACATGCGGCGACATCCTCGTAAGCGGTTCTCGTTAGAGCCGGCCATGGATGCATCTTTTGGTTCTCGGCTAGCATTGCAGCGGCATTTTGGGAGCTTGAGATCTCACCGATCCTCGTCATCCGATCGGGTTTTTCATGCGCACCTCGATCAAGCCGGCCGGACATTCTTCTTGCCTCGACGGTAACCGGCAGGCGAGCTTCCTGCGGAAGGTGGGGCAGGGCCAGCCGCCAGCCGTTCCTCAGCAATATCGAGCCGCCCCACAAGGCTTCATCCTCCACCGAGATGATCGGCTCCTCCAGGTCCTTCTTAGGGATATACGCTGACAAGACGTCGCCGTTTATGCGAATTGTGAGTTTCATTATCTGTCCGTTCTGTCAGACCAGTGGCAGTTCAGTCATCCCGCGAGCGGCGGCATATTACCCCCATGTCCCGACAAGCGGCTTGGATGAGCTCGCATGTGTCCGGTAGCCTCACCATATCCTTCTGGCGTGTTCAATTTCCTGTCAGCAACGGCTTCAAGTCTCCGGTGTAAAGTGAATGAATGTGTCACCCGAAAGGGTGGAGGTCCGCAGCATCTGCCGCCGCATGACCGTGTTCGTGCGAGGTGGACGCGTGTCTGCGCTGTAACCGGCACCTGCTTGATACAGACTACGAGGTGCATGGTGTTTCTCCAGAATCCAATCCCATGCAGGTGCCACCTTGTTTTCTTCGCTGGTTGTTCGGTCCGATAAGAACCATCTCGATGCGTTCAGCAAATCTTGCGTTGTCCATCATAAAAGGATCCCCGCGTGGCGCATCGCGTCATCGATCTCTTCTTGAACGGAAGGACTGATCGTGACGAGTGGTAGGCGCAAATCCCCACGCATTCGGCCAAGACGCTGGAGCGCGTATTTCGCCCCCGCCGGGTTGGTTTCAAGAAAAAGCGCCCGGTGCAGCGGCATCAGACGGTCCTGCAGTTTCAAGGCGGCGGCAAAGTCGCCGTTCAGGCAGGCCTGCTGGAAGTCAGCGCAGAGGGCCGGTGCGACATTCGCCGTCACCGAGATGCAGCCATGTCCGCCATGCGCCATATAGCCAAGCGCCGTGCCGTCTTCACCGGTCAAGAGATTGAAGTCTTCCCCGCAGGCCATGCGCTCGAGGGACGGGCGCAACAGGTTGCCGGTTGCATCCTTGACGCCCTTCACATTCGGGCAGTCTTCAAAAATGCGGGCCAACGTTTCAACGTGAATTTCAATGGCGCTACGGCCAGGGATATTGTAGACGATGATCGGAACAGTAGACGCAGCATCGATCGCCTTGAAATGCTGGTAGATCCCCTCCTGGGTGGGCTTGTTGTAATAGGGTGAAACGATCAGTACTCCGTCGGCGCCGGCGTTCTGCGCATGGCGAACGAAGGCGATCGCTTCCGCCGTGCTGTTTGATCCGGCGCCCGCGATGACGGGCACACGCCCGTTTGCGGTTTTGATCGTGATCTCGACCACCTGCTCATGCTCGGATTTGCTGAGCGTCGGGCTTTCCCCTGTTGTCCCGCATGGAACGAGACCGAAGGATCCCTCTTCGATCTGCCACTCGACGAGGTCGCGCAATGCAACCTCATCGATGCGATCATCAGCAAAAGGCGTGACAAGCGCGGTAATCGAACCCTCAAACATTCTTTGCCCCTTGAGTTGTGGATGGATTTGAGCAGGCGTGGCTCTGTGTTTTCATGCGGTTGATGCACACCACCTTCGGCTGCGTCATGTCCTCAGAGGCAAATCGGACGCCCTCGCGGTCCATGCCGTCATATTTGAAACCGCCAAACGGCATTGCATCGAAGCGGTGGTCGGAGGAGTCGCTGATCATGACGCCACTGGCGGCTGACCAGTACCCATTTTAGTGCCTTCAAGCAGAATCAGCGCTTTCTTCGGCAGTGGTTGACCTTTCCATTTGTGTTTAATTGCCTTCCTTGAAGCTGCGGATGGAACGCGGAAGCCGTGGCCGCCGCGCATGTTAGCCATGACGTTCATGCGGCTGTGGAAGTGCGCCTCGTTTTTTGACGGAGAGCCGAGGCTGCGATCTTCGATGGGCGCGGTTACCAGCTCAGCCTTCCGCGTGGGCTTGCCGATACCCCCCTTACCGTAGAACGCGATCTGACGCGGAGCTGCCATCTTGCTTCCTTTGTTGTTTAAACTATTTCGATTGTTCCGACACATGAATGCGCAACAGCATGCGCGCCCAGGGCTGATCGTGCAAAAGTCGTGCCAGGCCGAGGGAGTTACTAATAATGCTAATGGCTGTTTTTCAGAGAGTTAGATCGGAAAGTGGCCGCACGGTTGGAGGAACAATCTGTGTCGTAAAGCCGACAAAAGCGACGGACAATGTCGTATGCCTGGTCGCCACGCGTCCAGGGTCCGCATATGCGCACGTCTAGTAGGCCATTACCCGTTGATCCTTCGACCAACACAAGTGCTCGTCGTTTCATTGGTGTTGACCTTTCCTTGAGGTTCACCGCTTCGTCCCGTGGAAATGTCATGGCGCCCCCGATTGGAAATTTCGGCGATCACTGCCGACAAATGGATGAGAGGGTTGTGTGCGTCAAGTTCTGCAAAATTGGGCGGTCATGCGTGCTGGTCATGCGGCTTGACGGAGTGCGAGTTTCTTGTGCTCTCGCAGGTCGTCCATGTTGATGTAGCGATTGGCCTCCATCCAGTTTTCGTGGGTTTCGACGGCGAGCGCGCGGACGAGGCGTAGGCAGCTCTCGGTATTGGGAAAGATGCGCACGACGTAGGTTCTGCGGCGGATTTCCTCGTTGAGGCGTTCCAGCATGTTGGTGCTCTTGAGGTGCTTGTGATGCTGGCGCGGCAGACGAAAGAAGGTCAGCGTCTGCTCGATGGTTTCCTCAACCCAGGAGGTCAGGCGCGGATAGCGGACCGACCATTTTCCCAGCCACGCGGCGAGATCGGCCTTCGCCTCATCAAGGTCGCGGCGATCATAGAGCCATCGAAGCTCCTGCAAGCAATCGTCGCCATGTTTGCGCGGCAGGTGATCGAGGGCGTTCCTGAGGAAATGCACGTAACAGCGCTGCCAGGCAGCTTCCGGAATCACCTCGCCAATTGCCGCGACGAGACCGGCATGGTCGTCGGAGACCACCAGTTCGACGCCCTTCAAACCGCGCCCTTTCAGCCTGACGAGGAAGTCCTTCCAGGCGCAACGGCTTTCACGGCCGGCCATCTCGACCGACAGGATCTGCCGCCGTCCGTCCCAGTCGATGCCGACAGCGATCAACACCGCCTGGCTCATCACCACACCGGCCTCGCGCACCTTCTCATAACGGGCATCGAGAATCAGGTAGGCAAACGGCTCTTGAAGCGAGCGCTCGGCAAAGGCCTTCAGGCTCTCGTCCAGCCGCTTGTTGATCGCCGAGATCGATGACGCCGAGAAGGCATGGCCGCACAGCTCCTCGGTGATCGCCTTGACCTTCCGCGTCGACACCCCTTGCACATACATCTCCGCCAAGGTTGCCACCAGCGCCCGCTCGGAGCGCTGGTAGCGTTCGAACAATTCGGTGGAGAAGTGCCCCGAGCGATCCTGCGGCACCCGCAGCTCGAGCTTGCCCACCCGCGTGATCAGCGTGCGGCCATAGTGGCCCGAACGGTAGCCGAGCCGCTCCGGCGTGCGCTCGCCTTTCGCAGCTCCCAGCGCCTCGTCCATCTCCGCTTCCAGCACCTCCTGCATCACCGTGCGGATCACCTCGCGCAGCCCATCGGGGTTCGAAAGCAAAATGTCTTTGACGGCGGCGCTGGCTGTCCTACCTTCAGTCTTGGTCATGGTGGCGTTCCTTCCAGGGAATCAGGTGACGTTCAACATCACCAGCCTGCCATGACCGCCTCTCTCAGTGAATTTGCAGAACCTTCAGCACACTACCGATGAGAGTGGAATTTCCCTAACCGGGGAAAGTCAGCACTCAGGTACTGGAGAGCCGTGACGAAGGACGGTAAAGCGTTTTTTAGTCGCCACCGTCGATTCACTGCGCCGGCAAACGCGGAACTGGGCCATGCCGCTCTCGATGCAGATAGGTGTATAAGCCCAATGCCCCACCGCCGGCTGCGCCGCCTCGGAGTTGGGCCCTCCACTGGCTCATCCGGTTGGGATGCACATCAGACCGTTGGACCAGTTCGGCAGAGTCTTCTTGCGCTTCACGGCGACCAGGCCACTTCTCCCTTGAAAGCCCGGGGGTGGTTCCGGCCGGGTTTCTTGCTCATCGTCTCCCTGTTCGCAGCCGCGCAGAACCCCACTTATCCCCTTTTCCCAATTCCGGAGCCCAGTCCACCTGCGCTGGTGCAGGTAACGGATTGTTCCTAGTCGTCGATGGTCGGAAACGGTGTAATCGACCAGGTGATTGAGTCGACTGCACGCTGAAGTATCGCCGAGGTTTGGGTAGGGTTTGGAGAAGCGGCGATGACATGTCCGATACAGTCTTGGCAGTCGCCTTTCATGATGATCGGCGTCGGGGGCTTAATATACCATGTGACCTCGGCGACACCCGGTACACCAGCTGCCTGATCGGCGCCATCGATACGGTCGAGGGTGCCGGCTCGATCCGGAACCAGGAACCGTGCGGACGCAGTCTGCGAATGCCTTTTGCGCAAATCGCATTCGTCGCCAATGACAAGCTTGATGTGCTCCATGACAAGATCGACACCGCAAGCCAGCTGAATCAGCTGAGGATCGGGCGAGCCAGCAAGACGCGGATTGACTTCAATGACAACCAGGCCACGCTCTGTCCACCGGAATTCAATGTTCGTTGGTCCCCAGTTAAGGTCGAGAGCGCCTAAGCAGCTCAGCGAAACATCGGTGATACGCGTCCGCTGGTCATCAGTCAGCGAGGCCGGATAGGTGTACTCACGATAGACGAAATTCGGCGGGGGTCCGAAATCACCGGCGCCTATCTCAATGATAGTATTCCCCATTATATCAGCAATAAAATAGGGCCCCTCTGCGAATTCTTCGACCAGTATCCTCGGCGAAGTCTGCCATTCGTACGTTCCGCCCAGCAGATAAACCGTGTGTTCGGCTAGCTCCTCGGCATCGCGGCACAAACGGACACCGGTGCTTCCGTTGCCAGCGGCAGGTTTCAGGATCACTGGCAGGCCGATCTCCGCGGCAGCACTTTCTACCTCCGCCGCATTCGTTGCCATGCGACAGACAGGTACGGGAACACCAGCCTCCGCGAGCAGTTGACGCTGGATGAATTTGTCGCAGCATTGATCAATCGATGCGGGGTTTGGTCCCGGTAGACCGAAATGCCGACAGAGCTTGGCAACGGTCGCATAGACCGCCTCGCCGGGGACTGGAAGGCCCGTAATGCCGACAATGTCATAGGTCTCCCGGAGCCGGGAGCATTCACGGATCAGCGCGTCGAGATCGTCCGTGTCGACACGGATAGCCTCGACGTTTTCCGTTGCAAGATAGTTGTAACGTGCCGGGTCAGCTGACAGGACAATTGGGTGCAATCCAAGAAGCTTCGCCGCTTGGACGTATAGCTGACCAGTACCCATTCTAGTGCCTTCAAGCAGAATCAGCACTTTCCTTGGCATTGGTGGTTGACCTTCCGGTTTGCGTGGCATTGCCTTCCTTGAAGCGTAAGCACCCGATTGGCACCGCCTGCCGGATAGCGCCTTGATGACCTAAGACACGTCATTAACGACGTCGTTAGCGACGTGTCTTAGGTGAGGTATGGGATGCGTGTCGAAATTCTTGGTCAGGAACGGCGGCGGCGTTGGGGTGACGCGAAGAAGCTCGACGTTGTCATGTCGATTGGGCTCGACGGTGCGACGGTCACGGAGGTTGCCCATCGGCACGATGTAAGCCGGCAGCAGATTTACGCCTGGCGGCATGAGCTGAAGAAGAAGGGTTTGTTGCCGTCCACGGCCGATACGGTCTTCGTTCCCGTAGACATGGCCGCCATGCATGGCGCCCCGCTGGTGCGTGAGGACGTTGCGCGCGTGTCTGCAATGATCGAGTTGCGGTTGAACGATGGGCGCAGCCTTCGCTTCGACAGTGGCGTCGATCCCGCCGTCCTCACTCGGCTCATCCGGGCGGTTGAAGCAGCATGATTGGACCAGGAACCGGTGTTCGAGTGTATCTCGCTTGCGGAGCCACGGACATGCGCAAAGGGGTAGAAGGTTTGGCTGCGCTTGCGCAGGATGTGCTGCGCCAGAAGCCGACGGGAGGTGCAGTCTTCGCGTTTCGAGGCAGACGGGGCGATCGTTTGAAACTCCTGTATTTTGATGGCCAGGGCTTCTGCCTGTACTATAAAATTTTGGAGAGGGGGCGTTTTCCATGGCCTTCAGCAGCCGATGGAACGGCCCGGCTGACAACCGCGCAACTGGCCATGCTTTGGGAAGGGATTGATTGGCGACGGCCCAACTGGGGCGCTCCGCCGGCGCGTGTCGGTTGATTTTATCTCACTGAATCTGCTTGTTTTTATGGATACTCGTCCTGACCTATGGTAGTCAGGATGATGTCAAACGCGAGCCAAAATCTTCCCGACGATCCGGCCTTCCTGAAGGCGATGATCGCCGCCTTGCAGGCGGAAAACGCGAAGATGTCGGCGACGTTGCAGGCGCACGACCAATTGATCGGGGAACTGCGACTGCGCATCGCCAAGCTGAAGAAACAGGTCTTCGGCAAGTCCTCGGAAAAGATCGAACGGGAAATCCAGCAGCTGGAACTCGCGCTGGAGGATCTTTTAATCGCCGCAGCGGAAAACAGCACCAAGCCGCTCGATGAGGTCGATGCGGCAGTGCCTGCCGCGCCTGTGGCAAGCAGGCCCGAGAAGACCATGCGCCGCCGTCCGCGGGTATCGGAAAAGGCAGCGCGCGAGCGCAAAGAACTCGATCCGGGTACCTGCTGCCCCGATTGCGGCGGTGAATTGCGCCTTGTCGGCGAGGACGCCAGCGAAATCCTCGACATGATCGCTGCGCAGATGAAGGTCATCGAGGTCGCCCGATTGAAGAAGTCCTGCCGTTGCTGCGAGAAGATGGTGCAGTTGCCGGCGCCGAGCCGTCCGATACCGGGCAGCATGGCAGGTGCTGGGCTTCTGGCTTACATTCTGGTCTCGAAGTTCGACGATCACCTGCCTTTGTATCGCCTGAACGAGATCTTCGCCCGCATGGGCGCCGACATTCCGGACAGCACGCTGGTCGATTGGTGCGGTCGCGCCATGCAGGTGCTCCAGCCGCTGATTGAGCGGATCGAGGCGGTGGTCATGAGCAGTGACCTTCTCCATGCCGACGA
Organism: Sinorhizobium meliloti; assembly: GCF_017876815.1. Classification (NCBI taxonomy): domain Bacteria; kingdom Pseudomonadati; phylum Pseudomonadota; class Alphaproteobacteria; order Hyphomicrobiales; family Rhizobiaceae; genus Ensifer; species Ensifer meliloti. Next base: position 656,164 of record NZ_JAGIOS010000003.1, on the reverse strand, counting down.
CACCCCGATCCGGGTGCTCGATCGTTCTCTTCGGGATAAGGGGTTGGGCAAAGGCGTGAAGAAGGGCAGGATCTGGACCTATGTCCGCGATCAGCGTCCCTGGGCGGGCGCTGCTCCACCGGGAACGGTCTACTACTTTGCTTCCGACTGGAAGGAAGAGCACGTCCACCATCACCTCAGGCAGACAAGCGGCATCCTTCAAGCTGACGGCTACAAAGGCTACGGGAAGCTTTATGAGCCAGGAGCGGACGGCACAGGCCGCTTCCGGGAAGCGGCCTGCTGGGCGCATTGGCGACGTGACTTCCATGATATCTGGATCTCGAACAAATCCGAGATCGCGCGCGAGGCTCTCGACCGTATCGGCGCGATTTACGACATCGAGCGCGACATTGCAGGCCAGCCTGCCGATATCCGCCTTGCTGCTCGTCAGAAGCACAGCACAGCAAAGGTCGAAGCCTTGCGCGTCTGGGCTGAAGCGCAACTGACCCGTATTCCGGGCAAGGGCGATCTGGCGAGCGCCTTCCGTTACGGCCTGAGCCGCTGGCACTCATTCTGCCTATTCCTCGAAGACGGTCGCGTCGCCATGGATAACAACGCCGCCGAACGGGCCCTGCGCCCCATTGCCGGACATGAGTCATTATGCACCCCCTTTCTAAGTAATTGAATTTATTGGAAGGGCGATTTGCCGAGGGTCGCGATATGGGCGTTTCCGTCGTCTATTGTTAATCGCTTCAATGATATCTTCGCGTTCGATATCAACGGCTTTAATCTGATAAGGCGCTCTGGGCACGACTTGTTCGGCCGGCAGGATTTTTGCCTTGATCAGGTTGCGGATGACGTGGTTTGTCACGCCGAGTTTGGTGGCCGCCTCCGTCATCGTCAGCCATTTGCCGCTCTTTTCGGCAGAAAAGTATGCGTGAATATCGTTGACACGGCGGATCGAAGAGACGCGGTGAGCCGTCCAGGTGTGGCCAAAGCCTGTGCGTATGCCCATGCGATTGAGAGTGGCTGCGATATCGCTGTCGCTCCATCTTCCAGCCATGGAACGCATGACCTCAAGAGCGTCTTCGGACGTATTGCAACCATGTTCGCCGGTCTTGGGCTTTCTGACGCGCAGTTGCGAGTGCTGACCACCCTGCCAATGGATTGTCAGGACGACGTCGCGCGCTTCTTCGTCGACATCAGCGATGATGTCCTTGATCAGCGCCCGCGCGAGGCGCTGCCGCGCCCGCGTGCTGACGCCCGGCGCATTCCAGGCGGCCTGCAGATCTTCCGCCAAGCCATCTAAATCAGGCAGCTTTGCCGGGGTATCCGGGAGCTGTTCGGCGTCAAGGCGTGTCTTGCAGGCCTCCAGGCGTTTTAAAGCGACCTCCCAGTTCTTCTCCAGCGTTGCCGCGATCAGGCGATTGTCGGGATCGCAGGCGGCGTAGCGTCGTTCTGCGAGCGCAGCTTCATATTGCGCCTTCTGCAGGTCGAGTTCAGCGGCGCGGCGGCGTTCAGCTCGCGCCTCAGACTGCATGTGTTCAGCTTGCATCGCCGCCTCTATCGCCATCGGCTGGACTACGCGCAGAAGCTCCGCGGCAACCGCTTTGTCAATTCGCGGGCCGCCGAAGCCAAGACATCGATTGAGTCCTAACATCAAATTGGGGCGTTCGCAGCGGTAAACCGGACGTGGCGTTTTGCCGGTATAGGCGACGCACAGGCGCCGCCCGCAACGACCGCAGGAAAGGAGCCCAGAAAGCAGCGCACGCCCACCGCGGCCCGATTTTGCACCGCCCTTTTGCCCATAGGCGTTGGCGGCGAGCAGCGCCTGGTTGCGTTCATATTCGTCCCATTCGATATAACCGTCGTGGTGATCTTTGAGAAAAACTTCCCACTCCTCCTTCGGTTTGCCATGGCCATAGGTCTTGCGGGCGCGGCCATCGATAATCTCGGTGCGCTTCTCGCTTTTGCCGTAAGCATAAACGCCAGCGTAAAACGGATTCTTTAGCACCGAGATGACATTGCGATATCGGATCGGTGTCCAGTCGAAAGTCGTCGTGTTGCGTCCGTCCGTCGGACGTGGGAAGCAAAGCTTGTCTTCCGTCAGCGACAACAGTACCTGGCGACCGCTTCTCAGCTCTCGAAACCGGCTGAAGATCAGACGGACGGCTTCCTGCACGCGCAGATCCGGATCGAAACCAAGGCCCGCATCGCGGTACCAGATATAACCGATAGGAACGCTGATGCGCAGCTCTCCGCGTCTGGCCTTGGCACGCGCAGCGTCGAGCATGCGCGCGCGAATAATGCCAAGCTCGAACTCGCTGATCGTGCCCTTCATGCCCAAAAGCAAACGATCATTAGGAGAGCACGGATTATAGACGCCGTCCTGGTCGATGACGCGGGCGTCCACGAGGCCGCAAAGTTCGAGCAAATGATGCCAGTCACGCCCGTTTCGGGCGAGACGCGAAGCATCGAAACACAAAACGGCGCCGACGTCTCCGGCGCAGAGCCAGGCGACAAGACGTTCGAACCCCGGACGGGCGACCGCGCCGCTCGCCGACAATCCGAGGTCATCATCAATCACCTCGACCCGTCGGAAACCGTGCTGGCGCGCAGCATCCACAAGATCGTATTGGCGCCGTTGGCTCTCGAGATTTTGCATGACCTGGCTTTGGCTCGATTGTCGCACATAGACGACGGCTTTACGCTTCAGAAGCGCTGGCGGCAGAGGGCTAAACGCGTTCATGCGGCGCCTCCTTCTCCGCTACACAGGCCGCCTCCATCAACAACATGGCCAATGCCATCAGTGCGGCTTCCCTTTGGCGCGGGCTCATCCCACGCGTCTTCACCGAGTCGAACGCCATGATCATCTGGCGCGGACCCTCGGGTGGAATTGGCGTTGGCAGTTTCATCTGGAACCTCCTCGTCAACTGCTTTGGCAGTTGACGAGGGTGCCCTCTCACCTTGAGGGGTCAATAGACTGGCGAGTTCAATGAGCGCTTCAAGGGAAGCACGGGGCTCGCCAATCTCCATGCCCGCACAGGCAATCGGATCCAGCATCCACGTCGGAATGACAATGACATTACCGGGCGTCGTCTCGATGTGCGCGACCGCCCCGCCTTTGCGATGATCGACGCCCTGACGTCTCACGCGCTTCCCAAAAAGCGGATGATGTGGGTAATGAATGGTCACATATTCGCCGATATGGGTAGAATGACCTTGCAATGGCCATGAACCGCCGCAATGCGCTCTTTGCGGGGCACGATGAAGGGGGCCGCAATTGGGCCCGGTTTGCCAGCCTGATCGGCACTTGTAAAATGAACGGCGTTGAGCCCTACGCCTATCTGTGCAACCTCTTCACCCGCCTCGCAAACGGCCACCTCGCCAAAGACATCGATGCCCTGATGCCATGGGCCTATGCCGCTCGCATCCAGGCCTCACAATGAGCTCGTCAGATACTCTTCGGTGAGCTCATTTGACGGCCCGTCGATCAACCTCAGATCGCCGCAACTGAATAATCGATGGGGCGTGGACGCCGCATACGCTGGACCTCGAGATGTTGCAGGATGTCATTCGGCGAAGCTTCAAGGCCTGCTCGGAAGCGGGAGGTGGTGAAGGGTATGTGCCGGGATTGGACGATCTCGATCCGGCGTGCTTGCGGCGCACTCGACTTGAGCGGTCGACCTACCATTACACCTCCCGGTATTCTTCGACCGGGTTTGCAGCAGTGATCGTTTCGGAGATCCGCATGCCGCCGCTCCTGAGGCGTTCGATGCACTGGCCGATTTCGTCGGCGCCGGCCGAGGCAAGCTGCTTAGTAAAAGCGGAAATCTCCTGCTGCATGTGTCCGAACGACCGAGATGCTTCAAACAACGAAGGAAACAAGGTGGCAGCTCAGCGTTAGATCGCGTTCTACGGCAAGGGGGGGTCGGCAACGGCCGTGGCGGTAAGTCCAAGCGGAGCCCTGAGCAACTGAAAAATGACCTTGACGCCTGGTCTTTGACTCGCCTGCCTGCTTGGCAGGAAAATCGGCCCCGTCCGGCGATCGATGAATTGAATGAGGGATGAAATGTCAGTCCAGCGAGGTCATGAGGAAAGAATCCTTCACTGAAGCTTGATTTCGTTAACTTCAGGGTTCTCTAATGGGAGTGTGAAAATCGTTTGTTTGGGAACAATCATCTCCGCTATGGATACCGCACATGCGTTTTAGGGGCCTAGATCTAAACCTCCTCGTCGCGCTCGACGCACTGATGACCGAGCGCAAGCTCACGGCCGCCGCACGCAGGGTCAAGCTCAGTCAACCGGCCATGAGCGCGGCTATCGCGCGCCTGCGCACCTATTTTGGCGACGAGCTGTTTTCGATGCAGGGCCGCGATCTTATCCCGACACCGCGTGCCGAAGCGCTCGCCCCTGCGGTGCGTGAGGCCTTACTGCACATTCAGCTCTCCATCATTGCTTGGGATCCGATCAACCCAGCCCAGTCGGATCGCCGTTTCAGGATCATCCTTTCGGACTTCATGACACTTGTATTCTTTGAGCGGGTTGTGGAGCGCTTGGCTCGGGAGGCTCCTGGCGTCAGCTTCGAGTTGCTGCCGCTAGACGACGATCCCTATGAGCTTCTCCGGCGCGGTGATGTTGATTTTCTAATTCTTCCGGACTTGTTCATGTCGAGTGCGCACCCTAAAGCGAAGCTGTTTGCCGAGCCACTCGTGTGCGTCGGCTGCCCGACGAATGAGCAGTTGCTTGGGGATCTCTCTTTCGAAAGATATATATCGATGGGGCATGTTGCAGCCCAGTTCGGGCGTGCCTTGAAGCCCTCCTTCGAACAATGGCTATTGCTGGAGCACGGCTTCAAGAGACGTGTCGAACTTGTCGTGCCAGGTTTTACCTTGATTCCGCCGTTGCTGCCGGGCACCAATCGTATAGCCATTCTCCCATTGCGCCTGGTAAAGTATTTCGAACAAACGATACCCCTGCGGATCGTCAAGCATCCGCTGCCACCCCTCTGGTTCACTGAGGCTGTCCAGTGGCCCGCCCTCCACGACAAGGATCCCGGAAATGTCTGGATCCGGGAGTTACTCTTGCAGGAAGCCTCGCGCAGCGAATTTCAGGGAGAAATGTCTTAGGCGCCCCCAAACGACATTAACTGGCTTCTCGTCGAGACTGTACTTCATGGGATCAAAATGCATCCGCCGATAGGCGTGATCGTCAGGCCTTGTCATCTTCAAGGTCGCGGCCAGAAGCGCGCCTACAAGCCGCCCTCGCCACCGGGTTTTTGCTGCGTCGGCTAGTGGGATGTCCGCGCGGTCGGCTGCAGCGCGGTTCGGGATCGGGATTTCGACGGCGATTGCCTGGATCGCGAGCGCCCGGCAGGGGCAGGTGAGCGCTGCCAAGCAGGGTCGACCTGGAGGTTCCCGTCTCGACGATCATGAGGCTTTCATCATCGGCATGATCGAGGCGTCGAAGGACATCACTCTGAACAGATGGTTTTGCGTCTGGAAGAGGACCGATCCGTCTCTATCGGCCGCAGCACCCTCGACGTCTGGCTGCGCAAGCGCGGCTTCACATTCAAAAAAAGCGCATTGGAGCAGGAGCGGCCAGACCTCCTGAAGCGGCTTCAGGACTGGTTCGATGCACAGCTTGACCTCGATCCAGCCCGCCTCGTCTTCATAGACGAGATGGGTCTTTCCATGCCGATTCCGATGAAGCCGCCCCTTTGTTCCGAGATGATTGCGCCCCCGGTGTGGATACCGGAACAATACTCCCCAAATGTGCCGTTTGAATCTTCCCCAGTTTGCGCCGTGAGCGGTCTTCCGGCGCGCGCCCCGGAAGATCGGTCACATGTTATCACCGATACTGCTTCCGATGGTCGGAAGGGGGATTTCGGTGATCAAGCTGAGGGAGATGATGATGATCCTGGATCTACATCGGCAAGGTCTGTCGGTGTCAGCGATCGCCAGGCAGGCTGGTATCGATCGCAAGACGGTGCGCAAGTACATCGAGCGCGGGCTGGAGGCTCCGGTCTATGGCCCGCGCAAGCCAAGAGCGACGGTGATCGACCCGTTCGCGGCCTATCTTCGCGAACGCGTGCAGGCCTATCCCGGCCTGACAGCGCGGCGGCTTTTCCGCGAGATCAAGGATCTCGGCTATTCCGGCGGCTACACGGCGCTGACCGACTTCTTGCGTGACGTTCGACCACCGAGCGAGCAAGGGTTCGAGGTTCGCTTCGAGACGCCGCCGGGCGAGCAGGCGCAGGTCGATTTTGCCCAGTTTCATGTCGTGTTCACCGATGAACCGACGACGCCGAGGATCGTCTGGTTGTTTTCCATGGTGCTCGGCTACAGCCGCCTCATCTGGGCGCGCTTCGTCATGGTGCGCCCGGCATGGGCGCATTCCTGCGGGTGGAAGTCCCGCCACGAGCTGGTCACAGCGAGTGAAGTGAAGCGCAACTGCGTGAGGGTGACCGAGCGTGGGGAGGAAGCGTGGAGCGTAAACCGCGTGCCGATGAACAAGAACCGGATATGAGGCGGTGCCGACCAGGGCGAGCGGGCCATGAACCGCGAAGCTCTCGTGACCAAGGGGCGGCGGCGTAGATCCGGCGGTGGTGCGGTGAAGGAATGCGTTCTTACCCGGGGAGATCTCGCCTTGCGCCTGAAAGGGCGACGGTGTCGAGCCGGAGCGAGAAGTCAGCAGAGGTCGTAGTAGCCGTATCCGCGGCGAAGGACCGAACGAAGAGGAGTGCTTGAGGCATAGCGATGCAGGAAGCCAGGCATCAGATGCCCGCGAGAGCGGGGCGGTCCGTGGGGAGACAGGGTGAAGCCCTGTCTGAACCGGGCAGCGATGAAGCGACCTGCCCGCGCTGTGACGCGCAGAGCACAGGGCCGGGGCTGCTGGAAGCGGCCCTGGCGCGCGAGAACCTGCAAAGAGCTTGGAAACGGGTGAAGGCCAACAAGGGCGCGGCTGGTGCGGACGGTCTGTCCATCGAGGCGACCGCGGCTCATCTGCGCACGTCGTGGCCTGGCATCCGCGAACGGGTTCTGGCGGGAACGTACCGGCCGATGCCGGTGCGACGGGTGACGATCCCGAACCGGATGGGGGCGAGCGCGAGCTCGGCATCCCGACGGTGACGGATCGCTTGATCCAGCAGGCGCTGCTGCAAGTGCTGCAGCCGCTCCTTGATCCCGCTTTCAGCGAGCACAGCCACGGCTTCCGGCCGGGCCGTAGTGCGCATGACGCTGTCCTCGAGGCGCAGTCATACGTGCAGTCGGGCCGGCGGATTGTCGTGGACGTCGACCTGGAGAAGTTCTTCGACCGGGTCAACCACGACATCCTGATCGACCGCCTCAGCAAACGGGTATCGGACAAGCGGGTTATCCGCCTGATCCGGGCCTATCTGAACAGCGGCATCATGGACCATGGCGTGGTCCAGGAGCGGGTGATGGGCACGCCGCAAGGCGGGCCGCTGTCGCCGCTTCTGGCCAATGTGCTGCTCGATGAGGTGGATAAGGAACTGGAACGCCGGGGCCATTGCTTCGTGCGCTATGCGGACGACTGCAACGTTTACGTTGGCAGCCGCAAGGCGGGCGAACGGGTCATGGCGCTTCTGCGGCGGCTTTACGGACGGCTGCACCTGACGATCAACGAGGGCAAGAGCGCGGTTACCAGTGTGTTTGGCCGCAAGTTCCTCGGCTTCAGCTTCTGGCGGGGCCGGGATGGCGCGGTCAAGCGCAGGGTGGCCGACAAGCCGCTCAAGGCGTTCAAGCGCCGCGTCCGGCAACTGACCCGCCGTTCGGGCGGGCGCAGCATGGCGGAAGTGGCCGAGCGCCTGCGCGTCTATGTTCTGGGTTGGAAAGCCTACTTCCGGCTGGCACAAACTCCAAGGCTCTTCAAGGAGCTGGAGGAGTGGATGCGTCACCGGGTGCGCGCGATCCAGCTCAAGCACTGGAAGCGTGGCAAGACCACCTACAAGGCCCTGCTTGCCAAGGGCGCCAAGCCCGAAGTGGCACGGCAGATCGCGGTCAACAGCCGCAGATGGTGGCGCAACAGCGGCATGTTGCTCAATTCGGTCCTAACCCTCAGGTGGATGGATGCCCTCCGTATCCCCCGCCTCGCCTGACCTCAACTCTTCGAACCGCCCGGTGCGGACCCGCATGCCGGGTGGTGTGGCAGGGGCGCGGTCACAACGGCCGCCCCTATGCCGATCATCAGAACCTGCCGACCGTGCTGCGTTGCCATGTCGCCGCCTTCGAGGCGATTGGGGGCGTTCCGCGCGAGATCCTGTACGATCGGATGAAGACGGCAGTCATCGGCGAGGGCGAGACAGAGGGTATTGTCTATAACCGTGCGCTTGTTGATCTCGCGCGTCACTACGGCTTTCATCCCCGGGCATGCCGTCCCTATCGGGCCAAGACGAAGGGCAAGGTCGAGAGACCGTTTCGCTATATTCGGGAAGACTTCTTCCTGGCGCGCTCGTTCCGCAACCTCGACGACCTCAACGCTCAACTGCGGCACTGGTTGGACAGCGTCGCCAATCCGCGCACGCATGCCACCACCTTACGCGTCGTCAATGAGGCTTTCGCCGAAGAACGGCCGCATTTGCGACCGCTTCCGCTCGCCGCTTTCCGCTCGGTTCTGAAGTTGGAGCGCCGCATCTCCCGCGAAGGCATGGTCAGCGTCGGCGGCAATGCCTACAGTGTTCCCGACGCGACCGGCAGCCGGATGGTCGAAGTCCATTCGCTCGCGGACGAGGTCCGCATCTTCGAGAACGGCACGCTGATCGCCGTCCATCCTGTCCTCGAGGGGCGCAGGCAACGACACATCCACCCCGATCATCGTCGAAGCATGGCCTGCCAGCGTTCACTGCCGCCGTCCACCGATAGCAGCGTCGTTCTTCAGGGCGCTGGCGACAGAGTCTCTCATCGGTCGCTGGCGTTTTATGACGCCGTGGGCAAAGCCATGGCACGGGAGAACCGCCCATGAGCGTCGCCTTCGATACTGCATCCTCAATGATCGATCGCATTCGGCACGATCTCGTCGGCCTGAAGATGCCCCGTGCGCTCGAGGCTCTCGATCACGTTGTTCGTCGCCTGGAGCATGGCGAACTCTCCGCATTGGAAGCCATCGACATCGTGCTCTCCGAGGAGCTGACGCTGCGCGAGAATAGCCGTATCAAGACCGCGCTGCGGATGGGGCGGCTTGCGACGATCAAGACGCTGGCCGGCTTCGACTTCTCCTTCCAGCCATCGCTCGACAAGGATCGGATCTTCACCCTCGCACAGCTCGGCTTCATCGAGCGGTGTGAGGCTGTCCACTTCCTCGGCCCACCGGGAACGGGCAAAAGCCACTTGGCCACCGCTCTCGGCGTCGAGGCCGTTAAGGCCGGAAAGAGCGTCTACTTCACAACGCTCGCCGATCTGATCGCCGCGCTCTCACGCGCCGAACGGGAAGGCAGGCTGCAGGAGCGCATCCGCTTCTTCTGCAGGCCAAGCCTGCTGATCGTCGACGAGATCGGCTATCTTCCGGTCATCGCCGGCGGCGGCAATCTGTTCTTCCAACTCGTCAACGCCCCGCTACGAACGTGGGGCAATGATCCTCACCTCAAATCGTGGCTTTGCCGAATGGGGCGATGTCTTCGGCGATCCGGTCGTTGCCACCGCGCTGCTCGACAGGCTTCTGCACCATGCCGTCGTCGTCCAGATCGAGGGATCAAGCTATCGACTGCGTCAGCATGCCGAGCTCATGCCGGAGCATGTCCGCTCGAAGGCGCTGATCACGCCGCCAGCCTTCACCCCTCCGCCGAAACCGAGGGGACGGCCGCCGAAAAATAGCCATCTCTCCATGACGACCCCGTCGGCATAATTGGGGAATTTTACTTCGGCACTTTTGGGGAAATTTACAGCGGCATTGACACCCGGTTTCCGGGATGATCTCGCCCCCTGTTTAGTGGGGTCTGCAGGCGATGATTGTTGTCAGTTCATTCAGGCGAGGTCTCAAGCTTTGCGCGGCAGATTTCGGTGCAAACTATCGCCGCTCAATTCGATGCGGTGGGCATTGTGGACCAACCTATCGAGTATGGCATCGGCATAGGTTGGGTCGCCGCGGTCAGGCGTTTGGCCGGGCATCAGGTCCCGCATTGAAGAGTCGCTTGACAGGAACGTAATATGGCATACCATGAGACGTAATCTAGAAGACGGCTACCGATGGCCGCTCGAATACGCAGGGAAGTGCTGGAGGTCTCAAGTCGACAGAAAGGCCCTATCGTTGGCGATCCGCGGCGGGCCGAACACATGGTGAATCTGCCTGCAGAAGCCGTCTATGCGACGATGGCAGAATAGCTGGCGCGCAAGGAGGGAAAGGACATGAAGGCGGACGTTTTCGACCCGAGAGCTTTGCGCGAGGCGTTTGGAGCGTTTCCAACCGCAGTGACGGTCATAACAGCCACCGGTCCGGCGGACAGACCGGTTGGTTTCACTGCCAAGTCCTTTACATCTGTATCCTTGGATCCGCCGCTGCTGCTCGTTTGCGTTCCCAAGACTGCGCGCGACTACTCGACAATGACCACAGCCGAGCACTTCGCCATCAACATATTGTCAGAGGCGCAGAAGGATGTGTCCATTAAATTTGCCCGCCCCGCCGAAGATCGCTTCGCTGCTGTCGACTGGGCGAGGGGTCCGAACGGCTGTCCGATATTCGCGCAGGTGGCGGCGTGGTTTGAATGTTCGATGCATGATGTTATCGAGGCGGGCGACCATGTCATGATGGTCGGTCGCGTGACAGCCTTCGAAAGCAGCGGCTTGAATGGTCTGGGCTATGCTCGCGGCGGCTACTTCACTCCGAGAGTCGCGGCAAAGGCCAATTCCTCTGCAGCGGGCGGAGAGATCGGCGCCGCCGCGGTGTTGGAGCGCCACGGTGCGCTTTTTCCATTGGGCGACGATAATCTGTCCCTTCCGAGTTACAGCGCCGGGGGCGGTGACCCAGCAAAGACGCTGGCGTCCCACCTCGAACAATTGGGACTGAGCGTCCACGATTGGTTTTCTCTGCTCGATCTTTAAGGACCAAGCGGGCGGGCTACGATCACAGACTCGGACTGACCGAGGGTAACCTGCTCAGGTTGCGCATCTAGAGCGTTTGCTCCTCATTATGACACCCTAGCTCCGCACCGATTGCTCTACTGCATGGAGTACTGTTCGGAGATTGTACTGGTCGCGATGCCTCACAGCGCCGTTGACACTGCTCTAGAAGGTTCCGCTGCCGATAGACCAGCGCGAGAAAACGAATGACCCTCGTTTGTCCTTGGCGGGATGTTGGCCTAGGATTTTGCTCGGCGGCCTTAGCAAGATAGTATCACTAACCTGCCAGTTAGCACGATATCGTCCTGGCCGAGGTCATGCGGCAGCGCGTTGGGCCGGTGCAGTCGGAGATTTGCGGCTGGTCAGATGACGTTGGGCCGACATGGGCGTCGACGAATGCGTAGAATTTGCCCTTGAGCCCGCGACGGAAGGGTTTTCATTCGGCGACGATCGGCACTGATCAAGCTACGGTCTTTGCGCCCCGCGATCTCGAGCCTTGGGCTCGCGCCGAGCGCTTGATCTTAGGCGTCTAACGCCGGGTAAATCTTCATTGCTTTCATCGCAGCATTCGCGGCGGTGCGCATCCTCAACTGCACAATGATCTGCCGCCGCGTTTAGGTCATCTTCAAACTGGCTGACTTAAATTGCGAGGAGGATTGCCTTGTACGTCACTATCAAATAGGTCGCAGCCATCTTCCGTCCTCAGACAATTGCAAGGAGCGGGTTGGCTACTTACGCCAGCATGGTCTAGGAAGGGTCGCATGGTTGAAACCAGCAAAGCGCTAGGCATTGCAGCGGTAAATAGTCCTCGGAACATAATGCCGGCCGATGCGGGGAATTGCCGTTGTCGTTGAAGACACGGGTGGGGGCATTCCGGAGGAAATCGGCGGTCAGCTCTTCAAGCCATTTGTGACCACAAAGGCAAGCGGAATGGGTATCGGGCTGTCCATCTCGAAGCAGATCGTCGAGGCGCACGGCGGTGAAATGGCTGTCTCGAAAAATGCGGTCGGCGGAGCCACTTTCCGGTTCACGCTTCCCGCCTATGTAGATGAACGGATCGTTGCAAATGACTGATTATACGGTGCACATTGTTGATGACGAAGAGCCGGTCAGGAAGTCGCTGACCTTCATGACAATGAACGGATTCGCCGCGAAAATGCATCAATCGGCCGAGGCCTTTCTGGCTTTCGCGCCGAACGTCAGAAACGGCATCCTCGTGATGGATCTGAGAATGCCGGAGATGTCCGGTGTGGACCTCCTGCGCAATCTCGGCGATCACAAGATCAATATACCCTCGATCGTGATTACCGGGCACGGCGACGTACCCATGGCGGTAGAGGCCATGAAAGCGGGAGCCGTGGATTTCATCGAAAAACCTTTCGAGGGATACCGTGATCATCGAGGCAATCGAGAGGGCATCTGAACATCTGGTCGTTCCGCAAGCCGATGCGGGCGAAGGCAACCATATCCGAGCAAGGCTCCAGACGCTGAGCGAGAGAGAACGCCAGGTGCTATCGGCTGTAGTGGCGGGCCTCCCCAATAAGTCGATTGCCTATGACCTGGACATCAGTCCTCGCACCGTCGAGGTGCATCGCGCGAACGTCATGGCCAAAATGAAGGCGAAGAGCCTTCCCCACCTCGTGCGAATGGCTCTCGCCGGTGGCTTCGGTCCTTCCTGATCCACCGAGTTGATCTCGCGCAATGCGGCGCGTTGCCGCAAGGGGCGTAATGGCGGCTCATTGCGGCAGATGCACGTCACATTGCGCGGGACTCAAATTGTTGGATGCGAAAACCATCATCGTCGTCGCGGCGGACCAGGGCCTCCGGCGGTCCGTGGCATTCGCGCTTGAGGTCGAAGGATATGCGACCCAGTCGTACGACACCTTGCGGACAGCCGAAGATGCTTCCCGGCTGGCGCTCTGCACGGTCCTGGACGACGACATACTCAGATCCGAGCCTCAGGCCGCCGCGCAATTCCTTAGCAATCGCGGGGGCCCGGCCATCCTGCTGGTTGATGGCCTGTCGGCCCTTCAGCAACGTGTGGATTACACGACATTGACGAAACCGTTCACCGGTGCCGACCTGCTCGGCGTGATCAACAGCCTGATCGAGGCGGCTAAGTAGTTCCCTTTAGTGATCTAACCGAATATCCCCGGGTCACGCGAATTGGCAATCTGTCCCCACATCGAACGGGGGATAATCCATGTACGCCGCTGCAACCGCCAAACCACAGTCCATTGAGGCCGAACACCTTGGACCGGCCCCAATTTCTGGGCCCCATCTTGTCGCCACCTACAAGCCGGGTCGCGAGATCTATGCCCAGGGTGATCTGATTGACAAGTGCTATCAGGTTTCGACCGGAGCCGTGCGTGTCTACCGCCTCCTTTCAGATGGACGCCGACAAGTCGTATCCTTTCATCTCCCAGGCGAAATGTTCGGGTTCGAAGCGGGACCCAACCATGCATTCTTTGCCGAAGCCATCACGGAAACAACACTGGGCGTCTTCGGTCGCCGGCATATGCAGGAGCGTTCGCGGGAGCTTCTCGCGCTCGCCTTGACCGGCATGGCACGGGCTCAGCAGCATCTTCTGGTGATCGGCAGGCAATGTGCCGTGGAACGGATTGCCGCATTCCTCGTCGATCTTTGCGAGCGTCAGGGAGGATGCAGGCAGCTACGCTTGCCCATGTCGCGACAGGATATCGCGGACTATCTCGGCCTGACGATCGAAACAGTGTCGCGCGTGGTGACGAAACTGAAGGCGCGCAGCGTCATCGCGCTTAGGGACGCAAGGACGATCGACATCGTGAGGCTGGAAGCTCTGCGTTCGCTCTGCGATTGACCCTGCAGTGGTTGCGCGCTCAGCCCTCTCCCCGGGTTGCAGCAGCCGACCGGGCGTGGTGGGAGCAGGGGAAAAGCTATGTTCGTATGGGAGATTTCTTGTGTTGAATGTCACGGATAGTCGCCGCTGGAGATCTGGCGCGATTGGGTTGTTGCAGGGACGGCCAGCCCTACATCGTGCCGATCAGGTACGCGCTCTTGGGCAATTGCATCTACTGTTCTTCCATGTCCGGCCAGAAGATCGATTGGACGCGCAACAATCAAAGATGTCGCTCCAGATAGAGGAGTTTGCCAGCAACCGCCAATGGAAAAGCGCGGCCGTGTTTGGCCGTTGCCGCGAACCAACGGCGGCGCACGACCACCATGATGAGCGCATACACGCCTGGTCCTTGCGCGAAAAAAAGCCAAATTGGTGGAAGCCAGGCGGTCTCAAACCTGTAGCAAAGCCGTCTGCCCACATCTTCGTCTGCGTTGAGATGGACGAGATAGCGGCCCGGGCAGCAAGCGCTGCTGTATCCGGCGTACTGCGCGCGGAGCTTGCATCAAGACCGCAATGTGCCCGGGTCACCGGTCCCGCGAACAGGGGCCTGGCTGCCATGTTTCCGACGTCGCGGTCACTCCGGTTTCCGAGGCATGCGCGGCGACGCTCCCATTGTCTTGATCTGAATCAAGGTGCCGAAGCTATGGCAATTCTCGAACGACGTTGGCGGCTTGCGCGCAAGCGTTCACCGTCAGCGATTAGAAAAGAAGTTGGGGTCCAACCATGAAACACACAGTCGAGATGGTCGTACTTGCCGTCGGCGCCTTCCTGGCGCTGGTCGGAGCAGGCCTCGCCCAGGACCGCCTTTTCGGCGCGCACATGTGGGTACTGTTCTTCGTGCTGCTCGGCGGCACATTGGTGCTCCTGCGCCGTGTTGATTTCCGTCCGGCTGCCGCGGGTCGCCGGGCCGGAGAGACGGAATATTTCGACGAGGTCGTGAAGTACGGCGTCATCGCCACGGTATTCTGGGGCGTGGTCGGCTTTCTCGTAGGCGTCGTCGTTGCCCTGCAACTTGCCTTCCCCGACCTCAATGTGGAGCCCTGGTTCAGCTTCGGCCGCATGCGGCCGCTCCACACGTCGGCCGTGATCTTCGCGTTCGGCGGCAACGCACTGATCGCCACGTCCTTCTATGTGGTTCAGCGCACGAGTCGAGCGCGCCTCTTCGGCGGAGATCTCGGCTGGTTCGTTTTCTGGGGTTATCAGCTTTTCATCGTGCTTGCAGCGACCGGCTACCTGCTCGGCATCACGCAGTCGCGCGAATACGCGGAACCGGAATGGTACGTCGATCTTTGGCTGACGATCGTATGGGTCGCTTATCTGGCCGTCTTCCTCGGCACGATCCTGATGCGCAAGGAGCCGCACATCTACGTCGCGAACTGGTTCTATCTCGCCTTCATCGTGACGATCGCCATGCTGCACATCGTCAACAACCTGGCGGTGCCGGTATCGTTCATGGGTTCCAAGAGCTATTCGGCCTTCGCCGGCGTCCAGGACGCGCTGACGCAATGGTGGTACGGCCACAACGCGGTCGGCTTCTTCCTGACCGCCGGCTTTCTGGCAATGATGTACTACTTCATCCCGAAGCAGGTGAATCGCCCCGTCTATTCCTACCGGTTGTCGATCATCCATTTCTGGGCGCTGATCTTCATGTACATCTGGGCAGGTCCCCACCACCTGCACTACACGGCATTGCCGGATTGGGCGCAGACGCTCGGCATGGTCTTCTCCATCATGCTCTGGATGCCTTCCTGGGGCGGCATGATCAACGGCTTGATGACGCTCTCCGGTGCCTGGGACAAGATCCGTACGGATCCGGTCGTCCGCATGATGGTCATGGCCGTCGCCTTCTACGGCATGGCGACCTTCGAGGGGCCCATGATGTCGATCAAGACCGTCAATTCGCTGAGCCACTATACCGACTGGACCATCGGTCACGTCCATTCCGGCGCGCTCGGATGGAACGGACTGATCACCTTCGGCGCGATCTACTATCTGGTGCCGAAGCTCTGGAACCGGGAGCGTCTTTACAGCCTGCAAATGGTCAACTGGCACTTTTGGCTCGCGACCCTAGGCATCGTCGTCTATGCCGCCACCATGTGGGTAGCGGGCATCCAGCAGGGGCTGATGTGGCGCGAATACGATGATCAGGGTTTCCTCGTCTACTCCTTTGCGGAGTCGGTGGCGGCGATGTTCCCGTACTACGTCATGCGCGCCGCCGGCGGCGCCCTGTTCCTCGCCGGCGCGCTCCTCATGGCCTTCAACGTAACAATGACCATCCTCGGCTGCGTGCGCGATGAGGCCGCGGCCCTGGATGCCGCGCCGCTGCCGGCACCGGCGAAATAGGAGGGCAGATTATGTCCATTCTCGATAAACATGCGCTACTCGAACGGAACGCCACGTTGCTCCTCGTTGGCTCGCTGCTCGTCGTCTCCATCGGCGGCATCGTGGAAATCGCACCACTCTTCTATCTCGAAAACACCATCGAGAAGGTCGAGGGCATGCGGCCGTATTCACCGCTGGAGCTCGCCGGACGCGACATCTACGTTCGCGAAGGCTGCTATGTCTGCCACAGCCAGATGATCCGCCCGTTCCGAGACGAGGTCGAGCGCTACGGTCACTATTCACTGGCGGCGGAGTCGATGTACGACCACCCGTTTCAGTGGGGTTCCAAGCGAACCGGACCGGATCTCGCCCGCGTCGGCGACCGCTACTCCAACGAATGGCACGTGCAGCACATGATCGAACCTCGCTCGGTCGTGCCGGAATCTGTGATGCCGAGCTATGCCTTCCTCAAGGAAACGCCGCTCGAGGTGACGAATATTGCCATGAACCTCGAGGCAAACAGGGCGGTCGGCGTTCCCTACACTGATGAGATGATCGACAACGCGACGGCCGACCTAAAGGCCCAGGCGGATCCCGATGCCGATGCTTCCGGCGTGGAGTCACGCTACCCCAAAGCCAAGCTCGCCGACTTTGACGGCGATTCGCAGCGGCTGAGCGAGATGGATGCGCTCATCGCCTATCTCCAGATGCTCGGCACCCTCGTCGACTTCTCCACCTATGACGACGCCGCCGGCTACCGCTGAGAAGGAGGCAACATGGAAACGTACACGGCCATGCGCCATTTCGCCGATAGCTGGGGACTGCTCGCAATGACGTTGTTCTTCCTCGGCGTCGTCTTTTTCATATTCCGCCCCGGCGCCAAGAACGCTGCCGCTCAGGCGTCTGTCATCCCGTTGAAGGAGGACTGATCCATGGCCGACAAGCACATTGACGAGATAAGCGGCGTAGAGACAACCGGGCATGAATGGGACGGCATCCGCGAACTCAACAATCCTCTGCCACGCTGGTGGGTCTACAGCTTCTACGCGACGATCATCTGGGCGATCGGCTATGCGATCGCCTATCCATCATGGCCAATGCTGACGGAAGCGACCAAGGGCGTGCTCGGCTATTCGAGCCGCGCCGAGGTCAGTGCGGAACTGGCCGAAGCGAAGGCAGCTCAGGCGGGTAACCTTGAGCGCATCGCTTCGAGTGCGGTCGAGGACATCGTGGCCAACCCGGAACTGAAGCAGTTCGCGATCACGGCCGGTGCATCTGCCTTCAAGGTGAATTGCGCACAATGTCATGGGTCGGGTGCGGCCGGCGGGAAAGGTTTCCCGAACCTGAACGACGACGAGTGGCTCTGGGGCGGCAAGCCTGAGGAGATCTACCAAACGATTGCGCATGGCATCCGCTACAGCGGAGACGGAGAGACGCGCGTTTCGGAAATGCCGGCCTTTACCGACATGCTGGCGCCGCGCGAGGTACGGGCGACCGCAGCCTACGTGGCCAGCCTCACCGGAACACCCTCCAACCCGGCGCTCGTGGAACCCGGCAAGCAGCTCTTCGCCGAGAACTGCGCCTCGTGCCATGGAGCGGATGCGAAAGGCACCCGCGAATTCGGTGCGCCCAATCTTGCCGACGCGATCTGGCTGAACGGCGAGGGGGAGCAGGCGATCATCGATCAGATGAAATCGCCGAAGCATGGCGTCATGCCAGCCTGGTTGCAGCGCATCGGCGATCCGGTGGTGAAAGAGCTTGCGGTCTTCGTTCATTCGCTCGGCGGCGGCGAGTAGCGGATACGAGATCCCGTCGGCCGAACGAGAGCGGTGTGGCCGGCGCAGCGACTTCCCTCTGTGAAGTTGTTCACTGCCGCGGGCGGGTCAGTGGCTCCCTTCTTCCGAAGAACTTTGGCTGACGAGCCGGGCACTTGGAGGCGGGTTGCGCCAGACGGATCTCAGCGTGCCCGGCGTTCACTGCGGTGCTTGCATCACCACCATCGAGACGGCGTTGCGGGAAAGATCCAAGTCGAACAGTCGAACGGGCACGCGTCAATCTCTCCACCCGCCGCATCTCGATCGTCTGGAAAGAGGAGGTCGCTGGAAAGCGCAGCGACCCTGGAGAACTGGTGCGCGCGATCAGCGAGCGCGGCCACGAGACGCACATCTCACGCACGGTGAGGGGAAGGGGATGCCGTTCTGAAGCAGTTGATCCGTGCGGTCGCGGTGTCGGGCTTTGCTGCGGCCAACATCATGCTGCTTTCCGTGTCCGTCTGGTCGGGTGCGGACGCGGCCACACGCGGTCTCTTCCACTGGGTCTCGGCCATGATCGCAGGGCCGATGCTGATCTACCGCCGGCCGCTTCTTCTATCAGTCCGCCTGGAATGCGCTCCGCCACGGGCGGACGAACATGGACTTGCCGATCGCACTTGCCGTCACTCTCTCCTATGCCATGTCGCTATACGAGACGATCGGCCATGGGGAGCATGCCTGGTTCGACGCGACCGTGACCCTTCTGTTCTTCCTGCTCATCGGCCGACGCTCGACCATATGATGCGCGGCCGCGCACGATCCGCGATCAGGCCTCGCACGGTTATCGCCGCGTGGCGCGACAGTCCTGCATGCCGACGGCTCGCCGGAATATCGCGCCGTCAGTGAGATCGAACCCGGCGAGCGACTGATGATCGCTGCAGGCGAACGAATACCGGTCGACGGCTGCGTGGTATCCGGCACCAGCGACCTGGACCGCTCGGTCAACGGCGAGAGCGAGCCGATTTCGGACAGCTCGGGTGACGCGGTCGAGGCCGGCACGCTCAACCTTACCGGCCCGCTGGTGCTCCGGGCGACGGCAAACGCGCGCAACTCCTTCCTTGCCGAGATCATGGGGCTGATGGAGGCGGCCGAAGGCGGGAGGGCGCTAAGCCGGTGTCATCCACCGCGCGGATGAAGGTGATCCAAACAATCGATTTTACTAATCATCAAGTGTGCTCGATAGGAGACAAGGTGAAAGAATTCAAGTGAGTGCGGGCCCGTGCACTAAAGACGCCGGGCATAGTCAAGGCGATGCAATAGTCAACATCGGCAACCCCCTATCAACCATCAAAGACGTTCTGAGAGGAGACGATGACACGCACTCAAAAAGAGAAGATGCTCGCAGGCGAGATGTACAATGCAGCGGATCCAGAAATCCAAGCCGACTTGCTGGCCGCTGGGGCTTGGCTGAAGCGCTACAATAGTACTTTGGGCGACTCCGCCGAGCAGTGGCATTTGTTCCTCCGCGAACGGCTAGGCGAGGTTGGGCCTGGAGCGGTTATCCGTCCGCCCTTTCACTGCGATTACGGCTTCAACATCAGTATCGGAGCCCACGCCTATATGAACTTCAACTGCGTCATCCTCGACGTGGCAAAGGTGACGATCGGCGATGGGACCGCAATTGGGCCTGCTGTGCAGATCTATACCGCCGATCATCCGGATGACCCCGAGCAGCGGCAGGCGGGGCTGCAGCTCGGGCGACCCGTCCGCATTGGAAAGCACGTATGGATTGGCGGTGGCGCGATCATCCTCCCGGGCGTGACCATTGGCGATCATGCGGTCGTTGGCGCGGGCAGCGTAGTCACGCGCGACGTCCCTGCGGGCGCAAAAGTAATGGGAAGCCCAGCTCGGGTAAGGGGCTGACCTTCGGCTCCTTGGTGGCGCGCTTGCCAGATGGTTCGAGCTCTCTAGGCGCTCAGCCGACAGTATCCTGTGCTGAGGCCGCGACGCTTCCATGCGTACGTTCGGGGCGCAACAGAATCAGGACCAGCCACTGAAGGCACAGGAAATTGACCGCCGTTAAAACTTGAATAACAACCAACATGCGAAGGGGATATCGATGCCGATAATTATGAGTGTTGTGGGATTTCTCATCCTTTCTATTGTGCCAGCTCATGCATATCTCGACCCCGGCACGGGCAGCATGCTCGTTCAGGGCTTGATCGGTGCGTTGGCGATCGGCGGAGCAGCTGTCTCCGGATACTGGAATAAGATCAGATGGGCTGTCAGATCTTTTTTAGGCCGGGAGAACAATGGCAAGAATGGCGGAAAGTAAGTTGGTGGCGGCCGCACCGAGACCCGGACGCGTCGCCGGTTCCTTTAGAGATCCCTCTGGTCAAGTCTTCCACTTCCAGGATCGCATTCTGCGGACAATGGATTCGGCTGCTGCAATCGAGTTTGCCAGTGCTGAGAGAGTAATGCGACAGCTCGTGGTTGAAGGGCGACTCGTCGACTTCTCAGACGCGGAGCCGAGCCTTCATCAGCTTTTTCAAGGGAGCATTGCTCGAGTTCTGCAGCATCCCCTCCTGGAGCAAATCACCTACCCATACGAGTGGTCGTTTGCTGGATTGAAGGCGGCGGCGCTTTTTCATCTTCAACTGCAGCTTGATCTACTTGATCAGGGTTTTTGCCTGTCGGATGCGACCGCTTATAACGTTCAGTTTGAAGGGTCACGACCAACTTTCATCGATCATCTGTCGATAAAGCCGTACCGCGATGGACAGCTTTGGTATGGACATAAGCAGTTTTGTGAGCAGTTCCTCGTTCCACTGTTACTACGATCCGTTTTCGACATCACGCATCACAGCTGGTATCGCGGCAATCTCGAAGGGGTGCCGAGTGCGGATTTCGTGAAGCTGCTGAGTACCCGACATTGGTTTTCCCACAAGTTGTTCATGCATATCATTTTGCCTGCAAAGCTGCAGTCATCTAGGACATCGCAGACCAAGGTAGATCTTGGAGACTCTCGTGCGAGACGGCTTCCCAAGGATGCCTTCCGCGCCATGCTCGCCCAACTTTACAGCTGGATTAGCGGACTGAAAGTTGATGTTGGAAAACAATCGGTTTGGCAAGGATACGCTGCGAACAACACGTACACAGCTACCCAGAGAAGCGATAAAGGGCAGTACGTCGCAGAGTTTGTCGCTCAACATAAGCCGCGGACTATAATCGACCTTGGCTGCAATACCGGTGACTTTAGCTACGTAGCTTTGGAGAATGGTGCAGAGAAGGCGATAGGCTTTGACTTCGACCCGCACGCGCTCGACGCCGCGTTCGACCGGTCAGTTCAGACATCAAAGAACTTTCTTCCACTCTACCTTGATGCACGTAATCCATCGCCGAGCCAAGGGTGGGGCGAACGGGAGCGTCAAGGGTTCAGCTCAAGGTTTTCGGCAGATGCTGTTCTGGCGCTAGCCTTCGAACATCATTTGGCAATCGCTCACAACGTTCCCCTTGCCGAGGTTGTCGCATGGGTGACCCAAGTTGCACCAAAGGGCATTATCGAATTCGTTCCGAAGGAGGACGAGACTGTGCGACGCATGTTGGCGGGTCGAGAGGACATCTTCAGTGACTACAACGAAGAAGCTTTTGCAAGCGCGCTCAGCCAGAAAGCCCGGGTGGTGCGCAAGCACCTAATACCTGGCAGCAAACGAACTTTGTACACGT
The DNA here is from genome assembly GCF_017876815.1 of Sinorhizobium meliloti. Classification (NCBI taxonomy): domain Bacteria; kingdom Pseudomonadati; phylum Pseudomonadota; class Alphaproteobacteria; order Hyphomicrobiales; family Rhizobiaceae; genus Ensifer; species Ensifer meliloti. The sequence goes on along the minus strand of NZ_JAGIOS010000003.1, from coordinate 634,436 downwards.
TCGAAAGATCGGAGTAAGCAGAAATGAAGCGAATCGTCTTGCTGCTATCACCTCTGGTAATCTTGCTTAGCCCGATCATTGACGCGTTTCAGGGAGTGTATATTGACCCCAGAAGCGATGCAGGGTACGCCGTCATCGCTTGTGTTGCCGTAATTGGGCTCGCCCTGGGCATGATTGCAACCGTTTGCTATAAAAGGGGAGCTGTTGGCAACGTCGTAACAGCAGGCACACTCGCCGTTACCCTTTTCCTTTTTGGCGATCTTTCATACGGTGTTTTCTGGAGACTAGCAGACCACATCGGAATGGGGGGCGCCGCCGCATTGGCGTTTGCTGGACTGGTTGTACTTATTCTTATCCTATTCAAGCTCATGGCCGCTGTGCCCCGTATGATGGCCGCATTTGCCGTAGCCCTACTGGGCTCTACAGTTCTTGATCGCGGCTTGATTACTGAGGCGAGCGCCGAAGAACCCGCGCCGGCCGTGATTTATATCGTGACTGATGAAATGATCGGCATTTCCGGGATCGACACAAGATTACCCCATGGAGCAGAAGCCAAAGCCGCATTGTCGCGGGTTTTCCAGAAACATGGGTTTCGGCTCCATTCCAAGGCTTTCAGTCGCCACATTCTGACTCAGGTTTCAGTACCAGCCGCCTTGAACATGGACTATTCTTATAATTTTCCCGGCGATAGATCGCGTTATGCCTACCCGGGGGAGGTAACAAAGTTCAAGGAACTGTTGTTATTCAATCTGTGGCATCGACAAGGATTATCCGTCAATGTCTTCCAGTCTGCGCATCTTGATTACTGCAAAACTGAAGCGCTAGTCGACTGTCACACCTTCGCATCATTTGACGGAAGTAGATTTATTCAACGGCAGCGGATCGAGGGCGGCCCATACCGGGACGTTCCACCCGCTTCCGCTTCGCTGGCGGATGTTAAGGCGCTGGTCGAGGGAAACAGGCAAAGCCTTGCAATGGCAGCCGTTGGCTTCGTGGCCTCCAACTTGCTGGAGACGAAGGAGACGGCACTTCAAGAATGGCACCCGCGATCTTACGACCAACTAGCCTTCCCTTACTGGCTCGGACAGTTTCAGAACATGATTCTAGATAAAGGTCGTGGAAACGCCTTTTTTGCACATTTTCTATTTCCGCATAGTCCCTCGGTCTACAACAAAGATTGCAAACCAACGAACCGTTGGGTTGAGAGGTCCTATCTTACGGAAGTCCGCGGGTTGGCAGGTCAAGAGCTAGATGAAGCGCGGGTGAAAGAATATGGATTCTATTTCGCTCAAACGCTGTGTCTCGCCAAGCAACTAGATAAGTTCTTTAATGCGGTTCTCAGCGATAAGAGATTTCAGGACGCTACGATAGTCGTTCATGGCGACCACGGCTCACGTATTTCTGCGGGTAGAAATGTCGAGACTATGTCTCCGAGGGATTACGTCGACAATTATTCCGCTCTTTACGCGGTCAGAAAGCCGGGCGTGGCGACGGGTACGGACTACAAGCTACGCTCGGTCCAGTGGTTAAACGCTTCTCTGTTCCGTGGCAATGTATCAGAGGTTGCCCCGACCGTAGTAGGATCTATGCAGGGTAAATCTGACGATCCAGCAGTGTACGCACCCATTACCGACCCAGACCACGTTGCTATAATGCCGATGCATGACTTTGACGCATCCCATTGATCACTCGCCTGCATCGGCGGACTCATCGCTTCAGCGGGCCTCCCATTAGATCCCCACGGCCCACACACTTTCTGCGCAGCCGAAATGGCTCCGCACCGCAACTCGCCGCTAGGAATGGGCAACCCGAAACGGCTGGAGCGAAAATTGGATAAACTTGCGGGCAGGGTCAATCGCTCTCAGCTTGCGAAAGAGCTAATCTCCGCGCTATCGCTTGCGCGCCTACAAGTAAACGTTGAAGAGTCAGGCCAATTGGCTCGCATCAGTCGATCAAGAGATAATTGGCTATGTTTCAGCTATTTAGGAACGAACACGCTACCTTAGAAGCGAGAAGCAAGTCTGTGTGGCCACGGTCCGTTCAACCTTTCAACCGCGCAACTGTCGACGTCGACAAACTCGCCCTTGTTCTCCAAGGGTAGGGGAGGGAATGGACCACTGGCGGTCTCGGGTACGGAAATGATTAGACCGGACAGCGTGGTGTTGCCTGGAACGGACGCGCTTTGCGTCTCGTTCGGCATTTTCTCTTCGGCAAAGCTGGGTGTACGACCGCCCGCCAAAGGATCAAGGCTCTCGACTATCCTCTCGAACACGTCGTGAGCCGACGATACAACGTGGTTCCGAACGAAGGAGTAGCACTTCACTGAGTAGCAACCGCCGATGGATTGTTCAATGTACGCGCGGCACGAGGCGACACCTTCACGCCCATTGAGACCTGCACGACGGTCGCGGTACGGCACTGCATTGCAGGATATGCCGTAGTTCGCCTTTCTCAATTTTTTTGTATGCTCGAAGGGTTCACGCGATGGCGCGATAATGGAGTGATCGAGGGGTCAAATGCGACTCCTCGAGATGGTGAGCACGCCCCGCGGCGGAACTTTGACATCATGAGCCTGGCTCAATGCGGTGATATCAAGCATCATAAATAGGTGCGGCCACGGCCCAGCAATTCGGACTTCACGAGTCCCGTTGCTACGCATCGGAAACATCGACGCGATAGTGATCGCGAGCAACTGGTCATGGCAGTTGCCTTAAGCGGGGCATCCAGGTTATATACTGGTACGCCATAATACGGCAGGGCGGATTCGTTCTCGTGCGGAGCTTATACCTGATTGGGCGGATTTAGACGAGGTGAGCCGATGAACGATGCACTGGCAGGGAATGCCATTCGGGTAGAGCGCCCGACAAAGACATTGCGGGAACTGGCGCTCGACAAGGTGCGGGACGCTATTGTAGACGGTTATTTCAGACCGGGTGATCGCCTTGTCGAGCGCGATCTGTGTGCGCAACTCGGTGTCAGTCGTACAATCGTCCGTGAGGTGCTGCGGCACCTCGAATCCGAGGGCCTCGTCGCGAACTTGCCTAACAAAGGGCCGATCGTCGCGCGTCTAGATCTGAATGAAGCGAAGCAGATCTACGAAATTCGCGGCGCCCTCGAAGGGATGGCCGCCCGACTTTGTGCGGAGCGAAAAGACTCGACCATTGTTGCAGCCCTTGACGCGTCCTTGGAAGGCATCCGCCAGAGCTATGCTGCTAAGGATATGCCCGCGGTTCTCAATCACACCTCCGCTTTCTACCAGACGCTTTTTACCAAGGTCGATCGCCACGTTGCCTGGGGTGTCGTCAGCCTGCTGACCGTCCGGATCAACCATCTCCGTTCCATGACGATCAAGACTAGGAATCGTGACGTCGAAGGACCGGCACAGATGGAAAAGATCGTTGAGGCCATCCGAAAAGGCGACGGTGAAGCGGCTTACAAGGCTGCCCTTGATCATGTCGCCAGAGCTTCCGTCATCGCGGAGGCCGTACTCTCAGCGCAGCAGACGGGCGACTGACGAGGTTACGACTACGATCCGCGACGAAGGCTGCCTCAACCCACCTCACACTGGCTCTCAGATCTGCTCGTTGGCCGCCAGCGGACTGGCGCCTCCCTTCTTCTGATTGCACTCGTTGGGTAATCCGTAGCGTTTGTGCAGCATGATGTGGTGGGTATTGCCCTATGGAACATCCTTCGGGTTGTGCCGCCGCCTGAACGCCATCCTCTGAACGCATGAGAATCGCCGCTTAACGTGGCCGCTGCTGACGTGCTCGGGTTTGCGCACGATGCGTCATCCCCCGCATTCTGCAAATTCCGAGGCAATCCGCCCCCTGATTCCGAAATGATCTCGCCCCCCAATTCCGAGAAATAGTCGCCCCCTGATTCCGAGATGATGCCGCCCCCATCGGAAAGCATCTGGCGTGGGTGTTCTGCTGGTGTGAAGTTTCTTCCTTCGACGTGACGAGGAAGGAACGGGATGCCTGCGGAGAGACTGGAGATGCGGCGTGTCCGCGAGATATTGAGATATCGCTTCGAACAAGGACTTGGCCACAAGTCGATCGCGGTTCGGGTTGGAGCTGCGCCATCGACGGTGCGCGAGACGCTTCGGCGTGCGGCCATTGCGGAGCTATCGTGGCCGTTGGGTGACGACATCAGCGATGCAGTCCTGGAAGCGGCGCTTTACAAGGCAGCCGGGACGAAGACGGGTCATCGTCGGAGCCCTGAGCCGGACTGGACGCAGGTCCACCGCGAGCTGAAGCGCAAGCATATGACGCTGCAGATCCTTTGGGACGAATACATCAGCCGTTATCCGGAGGGCTATCGTTACAGTCGCTTCTGTGACCTCTACCGCGGCTGGGCGATGAAGTTGCCTGTGACGATGCGGCAGGATCACGCGGCCGGCGACAAGCTGTTCGTCGACTACGCCGGCGACACGGTCACGGTTGTCGTTGATCGGCTGTCCGGCAAGACACGGCAGGCGCACCTGTTCGTGGCGGTTCTGGGAGCATCCAGCCTTTCATATGCGCAGGCACGTTGGAGCGAGACGCTTCCCGACTGGATTGAATGCCATATCCTGGCGCTGGAGTTCTTTGGCGGTGCGCCAGCCTTGCTGGTTCCCGACAATGCCAAGGTAGCGATCATCAAGGCCTGCCACTTCGATCCCCAGGTCAACCGGACGTATTGCGGGATGGCGGCCCATTATGGCAGCGCCGTCTTGCCGACGCGGCCGCGACGCCCGCGGGACAAGGCGAAAGTGGAAGCTGCGGTTCGTATCGTCGAACGTTGGCTGTTGGGCCGGCTGCGCCATCGCATCTTCTATAGTTTGGCCGAGGTCAATGCGGCGATTGGCCAATTGCTCCATGATCTCAATGATAAGCGCGTTCTGCGCCGTGTCGGCGCCACGCGCCGCCAATTGTTCGAGGAGCTTGATCGTCCGGCTTTGCGACCGCTGCCTGTCGAACGTTATGTCTTTGCCGAATGGCGTATCCGGCGCGCCGGGCTGGATTATCACGTCGAGATCGAGCGGCACTATTATTCCGTTCCCTATCGCTTTGCCCGCGAGCAGGTCGAGGCTCGTATCACCGCCAATACGATCGAGATCTTCCACAAGGGCGAGCGAATTGCCGCTCACCGGCGCTCCAGCGGCAACGGCAAGCACACGACGATCCCCGATCATATGCCCTCTGCGCATCGCCGCTTTGCCGACTGGACGATTGAACGGATTCAACGCGAAGCCTCTGCGATGGGGCCGGATGTTGCGCTGTTGTGCGAGCGCATTCTTGCCGACAGGCCTCATCCCGAGCAGGGCTTTCGAGCTTGCCTCGGCATCATCCGCCTCAACAAGAGCTTCGGCCGCGACAGGGTCAATGCCGCTTGCGGCCGTGCGTTGGAGATTGGCGCACGAACCTATGGCTCGGTGCGATCCATCCTCGACAATCACCTTGACCGGACGGCTGCCTCAAATGGAGCGGCGCCGCATGAACCGATCCATCACGCCAACATCCGCGGACCTCGCTATTACCACTAAGGAGAACGAAAGATGCTTGCCCATCCAACACTGGATAAATTGAATGCCATGGGCCTGGCCGGCATGGCAAAGGCCTTTGGCGAACTTGTTGCCAACGGCGAAGCCGAACATCTCTCGCACGCCGAATGGCTCGGACTGCTGCTCGAACGGGAATGGAGCTCCCGTTACGATCGGAAGCTTGCGGCACGCCTCAGGTTTGCCAAGCTTCGCCACCAGGCCACCCCAGAAGATGTCGACTATCGCGCCGACCGCGGCCTCGACCGTGCTCTCTTCATGAAGCTGCTCGGTGGCGACTGGATCAACGCCCATGACAATCTGGCCATTTGCGGACCCTCGGGTGTCGGAAAGAGTTGGTTGGCTTGCGCTCTCGGCCACAAGGCTTGCCGAGACGATCGCTCAGTTCTCTATCAGCGTGTCCCAAGGCTGTTTGCCCAGCTTGCGCTCGCGCGTGGTGATGGCCGCTACGCCCGCCTGCAACGAACCTTGGGCCATGTTCAGCTCCTGATACTGGATGATTGGGGGCTCGAGCCGCTCAACGAACAGGCCCGCCACGACCTGCTGGAAATCCTCGAAGATCGCTATGGACGCAAATCAACGATCATTACCAGCCAACTTCCCGTGTCCGCATGGCACGGCGTCATTGGCGACCCAACCTACGCCGATGCCATACTCGACAGGTTGGTCCACAATGCCCACCGCATCGAATTGAGCGGCGATAGTCTGCGCCGAAATCTACCGCGCAAAGCTTGACACCTCGCCTGAATGAACTGACAACAATCATCGCCTGCAGACCCCACTAAACAGGGGGCGAGATCATCCCGGAAACCGGGGGCGCAATCATCTCGGAACAAAGGGGCGGCTTCATCGGAATCGGCACGCATTCCGCTGCAAAAAACCGACCGCGATCAAAGCGCTCGGTTTGCGTTCGCCCTCAATCGCAAATTTTTTCCTACCAAAATCGGGCACTTGGCCGGAATTCGGGCTTTGCGTTGAAGAGCCACTTGACTGTCTTATATGATGGCATACCATAAGATCAAATAGCTCACAGGAAGGATGTCCTATGCCCGTTCAGATCCGCAAGACGCTTCTCCAGATGGAAACGACCCTGATCGAGGGCGGGAAAGCCGCCCCTCTGCCGTTAAAGCTGTTTTCGGCGGTGGCGGTGGTGAAAAATCCGTGGGTTGGGCACGGCTTCGTCGAAGATCTGAGGCCGGAGATTCACAGGGCGGCACCGGTACTGGGCGAGCTTCTAACTAGGATGATCATCGATGCCGTTGGTTCCGCCGAGGCGGTTGAAGCTTATGGGAAAGCCGCCGTGGTCGGGATTGATGGCGAAATCGAGCATGCCTCGGCGCTCATCCATACCTTGCGTTTCGGCAATCATTATCGCCAAGCGGTTGGCGCCAAATCATACCTGGCCTTCTGCAATACGCGCGGCCCTGCCAATGCCCCCATCATGATCCCCCTGATGGACAAGAACGACGAGGGGCGCCGTTCGCACTACCTGACGATCCAGACCGCAGTACCCGATGCCCCAGCCGCCGATGAAATCGTGGTGGCTCTTGGCGCCTCGACTGGCGGACGTCCTCATCACCGGATCGGCGACCGTTACGAGGATTTGAAGGAGCTTGGGCAAGATGTCACCAATCCGGCCGGCGTCTGAGCGGCGGTGGACACCTCGATGCAAACGGTTACATCACACACATTCGGGGAGGGCGGCGCCTCCCTTCCGCGCAAGACCACTGCGCGCGGCACCGCCTATTTCGAAGCCGGCGATGGAGAGACGTTAATCCTCATTCACGGCGTTGGTATGCGCCTAGAGGCTTGGGCGCCACAAATCGAGGCTTTCGCAAAAACCCACCGGGTTTTCGCATTAGACATGCCGGGGCATGGCGCAAGCGAAAAAATCCCAGCGGGCAGCACGGTGCGGGACTATGTTGCTTGGTTTGGCTGCTTCCTGGAAGACCTGAGCATCGCACGGGCGAGTATCGCCGGACATTCGATGGGTGCACTTATTTCCGGAGGCGCGGTGGCAACATTTTCCGACCGGATCACTCGTGTCGCTTATCTCAACGGCGTTTATCGCCGCGACGCCGCGGCGAAAGCTGCAGTCCTGGCGCGCGCTGAAGCTATCCGTAAAAACGGGGTCGACGCGGAAGGGCCTTTGGAGCGGTGGTTCGGCGAGGATCCGGAGAGCCAACGTGCTCGAGAGCTAACACGAACATGGTTGGAGATGGTCGATCCGGAAGGATACGCGATTGCCTATGCCGCCTTTGCGGGGGGCGATGAGATCTATGCAGACTGCTGGCCGTCCGTCGAATGCCCGGCTCTCTTCCTAACGGGCTCGGGAGATCCGAATTCGACACCGGAAATGGCCAAACAGATGGCGTCTGTGACGCCAAAGGGATGGGCACGCATTGTCGATGGTCACAGACATATGGTCAATCTAACCGCCCCCGAGATCGTCAACGCGTTGATGTCCGAATGGCTGACTTCCAGGGAGAAACCGAGATGACTGCGGAAGTTTTCGACCCGAGAGCCTTGCGAGACGCGTTCGGCGCATTCGCAACCGGAGTGACGGTGGTGACGGCGAGCGATGCGGCAGGCAAGCCAATCGGCTTTACGGCCAATTCCTTTACGTCCGTCTCATTGGATCCGCCGCTGCTGCTCGTTTGCCTTGCCAAGAGCTCGCGCAATTATGAATCGATGACTTCGGCAGGGCGTTTCGCCATCAACGTCTTGTCCGAAACGCAAAAAGACGTCTCGAATACATTTGCCCGCCCCGTGGAGGATCGGTTTGCAGCGGTCGATTGGCGGCTTGGCCGGGACGGCTGCCCGATATTCTCAGATGTGGCAGCCTGGTTCGAGTGTTCGATGCAGGACATCATCGAGGCGGGCGATCATGTCATCATAATTGGTCGCGTTACCGCCTTCGAAAACAGCGGCCTCAATGGCCTGGGTTACGCCCGGGGCGGCTACTTCACGCCGAGGTTGGCAGGAAAGGCGGTTTCCGCTGCCGTTGAGGGAGAAATTCGTCTCGGTGCGGTGCTCGAACAGCAGGGCGCTGTATTTCTGGCAGGCAATGAAACCCTGTCGCTTCCGAATTGCACAGTCGAAGGCGGCGATCCAGCGCGCACGCTTGCCGCGTTTCTCGAACAACTGACCGGGCTGAACGTCACCATCGGATTTCTCTACTCGGTTTACGAGGACAAGAGCGATGGTCGTCAAAACATCGTTTACCACGCGCTTGCCAGCGACGGTGCACCACGACAAGGCCGGTTTGTCAGGCCGGCGGAGCTGGCTGCGGCCAAGTTCAGCAGCAGCGCGACCGCCGATATCATCAATCGTTTCGTACTCGAAAGCTCTATCGGCAATTTCGGCATGTATTTCGGCGACGAGACCGGCGGCACGGTCCATCCGATCGCGAAGAAGGACGCACACTCATGAAATTCTCGCTCTTCGTTCACATGGAGCGCCTGGATGCTTCGCAAGACCACAAGACGCTGTACGAAGAATTCATCAAGCTGTGCGAAATCGCCGACAAAGGCGGCATGCACGCGATCTGGACCGGTGAACACCATGGAATGGAGTTCACCATTGCGCCGAATCCTTTCGTAACGATTGCGGACCTTGCCCGTCGCACTAAGACCGCGCGGCTTGGAACCGGCACGGTGATCGCGCCCTTCTGGCATCCGATCAAGCTCGCGGGAGAAGCCGCAATGACGGATCTGATCTGCGAGGGTCGGCTTGACATCGGAATTGCCCGCGGCGCCTATTCCTTCGAGTACGAGCGGCTGCTGCCGGGCCTCGACGCCTGGAGCGCTGGGCAGCGCATGCGCGAACTCATTCCGGCGGTGAAGGGGATCTGGGCGGGTGATTACGCCCACGACGGCGAGTTCTTCAAGTTTCCGGCCACGACCTCGTCACCGAAGCCGCTGCAGAAGCCCCATCCGCCGATATGGGTTGCTGCGCGCGATCCCAACTCGCACGAGTTTGCCGTTGCGAACGGCTGCAATGTGCAGGTGACGCCACTCTGGCAGGACGACGAGGAGGTTCGGAGCCTGATGGCACGGTTCAACGACGCCTGCGCCAAGGATCCAGAGCTCCCGCGACCGAAGATCATGCTGCTGCGGCACACCTATGTCGGCTCCGACGAGGCGGATATCGCGCAGGCAGCTCATGAGATGAGCGTATACTACAATTACTTCTTCGCCTGGTTCAAGAACGAAAGACCGATCAGACAAGGCCTCATCGATCGGATTCCGGAAGAGGAAATTGCCGCCAATGCCATGCTCTCAGGCGAGGCAATGCGACGCAACAACGTCGTCGGCGCAGCCGACGAGGTCATCGCCCGCATCAAGAGCTACGAGGCACTGGGGTATGACGAATATTCCTTCTGGATCGACACAGGCATGACCTTCGAGCGCAAGAAGGCTTCGCTCGAACGCTTCATCGCCGATGTCATGCCAGCATTTGCGGAGTAGGGCACATGCAGCGCTTCCAGTGTTACATCAACGGTGAATTCGCAGACGGCGAAGCCCGCTTCGAAAGCATCGATCCCACCACCGGCCGTGCCTGGGCGGAGATGCCAGAGGCACGGGAAGCGGACGTCAATCGTGCCGTCGAGGCTGCACGTATCGCCCTTCACGACCAGCCATGGTCCACACTGACGGCCACGCAGAGAGGCAAGCTCCTCTACAAGCTTG